>NZ_BAABIC010000005.1:0-379858 GCF_039542425.1 Pseudonocardia yuanmonensis
GCCGGGCGGGCGGCCGCGGCGGCGGTCAAGCGGGCGGCGGCGCGGCGGGCGTCGGTGGCCGCGGGAGACCGGGCGGGCGAGGCGCGGGCGCGCCGGTGGCTCGCCGCCCTCGCCGGCCGGGACCCTCACCAGGACTCGAACGGGTGCTCCGTCGGCAGGGCGGCGCCGTCGTGGCCGAGCAGCGCGAGCATGTCGTCGTCCGTGGCGAAACCGGACGGGGCCGGGACGGTCCCCTCCTCGGGCTCGTCGGAGCTCACCGCAGGTCCTTCCGGTCACGGGTCGTCGGACCCGGATGATCGCCCGGAGCGGCGCCGGTGATGTCGCACCCGTGCCACCTGCGGCGATCAGCCGGCGGACTCCCCCAGCCGGCGCTCCAGACCGGCGACGTCGAGGACGCGCAGCTTCCGTGGCGAGGACCGGTAGCCCGTGTCGACCAGCCCCGCCTCCTGCAGCCGGGCCAGCTCCAGCCCCACGATCCGCGGCCGGGCGCCGACCAGGTCCGCGATCCGCGGCTGGGCCAGCGGCACGTCGACGACCACGGAGTCGCCGGGGCCCGGGACGCCGAACTCCCGGGCGTGGTCGAGCAGCACGCGGCCGATCCGGGTGCCGATCCGGCCCTGCGTGTACCGGACCCGCCGGTCCGTGACCGCGCGCATCTTCGCGACGACGGCGGCCGTGACCGCCCGCTGCGCCTCGGGGTCCGCCCCGAGGAACCGGTCGAGCACCGGACGGGGCAGCACCCGGCAGCGGGTGCGGGTGGCGGCCCGGACCATCGCGGACCGCGGCCGGCGGTCGACGTAGCCGAACTCGCCGAGCAGGGAGCCGGGCCCGCGGAAGGCGAGGAACACCTCCGCCCCGTCCGCGGCCGTGACGCTCACCGTGGCGAGGCCCTCCTCCAGCAGCAGCATCGACTCCGAGGCGGAGCCCTGGAAGAGGATCGTGGCGCCGGCGGCGAACTCGGCGGTGTGCCCGAGGGCGCGCAGCGCCTCCCAGAGCGCGGGGTCCAGGGCGGGGTCCGGGGCGGACCCCGGGGCAGCGTGCGGCGCGACGCCGGCCCGCGGGCCGTGCGTCCCCTCCGTCCGCTCCTGGGTCGTCACCGACCGGTCACCCCCCGGCGCCGTGCGGACCGGGCGGCCCGCACGCCGAACCTACCGGGACGGAGGCCCCACCTCGTAGGCTCCCCGTCGGCGGCGGTTCGGGGTACGGGGGAACGGGTGGTCGGACGCCGGGGGGACGCGGGCGAACGGTTGTGCGTCGCGGTCGACCTGGAGGGCTACGGCAGGCGCTCGGACGCGGCGCAGGAACGGGCGCAGGACGCGCTGGCCGGGCTGCTCGACGCGGCCTGGCGGGCGGCCGGTGCGGCCGAGCCGCTGCGCCAGCCCAACGGGGACGGCGAGGTCGCCCTGCTCGGGCCGGCCGCCGAGCCGGCCGCGGTCGTCGCGATGCTGGTGGCGCTGCGCGCCGGTCTGGAGGCGCTCAACCGGTCCGCCCCGGCCGAACGGCTGCGGCTGCGCGCGGCCGCCCACCGCGGCCCGGGCCGTCCGGCGCGCAACGGGTTCGCGGGCAGCGGCGTGGTCCGCACCTGCCGCTTCCTCGGGTCGCACGCACTGCGGGCCGACCTGGCGCGCCGGCCCGGCGCCGACCTCGCCGTCGCCGTGTCCGACCCGCTCTTCGCCGAGCTGCGCGGCGTGCTGCGGATCCGGGACTTCCGGCGTGTGCTGGTCGTGGAGCCGGGCAAGGTCTTCTCCGGTTGGGCCTGGCTGCACACCGGCGGCCCGCTCCCGGCACCGGTGACGGACGCGGTCGAGGCCGACGAGCCGGGCACGCGGGCGGCAGGACCGGAGGAGGCCGGGATGCGGATCGAGATCGCCGACGGCGGCCAGGCCGGGACCGTGATCCAGGCCCGGGAGCTGCACGGTGGCCTCACGATCACGCCGGACGTCCGGGACGGCCGGTGACCGGGCCGGAGCTGGACCTGCAGGTCAGCGGGCCCGTCGGGACGGTCGTGCAGGTGGGACGGGTGGTCCTCGAGCCCACGGGGGCGCCCCCGGTCGAGGGGGACGCCCTCGCCGGCCGGGAGGACGAGCTGGCCGCGGTCCTGCGGGCCGTCGCCGCCGGGGCCCCGGGCGTCGTGCTCGCCGGCGGGCCCGGGCTGGGGACCACGGCCCTGGCGCTCGCCGCCGCGGCGCGGCTGGCCGGGCGGTACCCGGGCGGGGTCCGCTTCGTACCGGTGACCGGCCCGGACGCGGCTCCGGTGCTGCGGGAGCTGCTTCGCGACCTCGGTGTGCGCGCGGGCGAGGTCCCGCCCTCGACGCCGCACCGCACCGCCCTGCTGCGCACCCTCCTCGCCGCCGCGCCCACCCTCCTCGTGCTCGACGACGCCCGCTCGGCCGCGCAGGTCCGCGCGCTGCTGCCCGGCGGCGGGTCGTCCGTGCTGGTCACGACGGCGGCTCCGCTCGACGAGCTGCACCTGGACGGCCTGGCCGCGGTCGCGGTGCGGGGCCTGCCGCCCGCGACGGCCGCGGCGCTCCTTCCCGCCGGTGCGCACCTCGACCTGCCGACGCCGAGCCCGCCGCCCGGCGACCTGATGGCGCCGGGCGCCGCGCTGCTCGCGGCCTGCCACGGCTCGCCGCTCGCGGTGCGCCTGCTCGGGGGCGCCTGCCGTACCCCGGCCGCGGCGCTGCGGGCGCTCCCCGCTGCCCCGCCGCACGACGCCCGCGCCGCCGCCCGCGCCGCGGCGCTGGTCGCGCTCGCCGCCCTGCCCGCGGCCGAGCGGGAAGTGCTGGAGGCCGTCCGGGCCACCGGGCTGCCGCTGGTCGACCCCGCCCGGTGCGCCGCGCTGCTCCCGGACGGGGTGCCGGTCGGCACGCTGCTGGGTGCCCTGCTCCGGCGCGGCCTGCTCAGCCCCCGCCCCGGTCCGGGCGCGGGCCCGTGGTGCGCGCTGCCCAGGGCCGTCGCCGACGTCCTGCCGGCCGAGGTGCCGCCGGGCGAGGCGCCGGCGTACGACGGACTGCCGGGCGGGGGGCCGGCGGACGACGTGCTGCCGTGCGAGGCGTCGTCCTGCGAGGTGTGGCGGGGCGCGGTGCTGCCGGGTGAGAGGCCGCCGGCCGATCACGAGGATGCGCCTCGCTCGTCGATCCGTCCGGCCTTCCTCTCCCAGCAGGCCGCCCCGCCGGAGCACCCAGCCCGTCCCGCCGACCACCCGGTCACTGACCCCACCGCGCTCACCACCGCGCTCCTGCAGCGTCTCGCCCGGAACGCCGCCGCGCAGGCCGACCCGGCCACGGGCGCCGACGCCCTGGTCCACCTCGCCGCCGCCCACACCCGCCGGGGCGACGGGACACCCGCGCTCGCCGCGGCGACCGCCGCCCTCGATCTCGCCGACCGCACGGGCGACCCGGTGCTGCTCGGCCGCGCCACCCACCGGCTCGCCGCCGCGCTCGCCGAGGCGGCGGATCCCGGCACGCCGGACGGGGCCGCGACCGCACTGCGCGACGCCCGCACCGCCTACGACCTCGCCGTCGAGCTCCTGGCCGGTCGCGACGACGCCGCCCACGCCCACGCCCTCGCCGATCGCGCCCGCCTGTCCCGCCGCCGCGACCGCCCGGCCGAGGCCCTTGCCGACCTGCACGCCGCGCTCGCCCTCTACCGCACGCTCGGCCTGCCCGCCGACGTCGCCGCGGCCTGGCAGGAGGTCGCCGCCGTCGAGCGGGCGACGGGGAACCCCTGCCGTGCCGTCGCCGCCCACCGGTCCGCCCTGGCCGCGCTCGCCGAGGCGGGCGACCCGACCGCCGCGGGCTGGGCCCGGCTCGCCGCCGGCCTGGTGCAGGTCGGCGAGCTGCCGGCGGGCGCGCAGGTGGACCTGCTCGCCGGCCGGCTGGCCGACTCCCCCGCCGCCCGGTCCGTCCGGGAGCTCCGCGAGCTGGATCCGGCCGCGCCGGACTGGGCGCTCGTCGCCGCGCTGACCGGGCCGACCGGGCCCCGGTGACCCGGGCACCGCCCGGTCGGTGGTCCTGGTGATCGACACAGTGATCCAGAGCACATCCGACCCGCCGCGGTCAAGGTGTCCCCGGAACGAAGCCGCGTCCGGGACTGCGTCGCCGCGCACGTCGCGTCCTTGTCAAACGATCGGTTGACTCGGTGCATGTCACCCGTCTGCAGAGTCGCAGCCTGGAGGTAGCACGCGCATGACCAACGACAGGACGGTCGACGCCGTCATCGTCGGGGCCGGGTTCTCCGGCCTCTACCAGCTCCACCGCTTCCGCGAGCTGGGCCTGTCCACCCGGGTGTTCGAGGCCGCCTCCGGCGTCGGCGGCACCTGGTGGTGGAACCGGTACCCCGGCGCCCGGTGCGACGTCGAGAGCCTCGCGTACTCCTACTCCTTCTCCCCGGAGCTCGAGCAGGAGTGGACCTGGAGCGAGAAGTACGCGACCCAGCCGGAGATCCTGAGCTACGCGAAGCACGTGGCCGAGCGCTTCGACCTGGAGCGTGACATCACCTTCGACACGCGGGTCGAGAGCGCGGTCTACGACGCCGAGAGCCGGCGCTGGACGATCACGACGAACACCGGCGAGGTCGTCGACTGCCGGTGGTTCGTGATGGCCACCGGCTGCCTCTCGGTGTCGAAGGCACCCGAGATCCCCGGCGCCGAGCGCTTCCAGGGCCCGACCTACCACACCGGGCACTGGCCGCACGAGGGCGTGGACTTCTCCGGGCAGCGCATCGCGGTGATCGGCACCGGCTCGTCCGGCATCCAGTCCATCCCGATCATGGCCGGGCAGGCCGCGGACACCGTCGTCTTCCAGCGGACGCCCAACTTCTCGATGCCGGCCGGCAACCGGCCGCTCACCGAGGAGGAGATCGCCGCCCGCAAGGCGACGTACCGGGAGTTCCGCAAGGACCAGCAGACCTCCGCGTTCGGCGTGCCGGTCCCGCTGCCCACGCAGTCCGCGTTGGAGGTCGACGAGGCGGAGCGCACCGCCGTGTACGAGGCGGCGTGGGAGCAGGGCAACCTCGTCGCGGTGCTCACCTCGTACACCGACACCCTGGTGGACAAGGACGCCAACGAGACCGCCGCCGAGTTCGTCCGGTCCAAGATCCGGGAGAAGGTGCACGACCCGGAGCTCGCCGAGCTGCTCTCCCCGCGCAGCTTCCCCTACGGCACCAAGCGGCCGTGCCTGGACAGCGGCTACTACGAGACCTTCAACAAGGAGAACGTCCACCTCGTCGACATCCGGCGCACGCCGCTGGTGGAGATCACCGAGAAGGGCGTGCGGACCTCGGAGCACGAGTACGAGGTCGACGCGATCGTCTTCGCCACCGGCTTCGACGCCATGACCGGCGCGATCACCCGGGTCGACATCCGCGGCAAGAACGGGGTGTCGCTGAAGGAGAAGTGGGGCGAGGGCCCGCGGTCCTACCTGGGCCTGTCGGTCGCCGGGTTCCCGAACCTGTTCACGATCACCGGTCCGTCGAGCCCGTCCGTGCTGTCGAACATGATGGTCTCGATCGAGCAGCACGTGGACTGGGTCACGGACTGCGTCCGGTGGATGCGGGACAACGGCGTCGAGGAGCTCGACGCGATGCCCGAGGCCGAGGACGAGTGGGTGCGCCACGTCGAGGAGGTCGGCGACACGACCCTCTACCCGACCGCGGACTCCTGGTACATGGGCTCCAACGTGCCCGGCAAGCCGCGGGTCTTCATGGCCTACATCGGCGGGGTCGGCGTGTACCGCGAGAGGTGCGACGAGGTCGCCGCCAAGGGCTACGAGGGCTACACCAAGGTCCCGGAGGTCGCGCCCGCGGAGGTGAAGCAATCCGCCTGAGCACGGCGAACGGCGCTCTCGCTCACATCTGGTGAGCGAGAGCGCCGTTCGCGCAGGTCGACCGCAGCCGCACCTATCTGAGCGAGCGGCGCTGTCGTTCACAGCTAGTGAGCGAGAGTGCCGTTCGCTCAGACGGTGAGGCCCGCGTCGGCCCCGGCATTGACGGCGCGGACGAAGTCGGCCGGGGAGTCGGCGTCGCCGAGCACCCGCACCTCGATCCCGCCCACGGCCCCACCGCCCCCGCCGAGCTCCAGCCCGGCGGTGACCTCCGGGCCGGTCGGCCGCCAGCCGATGGCCAGCGCGACCAGGTCGGCGTCGAGGGCGTGCGGCGTCCCGTCGGCCTCCTGCCAGTGCACGACCCCGGGTTCGATCCCGACGACCGTGGCCCGGGTCAGCACCTCGACGCCGTCCCGCTCGAGCTGCCGGACCAGTTGCCGGCGGGTGATCGCCTCGATGCCGCGGCCGATGCTGCCGCGCATCTCCACGACGGTGACCTCGGCGCCCCGCGCGCGCATCAGCTCCGCGGTCTCGCAGCCGGTGGCGCTGCCGCCGACCACGACCAGCCGCGTCCCGGGCCCGACCGGGATCTCGCCCCGCAGCAGCCGCTGGGCGTCGTGCACGGTGGGCCCGTCGATCCCGGGGATCGGCGGCACGAGCGGGTCCGCGCCCGTCGCGACGATCACGACGTCCGGCCGCTCCGCCGCGACCGTCGCGGCCGACACCGGCGACGACGTGTGGATCTCCACCCCGAGCGCGGTGAGCCGCCGCGCCTGGTGCTCGCGGAAGCGCAGCACCTCGCGCTTGCTCGGCGCCAGGCCGGCGACCTCCAGCTTCCCGCCCAGCTCCGCGTCCCGCTCCCAGATCGAGACCTCGTGCCCGCGCAGCCGGGCGAGCCGCGCCGCCTCCAGGCCCGACGGTCCGGACCCGACCACCATCACCCGCCGCGGCCGCGCCGCGGCCTCGACCTCCCAGGTCAGCTCCCGGCCGACCTCGGGGTTCACCGAGCACCGCGCCCGCTCACCGCGCCCGACGAGGTCGACGCAGGCGTTGCACGCGATGCACGGACGCAGTTCGTCCCCGCGCCCGTCCCGCACCAGCAGCGGCCAGTCCGGCTCGGCGATGAGGCCGCGGCCCAGCAGCACCATGTCCGCCTCGCCCGACGCGACGACGTTCTCGGCGAGCTCCGGGTCGTCGAGCCGCCCGACGGCCATCACCGGCACCGACACGGCCTGCTTCACGGCCCGGACCAGGGGCCGCATGTGCCCGCGCGGCACGGACATCGGCGCGAGCGTCTGCTGCAGCGTCAGCCAGGTGCCCGACGACACCGAGATCGACGCGACCCCGGCCTCCTCGAGCATCCGCGCGACGGCCACCGCCGACTCGAGGTCGAACCCGCCGGGCTCGGCGTCCGTGCCGTTGAGCCGCCACACGAGTGGCAGGTCGCAGGCCGCGACGATCGCCTGCGCGACCTCCACCGAGAACCGCGCCCGGTTCTCCGGCGAGCCGCCGTAGGCGTCCGTGCGGTGGTTGTGCTGCGGCGAGAGGAAGTTCGACGGCAGGTACCCGTGCGCCCCGTGGACCTCCAGGTAGTCGAACCCGGCCTCCTGCGCGTACCGGGCCGCCTGCGCGTAGTCGGCGACGATCCGCTCGATCTCCGGCACCGTCAGCTCGTGCGGGACGGGCGACGCCGAGTTCAGCGGCACCGGCGAGGGCGCCACGGAGGGCCCCTCGACGACCTGCCGGCCGGGGTGCATGAGCTGCACGCCGACCGTGACGTCGTACCGCCGGAGGGCCTCGACGACCCGGCGCAGCCCGGGCAGGTACTCCGGCCCGCAGATCCGCGGCTCCGGCCCGACCGTGTCGCCCGAGACCAGGCAGCCCTCCACCGTGATCGCCCCGACGCCGCCCTCGGCGCGCCGGCGGTAGTAGGCCACCGTGTCGTCCGTGATGTACCCGCCGTTGTCCAGGCAGGTCCCCATCGGGGCCATGACCAGGCGGTTCTTCAGCGTGAGCGGGCCCAGCCGGACGGGCGTGAAGAGCACGCTCACGAGAGGATCCGCAGCGCGCGCACCGGGCAGGCGTCCACACCGAGCCTGGCCGTGTCCTCCTCGCCCTCGGGCACCTCGCGGTCGGGCCCGACGGCGGAGTAGCCGTCGTCGTCGAGGGGGAAGAGGTCCATGTCGACGATCGAGCACTGGCCGTGCGCCTCGCAGACCTCGGGGTCGACCCCGATCCTCATCGCACGGTCCTCACGAGTGGGTCACCACCAGCTTCTCCATGGAGCGGGAGGCCAGCACGTCCTTCCACTCCGGCTCCTCCGCCAGCGTCAGTCCCGGCAGCCGCTCGACGATGCGAGCCACCGCGATCCGGGTCTCCATCCGGGCGAGCTGGGCGCCGATGCAGGCGTGGATGCCCTTGCCGAACGCGACGTGCGGGTTCGGGCTCCGCCCCAGGTCGAGCGCGTCCGGGTCGGCGAACTTCTCCGGGTCCCGGTTGGCCGAGGCGAGCACCAGGTGCACCCGCTCGCCCGGCCGGATGGCCTTCCCGCGGACCTCCGTCTCCGCGACCACCCAGCGGTTGAGCACCTTGATCGGGCCGTCGAAGCGCAGCAGCTCCTCGACGGCCGGGCCGATCAGGGCCGGGTCGCGGCGCAGCCGGTCGAGCTGGTCGGGGTGCCGCAGCAGGGCCAGGACCGAGTTCGCGATCGAGTTCGTGGTGGTCTCGTGGCCGGCGAAGAGCAGCAACGCGCACATGCCGACGAGCTCGTCGTCGGACAGCCGGTCGTCCCCTTCCGAGGACG
This sequence comes from Pseudonocardia yuanmonensis, assembly GCF_039542425.1. Lineage (NCBI taxonomy): Bacteria > Bacillati > Actinomycetota > Actinomycetes > Pseudonocardiales > Pseudonocardiaceae > Pseudonocardia > Pseudonocardia yuanmonensis. The sequence goes on from NZ_BAABIC010000005.1 coordinate 8,626, forward strand.
GCGCAGCCATGAGGGCGGACAGCATGTCCTCGCCCGGCTCGGCGCGGCGTTTCTCGATCAGCGTGTGGAAGTAGGACTCCATCTCGCGCAGTCCGCGCAACGCGCGCTCGTGCCGGTCGGCCCGCGCGGCGCCGCCGGTACCGAACGCGACCAGCGCGAGCTCGTCCGACCACTCGCGGAACCGGTCGCGGTCCTCGGGCGGCGCGCCGAGCATCGTCGCGATGACGGTGGCGGGCAGCGGGTAGGCGACCTCGGAGATCAGGTCCTGCGGTCCGGAGCCGCGCAGGAACGCGTCGAGGTGCTCGTCGACGATCCGGGTGATCATCGCGTCCATCGCCGCGATCCGCTGACCCTTGAACGCGCCGGCCGCGAGCTTGCGCAGCCGGGTGTGCACCGGCGGGTCGTTGACGACCATCCAGCCCGTCATCAGGCCGAGCACGCCGGTCGCGGCGGACTCGGCCCCCGCCTGCTTCCTCCGCTCCAGCACGGGGCGGACCCGGTCGTTGGAGAAGGCCTTGTTCTGGAACGCGGCGGAGACGTCGTCGTAGCGGGTGATCAGCCAGGCCCGGTGCGCCTCGCTCCAGTGCACCGGGTCGCCCTCGCGTAGGGCGCGGAGGACGGCGAAGGGATCTGCGCTGGCCGCGGGCGTGGTGAGGTCGTCGACGACGGTCACGACGCGCTCCCGACGGTGGGCCTGGAGAGGCTCCGGGCCAGCCCCAGACGGTCCCGTACGATCCGCCCGCCGGCCACCCGGCCGTCGGCCACCGTGACCAGCCCGACGAGGTGCAGCGTGCCGGGGGCACCGGTGAGCGCGGCGTCGTCGATCCCGGCGTCGGGGCCCAGCCCGCCGACGTAGGTGCCGGTCCGGGTGACCCGGAAGGCCACCTGCGCCCCGGCCGAGAACAGGTCGTCGACCTGCGACGACGCGTCGGCCAGCAGGATCTCCGGCGCCCCGTCGTCGAGGGTCACCGCGCCGGTGTCCGCGCCGGAGGAGATCCACTCCCGCACCACGGTCTCGGCCTCCGGGTCCGGGTCGAGGGCCACCGTGTCCCACGGCGCCAGCGCCGGTGGCTCGACGACCGCCGGCACGCCGGAGGCGAGCTGGCGCCGCCGGGCGAGGTAGTCCTGCTCCACGAAGTTCTCCACGAGCTTCCGCCCGTTCCACCGGTACAGGCCGAGCCCGGTCCACGCGGCCCCGCGTCCCTCGTGCCTGACCGACCGGCCGTGCTCGGAGAACCGCATGGCCAGCCGCTCGCCGTTGGTCACGATCTCGTGCACGGTCAGGCACAGGCCCGGGAACTGGGCGAACTGCTTCTGCGACGCCGGGATGTACAGCTCGTCGCGGCCCGCCACCTCGTGCGGACCCATCCGCAGCGTGTAGCCCGGCTCCATGATCTCGGGGCAGACCGAGACGTCGTGCCGGTTGGTGTAGTCGTTGACGTAGCGCCGCATGAGCGCGACGAAAGGCTCCATCGCCGAGTTCACCGCCCCTCGAACGTCGGCGCCCGCTTCCCGACGAACGCCGCGATCCCCTCGGCGGCGTCCGCGGTGGCGTGCAGGGTGGTCAGCGCGGCCGTCGAGTGGTCGAACTCGCCGCGGTCCACACCCCGGTTGACCAGGTTCTTCCCGGTGGCCAGCGCGAGCGGCGCCATCCCGGCGATCCGCACGGCGATCTCTCGCGCGGTGTCCATCAGCTCCGCCGCCGGCACCACCTTCTGCGCCAGCCCGATGCGCAGCGCGGTCTCGGCGTCGACCCGCTCGCCGGAGAACATCATCAGCTTGGTCCAGTGCCGCCCGATGACGGACGGCGCCCGCAGCACCCCGAAGCCGGGCACCAGTCCGACCGCGCTCTCCGGCATGCCGAACGTCGCGCTGTCCGCCGCCACGACGACGTCGCACGCCAGGGCCAGCTCGCAGCCGCCGCCCATGGCGTAGCCGTTGACCGCGGCGATCACCGGCAGCGGGGTCTCCTCGACCGCGGCGAAGGTGCGCATGCAGTCCTGCTGGAAGGCGCGCTTGGCGGTGACGTCCGTCAGCTCGGCGAAGCTCGCGATGTCCCCGCCGGCCGAGAAGGCCTTCTCCCCCGCGCCGGTGACGATCACCGCGCGGGTCCGGCCGTCGGTCTCCAGGGTGGCCAGTGCCTCGCGCATCTCCGCCCAGAAGGTGCGGCCCATGGCGTTGAGCTTCGCCGGGTCGTCGATGGTGAGCACGGCGATGGCCGCGCGGCCGTCGCCCACCTCCTCGACCTCCACCCGCACGTTGCGGATGGAGGTCCCGTTCCTGCTGGTCAAAGCCGTCCTCCGAGCGCGATGTCGATGCTCGCCGCCACGACCTCCCGGGTCCGGCCCGGTTCGATGACGTCGTCGAGCGAGAGGTGCGCGGCGGCCTCCCAGGGCTCCGCCTCGCTGATCCATTCCGCCGTGAGCTCCGCGACGAGCGCGGCGTGCGCCTCGGGGCCCTGCTCGGCGAGCACCTTCTCCAGCCGGCGTCGGTGGATCGTGCGGATCCCGGTCTCCGGTGCCATGAACCCCAGCTCGGCGCTCGGCCAGGCGTAGAGGAAGTCCGGCCTGGTGGGACGCCCACCCATCGCGAAGTGCCCGCCGCCGTAGGCCTTGCGCAGCACCACGCCCACCTTCGGCACCGTCGCCTCGGCGATCGCCGAGACCAGCGCCTCGTAGCCGTGCAGGATCCCGCCGCGCTCGGCCTGCGTGCCGATCATCAGGCCCGGGACGTCGTGCAGGAACACCAGCGGGAGCCCGAAGGTGTCGCACAGCTGCACGAACACCTTCTCCTTCGCCAGCGCCGCCGGGTCCAGCGCGCCCGCGCGCACGATCGGCTGGTTGCCGACCAGCCCCACCGGGCGGCCCTCGATCCGGGCCAGTGCGCACAACAACGACGACCCCCAGCCGTCCGCCCAGGGCAGGATGCTGGCCTCGTCGGCGAGGCACGAGAACACGTCCCGCATGTCGTAGCCGGAGCGCGCCCCGAGCGGGACGATGCTCACCAGGTCGCGCGGGTCCCGCCCCGGCGGCAGCGGCGGCGCCGTCGGCGGGCGCTGCGTGGAGTTCTGCGGCAGGTAGGAGAGGAACGCGGCGATGGCGTCCATCGCGTCGGCCTCGGTGTCCACGACCAGGTGCGCGTTGCCGGCCTCGGTCGCCGCCGCCGGCCCGCCCAGCTCCTCGTCGGTGACCTTCTCCCCGATCGCCGGCTCCACGACCGACGGGCCGGACAGCGCGATCGAGCCGCTGCGCACCATCACCACGTAGTGGGCGGTGGAGGCGTGCAGGGCGGAGTCGCCGTAGCTCGGGCCGAGCACCGCGGCCGCGCGCGGCACCACCGGCTGCCCCGGCGGGGGCTTGAGGAACGTGGTGAAGTCCAGGGGCAGCCCGGAGAACCGCCAGCCCGAGACGTCCGGCATCCGGCCGCCGTCGGCGTCGCAGAGCAGGACCAGGGGGAAACCGTGCCGCTGCGCGTGCTCGATCAGCCGCCCCTGCTTGCGCATGCTGATCGGGGCCGTGGTGCCCGCGACCACGCTGGAGTCGATGCCGATGACGCCGATGCGACGCCCGTCGAGCAGCCCGAACCCGGTCACCACGGCGTCGCCCGGGATGGGCTTCTCCCGCCGCAGCTCCGGCAGCGCGAGCGCGCCGATCTCGAACCAGGTGCCGGGGTCGACGAGCAGGTCGATCCGCTCGCGCACGGGCAGCCGGCCGGACTCGCGGTGCCGGCGCAGACCCTCGGGCCCGCCACTGGCGTGGGCGGCCTCCTGCTTCTCGCGCAGGAGCGCGATCCTGTCCGCCATGCTGTCCCCGTGGTGCGCACTGCCGGTGTCCGCACCATGGGGAGCACCGCCTCGTGGCGCCGTGGGGCTGTCCGTTGCCGTCACGGGACCTCCGCTCGTACCGGTGTCCGTCGGGTCTCACCGACGGACGCTAGACTACCAGACGGTCGATTGGTAGACAGACCTCGTCGACCCCCGAGTAGAGCGGAGCGGCCCGTGTCGATCCAGACCGTGCTGGTGGCCAACCGCGGCGAGATCGCCGTCCGGATCATCCGGTCCTGCCGGGAGCTCGGCCTGCGGTCGGTCGCCGTGTACTCGGACGCCGACGCCGAGGCGCTGCACGTCCGCCTCGCCGACGAGGCGCACCGGATCGGCCCGGCCCCGGCGCGGGCGTCGTACCTGGACGTCGACGCCCTGCTCGGCGCGGCCAAGGCCGCCGGCGCCGACGCCGTGCACCCCGGGTACGGCCTGCTCAGCGAGGACGCCGGGTTCGCCGAGGCGGTCGCGGGTGCCGGACTGGTCTTCGTCGGCCCGTCCGCCGAGGTCATCGCACGCATGGGCGACAAGGTCGCGGCGCGGGCGCTCGCCGAGGAGTGCGGGATCCCGGTGCCGCCCGGCACGGGGGACCTCACGGTCGACGAAGCGGCCGCGGCGGCCGAACGGCTGGGGTTCCCGCTGGTGGTCAAGGCGTCGTTCGGCGGCGGCGGGCGTGGGATGCGGGTGGTGCACTCCGCCTGCGAGCTGGCCGAGGCCATGGCCGCCGCGGGGCGCGAGGCCGGCGCCGCGTTCGGCCGGTCCGAGGTGCACCTCGAGCGGTACCTGGAGCGCCCGCGGCACGTCGAGGTGCAGGTGATCGGGGACGCCCACGGCAGCGTCGTGCACCTCGGCGACCGGGACTGCTCGGTGCAGCGGCGGCACCAGAAGCTGATCGAGGAGGCGCCGGCGTTCGGCCTGTCGGAGGGGCTGCGGTCGCGGCTCCTCGACTCGGCCGTGACCCTGGCGCGTGAGGTCGGCTACGTCGGGGCGGGGACCGTGGAGTTCCTCGTGGTACCGGAGACCGTGCGAACCGAGGGGGAGTTCTTCTTCCTGGAGATGAACACCCGGCTGCAGGTCGAGCACGGGGTGACGGAGCTGGTCACCGGCCTGGACATCGTCGCCACCCAGCTACGGGTGGCGGACGGGGCGCCGCTGCCCTTCGGCCAGGAGGACGTGCGGATCTCCGGGCACGCCGTGCAGGCGCGCATCGCCGCCGAGGACCCGTGGGCGGACTTCCGGCCCGCACCCGGCGCGATCACGGGGCTCGCGCTCCCGGTCGGGCCCGGCGTGCGCAACGACTTCGGCGTCGACGCGGGCGGGGGCCCGGGCAGCAGGGTCGCGCCGGAGTACGACTCGATGTTCGGCAAGGTCCTCGCGCACGGCGCCGACCGCGACGCCGCCCGCCGTCGCCTGATCGCCGCGCTCGACGAGCTGCGGGTGGAGGGCGTCCCGACCACGGCACCGTACCTGCGTGAGGTGCTGCGCTCGGAGTCCTTCACCGCCGGGACCCACGACACGGGCTCGGTGCAACGGGAGTGGGCGCCGGACCCGGCCACCCGGCCCGCGCCCGCGGGTGGGCCCGCCGGCGCCGCGACGACCGGAACCACTGGTCGGGGTGGAGCCGTGGGTGCGGGCGGAGCGGGGTCGCTGCTGGGCGCGGGCAGGGCTGTCGTCCCCGCCCGCCGGGTCCGCATCGCGACGGATCGCGGCCCGGTGGAGGTGGCGGTCTACGGCCGCACGGTCCGCCCGGGGGCCGCGGTCACGGCGTCGTCCCGCCCGACCCGCGAGTCGGCCGCCGGGTCGGGGGCCGCCGCCTCCGCCGCCGGCACCGTGCCCGTCGCGCCCATGGACGCCACCGTCGTCGAGGTCCGGGTGCAGCCCGGCCAGGAGCTGGGGCCCGGCGACGTGATCGCGGTGCTCGAGGCGATGAAGATGGAGATGGTGATCCGCACGGAGGTCGGCGGCAGGGTCGGCGAGGTCCTCGCGGCCCCCGGCGCCCCGATCGCCGCCGGCTCCCCTCTGATCACCCTGACCTGACGACCGTGATCACGGCCTTCGCGATCACACCGGGGATCAGCGGGAGGCGCGGGCCGCCAGCGTCTCCTCCGTCGCGATCCCCCGGATCGCCATCTCCGCCATCTCCGCCCCGATCTGCTCCGGGGTGAAGGTGCCGCCGGGGCGGAACCAGCGGTAGACCCAGTTCGTCGAGCCCAGGATGGAGAGCGCGGCGAGCCGCGGGTCGAGGTCGGCCCGGACCAGCCCGTCCGCCTGCCCCTGCTCCACGAGGTCGCGGAACACGCCCTGGTAGGCGTGCTCCGAGCCGAGGATCTCCTCCCGCCGCTCGGGCGGGAGCGCGGACAGCTCGTGCAGGAAGACCGCAGTGGGCACGAGGTTGCGGCACGTGTGCTCCACGTGCCCGCGGATCACGCTCTCCAGCCGCTCCAGCGGCCCGCCGGGCACCTCCGCCCGGGACCGCACGACGGCAAGGCCCTCCTTGTGGACGGCGCTGATCACGTCGAAGAGGAGGTCCTCCTTGGACTGGATGTAGTAGTAGAGGCTGCCCTTGAGCATCCCGAGCCGGTCGGCGATGTCCTGCAGGGAAGCGCCGTCGTAGCCCTTCTCGTAGAACACCTGGGTGGCGACCTCGATGAGCTCGGCCCAGCGCTCCTCGCGGGGTTTACGCTCTCCCCCGGAACGCCGCGCGCTCCGCCCGGCCGGCTGCCGCATCCCCGCTCCCCTCGACGCGGTCGAATCGCGCGAGCCTACCAAACGGTCGACAGTCACTACTTGACGTTCGCGCCGGCGTCGACCGGCAGCGTGACGCCGGTGATGTAGCGGGCCTCGTCGCTGCCGAGGAACAGCACCGCGTTGCTGATGTCGATCGGCTCCACCCAGGGCACCTCCATCGCGTTCAGCGACAGGAAGCCGGGCAGCGCCTTCTCCTGCGTGGGCTCCGGGTCGTCCGGCGCGAAGAGCTTCCAGGTGCCCGGGTTCTGGATCATGTCGGTGTCGACGTTGGTCGGGTGGATGGTGTTGACCCGGATGCGGTGCGGCGCCAGTTCGTTGGCCAGCGTGCGCATCAGCCCGACGATCCCGTGCTTGGTCGAGACGTAGTGCCCGACGTTCATGATGCCCTTCAGCCCGCCGATCGAGCTGGTGAACATGAGGGAGCCGCCACCCCGCGCGATCAGGTGGGGCACGGCCGCCCGGGCGGTGTTCCAGACGCCGGTGAGGTTGACGTCCAGCATCTCCTGCCACATCTCGTCGGTGATCTCGAAGGCGGCGCCGAAGCTGGCGATGCCCGCGTTCGCCACCGCGATGTCGAGCCCGCCGAGCTCGGTGACGCCCTCGTCGACGGCGGCGGTGAGCGCGGCCCGGTCGCGGACGTCGGCGACCCGCGCGACGATCCGCCGGTCGAGCTTCTCCACCTCGGCGACCGTCTCGTCCAGGTCGGCGCGGGTGGCCGGCGGGTACATGTCCACCGTGGCCAGCGGGCCGCAGAGGTCGACCGCGATGATGTCGGCCCCCTCCTGCGCCAGCCGGACCGCGTGGCTGCGGCCCTGGCCGCGCGCCGCACCGGTGATCAGCGCGACCTTGCCCTCGACCCGTCCCGCCATGGCACGCCTCCTCGCATCGTCGGTCGTCCTTGTCTACCAAACGACCGTCCGAGGCGGAAGTGGCGACGCCCCGGGCCGAGATCGGGACACCTCGGCAGCCCTTGAGCGAACGGCGCTCTCGCTCATTCCTGGTGAGCGAGAGCGCCGCTCGCTCACCGTTCACCCGCGGCGGATGACGACCCGGCCGGACGGCCGGGTCAGCCTGCGCGGAGGGGCCGCCGAGGGGCGCGCCGGAGGAGGACCGACGTGACCGGAGATCTCACCGCCGGGGAGCCGCGAGCACCCCGGCGGACCCGATGGGTCGTGGTGGTGCGGCTGGCGGCGGTGCTGCTGTTCCTGCTCGGCTGCTGGAACGTGTGGGACGGGATCAGTGCGCTCGCCCGGGGCGGGTTCGTGGTCGCCGACGCCGACCGGGTCCTGCTGCTGGAGGTGACCAAGTGGGGCTGGGTCCTGCTGGCCCTCGGGGTGGTGGAGCTCGCGGCCGCGTTGGCCCTGCTCCGCGGAGCCGGTTGGGCACGGGTCGTGGCGGTCCTCGTGGCCGGCTTCAACGGGGTCGTCCAGCTGGCCTTCCTCGTCGCCTATCCGGTGGGAGCGGCGCTCATCCTGGTCCTGTCCGCCCTCGTCGTGTGGGCGGTCGTGCGGCACGGTCAGGAGGTGGGCGGCTGAGCGCGCGGGCACCGTCCGCCCCCGGCCGCGCCTCCCGGGCGGCACCGCACGGGTGCCGCCCGGGACCGCGCTACGCGTGCGGGATCTTGAACGGCGCCAGGGCCCCGGCGTCGACCACGTGGGTCGTACCGGTGACGTACCGCGCCTCCTCGGAGGCCAGGTGGAGCACGGCGTTGCTGATGTCGATCGGGTCGACCCACGGGATCGGGATGGCGTTGAGCGCGGTGAAGCCGGCCTCCGCGTCGGCCCGGGTCGCGCCGCGCTGCCCGCCGAGGAAGAGCGAGTAGATCGGCTCGTTGTTGACCATGTCGGTGTCGACGGTCGTCGGGTGGACGGAGTTGCAGCGGATCCGGTGCGGCGCGAGCTCGACGGCGAGCGTGCGCATCAGGCCCGTGACACCGTGCTTCGCCGCCGTGTAGTGCGCGAGGTTGCCGAACGCGACGAGTCCGGCGATCGAGCTCGTCAGGATGATCGACCCGCCGGTCCCCTGCTCGATCATCGCGGGGATCGCCGCCCTGGTCGTCTTCCACACCCCGGTCAGGTTGATGTCGATCATCTCCTGCCAGGAATCCTCGGTGATCTCCCAGGCCGGGGCGAACGCGCCGATTCCGGCGTTGGCGACCACCACGTCCAGGTGCCCGAACTCGGACAGCCCGTCCGCGACCACGGTCTCCAGCGCCCGCAGGTCACGGACGTCGGCGACCCGGCTCAGCACCCGCCGGTCCAGGTCCTCGACCTGCTTGACCGTCTCGGCCAGGTCGGCCTCCGTCGCCCCGTCGTAGGGTGCCGTCGCCACGTCGGCGCAGAGGTCCACGGCGATGATGTCCGCGCCCTCCTGCGCGAGCCGCAGCGCGTGGCTGCGCCCCTGTCCGCGCGCCGCCCCGGTGATCAGAGCGACCTTGCCCTCGACCCGTCCCGCCATGGGGAACCTCCCGCGTCCGTGCGGGCCCCGTCGCCCGCTCCCCCACCGTCCGGACGATCCCCCGGCAGGTCAACGGCACGGAACGATCACCTTGGCGATCTCGACGAGGGGTCCGCCGACTCGTCGATCGGGAGGGGTCAGGCCGGCAGTGCCACCGTGGCGCCCTGGGCCTGCAGGAACACGAGCGGGTCGAAGAACTCCGCGAAGGCCGAGATCCGCCCGTCCCGCACGGTGAAGGTGCTGATGTAGGAGTTCCGGTAGGGCTCCCCGGTGGCGAGCATCGTGGTGTCGCTGCGGTACTCCGCGACGAACTCGCCGTCGGCCGCCAGCGGCGAGATCCGCAGGTCGTGGAAGCCCAGCGGCCCGACGAGGTGCGGGAAGCCGGAGTACAGCGCGAGCACGGCCTCCCTGCCCTCGGTCACCTTCGGCACCGGGTCGGGCGCGAACGGCAGCCGGACCACGACGTCGTCGGCGAGGATCTCCCCGAGCGCGTCGATGTCGAGCTCGTTCATGATCTCGATGTACCGCTCGATCACCGCGCCGCCGGAGCTCATGCCGCCTCCGCGGGAAGGAGTGTCGGCCGGGGTCATGCGTCGAACCCCTCCATCTGCGGGGACGTGAGCGGCGAGATCACCCGGCCGGAGATCTTCCAGGTGTCGCCGACCCGGCGGTACTCGTCCCGGTTGAGTGCGATCGCCTTGATCGTGGCACCGGACTTCGTCCTCCCCTCCGCGTAGACGTAGTTGGTGCCGTGCGCGGCGTCCGGACCGTCGAACTCGACGATGTGGTTGGTCATGATGTGGCACTGCTCGGCCATCGACTCGGCGTCGGCCTTGAAGAAGCCGTGGATCTCGTCCCGACCCTCGAACCGCTTGAGGCCCACCGCCGTGGCGTCCCAGTACGCGTCGTCGGTGTACGCCGAGAGGGCCTCGTCCGGGTCGAACAGGTCCAGTCCGCGGGCGTAGAGCAGGGTGGCGTTGATGATCTGCTGAACGTCGTCTGCGCGGGTCATCCTCGGTCCTCGGGCACGATCACGGTCTTCACGGATGCTCCCCTTCGAGCACGGTTCGGGCGGGGCTCAGACGGACCGGTCGCGGTCCGCCCAGTACGGGGCGCGCAGGTCGCGCTTGAGGATCTTCCCGGTGGGCGCCTTGGGCAGGGCGTCGACGAACTCGACGGACCGGGGCTTCTGGTACGAGGCCAGGTGCGCCTTCGCGGTCTCGATGATGTCGGCCTCGGTGGCCGTGGTCTCCGGCTTGAGCACGACGAACGCCTTGACGGCCTCGCCCCACTCGTCGTCCGGGACCCCGATCACGGCGCACTCGAGCACGGACGGGTGCTGGTTGACGGCCTCCTCGACCTGGATCGAGTAGATGTTCTCGCCGCCCGAGATGATCATGTCCTTCGCGCGGTCGACGATGAAGACGTACGAGTCCGCGTCCCAGGTCGCCACGTCGCCGGTCCACATCCAGCCGTCCTGCAGCGTCGCCGCGGTGAGGTCCGGCCGGCCCCAGTAGCCCAGCATGTTCGCCTCGGACCGCACCACGATCTGCCCGGCGGTCCTCCCGTCCTTCGGCACCTCGACGCCGTCCGGGTCGACCACGCGCACGGTGGTCACGAACCCCTCGCGACCGCAGGACATCAGGCGTTCGGGATGGATCCCGCGCACCGCGTCGAGATGGTCCTCCTGGGAGAGGAAGCACATCGTGGTGCCCTCGGTCTGCCCGTAGCCCTGGATCAGCGTGCACGGGAAGTGGTCCAGCGCGGCCTTGACGACGCTCGACGGCATGGGTCCGCCCCCGTACTGGATGTTGCGCAGGGAGGAGAGGTCGTAGGAGGAGAAGCCGGGCACGGCCATCATCCAGTTCAGCATCGTGGTGATGCCGAGGAAGGCCGAGACCTTCTCCTCCTGGATCAGCTCCAGCGCGGTGCGGGCCTCGAAGTTCATCAGCACCAGCGGGCAGCCGTGGCGCATGTAGTTCATCGAGAGCACCACCGGGATGTGGTACATCTGCCCGGTCAGCATGTAGACGTCCGTCGGGACGATCCGCTCCGCGACGGTCTGGTTGAGCATTCCGAACGCGGCGCTGGTGTGGCTGTGCAGCGCGCCCTTCGACTCCCCGGTGGTGCCGCCGGTGTAGAGGATGAAGAAGGGGTCCGCGTCGCCGACGGACGCCGAGCGCTCCGGCTCGTCCGTGCTGCTCCGCGCCAGCAGGTCCTCGTAGCTGCCGTCGCCGCCCCGGCCGTACTGCAGCCAGTGCGGCACGTCGACCGCGGCCTGCAGCTGCTTCGCGGTGTCGAGCCACTCGTCCGAGGTGACGATCGCCCTCGGCGCCCCGTCCGTGACGATCCTCGTGAGCTCGGGGACGCCGAGCCTCCAGTTGAGCGGCTGCGCGACCAGCCCGGCGCGCCCGGCGGCGTAGTACAGCTCCTGGTACTCGATCGAGTTCTTCGCGAGGATCGCGACCCGGTCGCCCTTCGCCAGGCCCAGGTGGTCGGTGAACCCGTTCGCCAGCCGGCGCACCCGCTCGTCGAGCGTGCGCCAGTCCGTCCGGCGCCCGTTCGGCGCGTCGACGATCGCGTCCCGGGTGGGGGTGAGCGCCGCCCACTTCTCCGGGATCCGCCCGATGTTGACCATCAGTAGGGCAGGTCGAGGTAGATGTGCCGGGAGGCGATCAGCCAGGCGTCGCCCTGCTTGACCAGCTCGTCCCGGTACCAGCCGCTGGAGAGCACGCGCAGTGCGCCGTTCTCGATCGACAGCAGCGTGAGGTTGGAGGTCGTCGACGCGCTGTCCGCGGTCTCCTTGACGATCACCAGGTTCGAGATGTTGTGCCGGCGCTGGTCGGTCTGCCCCTGCAGCGAGTCGGCGTGGAGCTTGCGGATGGCCTCGCGGCCGTCGAACGGGCCGATCGTGTCGCCGTCGCGGCCGATCTGCATGGTCATCGTCGCGTTCTCGGTGAACTGCGCCGCGATGAGGTCGACGTCGTTCTCGTCGTAGCCCCAGGCCGCGCGGCCCAGGGTGTTCTCGATCTCCGCACGAGCGGTCATGGGGGCCTCCGGCAACGCTGGTCATTCATCGTCTAACGGCCGTTTGGTAGCGATGAGGCTAGCACCAGCCCGGAGTGGCCCACAACACTCCGGTGCGCCCGGCGAACGGCGCTCAGCGCACCCAGTCGTAGCTGCGGGCCACCGCGCGGGCCCAGTTCTCGCGCTCGCGCTCGCGCACTCGCGCGTCCATGTCCGGCTCCCACATCGCGGCCCGGTGCCAGTTGGCGCGCAGCACCTCCAGGTCCGGCCAGTGCCCGACCGCGAGCCCGGCGACGTACGCGGCCCCGAGCGAGACCGCCTCGGAGCCGAGCGGGCGCTCCACCGGCACGTCCAGCACGTCGGCGACGTACTGCATGAGCAGGTGGTCGGCCGTCATGCCGCCGTCGGCCTTGAGCCGGGTGACCGGGATGCCGGACTCGGCGTTCATCGCGTCGACGACCTCGCGGGTCTGCCACGCGGTGGCCTCCAGCACCGCCCTGGCCAGGTGTCCGCGGGTGATGTAGCTGGTCAGGCCGACGATGACGCCGCGGGCGTTGGCCTGCCAGTGCGGGGCGTAGAGCCCGGAGAAGGCGGGCACGACGTAGCAGCCGCCGTTGTCCGGCACCGTCATCGCGAGCGTCTCGATCTGCGCCGCCGTGCCGATCATGCCGAGCGAGTCCCGGAACCACTGCACCAGCGAGCCGGTGACGGCGATCGAGCCCTCCAGTGCGTAGACCGGCCGCTCCCCGATCAGGTAGCCGACCGTCGGGATCAGCCCCTGCGCCGAGCCGCCGATCCGCGCGCCGGTGTTCTTGAGCAGGAACGCGCCGGTGCCGTAGGTGCACTTGACCTCGCCGGGCGCGAAGCAGGTCTGCCCGACGAGCGCGGCCTGCTGGTCCCCCAGCGCGCCGGCCACCGGCACCCCGGGCAGCACCTCCGAGCACACCCCGTAGACCTCGGCGTTCGACCGGATCTCCGGCAGCATCCGCTCCGGGACCTGCAGGGCGTCGAGGAGCTTCGGCGACCACTCCAGGGTGCGCAGGTCCATGAGCATCGTCCGGCTCGCGTTTGTCACGTCCGTGACGTGCACGCCCCCCGCCGGTCCGCCGGTGAGCCGCCAGATCAGCCAGCTCTCCATCGTGCCGAACAGGACGTCGCCCGCCTCGGCGCCCGCGCGGGCGCCCGGGACGTGCTCGAGCAGCCAGCGCAGCCGCGGCCCGGCGAAGTAGGTCGCGGGGCCGAACCCGCTGGTCGCCGCGTAGAGCGGGCCGAGGCCCTCCTCGACCAGCCGGGCGACGATCGGGCCGGTGCGGGTGTCCTGCCAGGTGATCGCGCGGGCCAGCGGCGCGCCGGTGTGCCGGTTCCAGATCACCGTGGTCTCGCGCTGGTTGGCGATCCCGAGCGCCACGATGTTCTCGGGCTCCAGCCCGGCCCGGCGCAGCGCCTCCGGCACCACCCGGGCGACGTTGCGCCAGATCTCCTCGGCGTCGTGCTCCACCCGCCCCGGCTCGGGGTAGTGCTGGCGGTGCTCGCGCTGGGCCACGGCGAGCATCCGGCCGGAGCGGGAGAACAGCAGGCAGCGCGTCGAGGTGGTGCCCTGGTCGATGGCCGCGACCACCCGCTCGCGCGCCGGGGAGGCCCGCTGCTCGGCGGCGCTCACCGGGGCGTCACCAGGGACGCGGAGATCTCGCGGCCGGCGTGCTGCAGCTGCTCGGCGAGGTGCCGGCGCGGCTCGCCGCCCCCGCCGAACAGCTCCTCGACGGGCCCGGCGATGCCGAGCGCGGCGACGGTGAGCCCGCCGCCCGAGCGCAGCGGCACGGCCGCCCCGCCGAACCCCGTCTCGAACTCACCCACGTCCGTCGCCAGGCCGCGGACCCGGGCCGCGGAGAGATGGGCCTCGAGCATCGCGACGGTGCTCGCCGTGCGGCCGGTGTAGCGGCGCAGCTCCAGCTCGCGGGCCGGCGGGGTCGCCACCGGTGCGAACGCGAGCAGGCACTTGCCCCAGGCCGTGGCGTGCAACGGCTGCTCGGTGTTGGTGCGCAGGGTCTGCGGCGAGCCGTCCGGACGGAAGACGTGGTGCACCAGGCTCGCCATCGTGCCCACCGGCACGGCCAGGTACACCGCGCAGCCGGTGCCGCCGGCCAACGCGTCGGCCCAGTTCATCGCGCGTGCCCGCAGGTCGTGGCGGTCCCACCCGCCGCCGAGCCGGCGCAGCCCGGCGCCGGGACGGTAGAGCGCGGTGGTCCGGTCCTGGTCGACGAGGCCCTCGTCCCGCAGGGTCCGGACGAGGCCGTGGACGGTGGGGCGCGGCAGGTCGAGCGCCGCGGCCAGCTCGGCGAGGGCGAGCGGCCGGCCCGCGCCGCCCAGCAGGCGCAGGATCGCGGCGGCGCGCTCGACGGACTGGATCGCTCCCGGCACGGGTGAGAGCCTACGGGGTGGTGTGACGGGGTCGACAGGATCAGTTCGACATTGTCGAACGTCAGCCGTTGTCGCGCCGCGCACGCATTCCTAGCGTCTGTCCCGTTCGGCCCCCGCTCGGCGCGTGACGCCCGGGCGGGGGCCGTCACGACCGGAAGGAGAGAGTTCGATGCGGAACTCCTATCTCGGCGAACTGAGCGCCGAGTTCGCCGGGACGATGATCCTGCTCCTGTTCGGCTGCGGCGTGGTGGCGCAGGTCGTCACCGCACCGGCGAACAGCCCCCTGGGTGATCACGACTCGATCGCCTGGGCCTGGGGCATCGGCGTCACCCTCGGCGTCTACACGGCCGCCCGGATCTCCGGGGCCCACATCAACCCGGCCGTCACCATCGCCCTGGCCGCCTACCAGGGCTTCCCGTGGCGCAAGGTCCTGCCCTACGTGCTGGCCCAGACCCTCGGCGCGTTCGTGGCGGCGCTGATCGTCCGCGTGGCCTACGCCGATCTGATCAACCGGGCCGATCCCAACCACACCTTCGCGACCCAGATCGTCTTCTCGACGCTGCCGGGCAACGGCGGCGGCGGGGTCTCGATCCCCACCGCGTTCCTCGACCAGGTGATCGGCACCGCGATCCTGGTGTTCGTCGTCTTCGCCCTGGTCAACGCGCGCAACAACCCGCCGCTCGCCAACCTGGGCCCGGTCGTCATCGGCCTGCTGGTCGTCGCGATCGGCATGGCGTGGGGCGCCAACGCGGGCTACGCCATCAACCCGGCCCGTGACTTCGGCCCGCGGCTCGCGTCCTTCATCACCGGGTACTCGACGGCCTGGGTCGATCCGAACGGCACACCGTACTGGTGGTTGCCGATCGTCGCGCCGATCGTCGGCGGGCTGGTCGGCGGCGCGTTCTTCAAGGTCCTGATCGAGCGCTACCTCACGGCCGACGAAGGCCCCCAGCCGGTCGGGCGCGAGCCGATCGAGGCCCCGGGCCGCGAGGCCTGACCCCCGCCGAGCTCTCACCGAGGAGAAGAAGATGCCCGAGTACGTCGGCGCCGTCGACCAGGGGACGACGAGCACCCGGTTCATGATCTTTGACCACGGCGGCAACGAGGTGGGCCGCCACCAGCTCGAGCACGAGCAGATCCTGCCCGAGGCGGGCTGGGTCGAGCACAACCCGGTGGAGATCTGGGAGCGCACCTCCTCGGTCATCCAGACCGGTCTCAACAAGACCGGACTGTCCGCGAAGGACCTCGCTGCGCTGGGCATCACCAACCAGCGCGAGACCACCGTGGTGTGGGACAAGAACACCGGCCGGCCGCTGTACAACGCGATCGTCTGGCAGGACACCCGCACCGACCGCATCGCCTCCCGGCTGGAGCGCGAAGGCCACGGGGACACGATCCGCCGCAAGGCGGGCCTGCCGCCGGCCACCTACTTCTCCGGCGGCAAGATCCAGTGGATCCTGGAGAACGTCGACGGCGTCCGGGAGGTCGCCGAGCGCGGCGACGCGCTGTTCGGCAACACCGACAGCTGGCTGGTCTGGAACCTCACCGGCGGCCCGAACGGCGGGGTGCACGTCACGGACGTGACCAACGCCAGCCGGACCATGCTGATGGACCTCGAGACCCTCGACTGGGACGACGAGCTGCTCGCCCTGTTCGGGATCCCGCGCTCGATGCTGCCGAGGATCTGCTCCTCGAGCTCGCCCGAGCCCTACGGGAAGACGCTGGCGAACGGCCCGCTCGGCGGCGAGGTGCCGATCACCGGCATCCTCGGCGACCAGCAGGCGGCCATGGTCGGGCAGGTCTGCCTGGCGCCCGGCGAGGCCAAGAACACCTACGGCACCGGCAACTTCATGCTGCTCAACACCGGTACCGAGCTCGTCCGGTCGGACTCGGGCCTGCTGACCACGGTCTGCTACCGGTTCGGCGACGAGCCGGCGGTCTACGCCCTGGAGGGCTCGATCGCGGTCACCGGCTCCGCCGTGCAGTGGCTGCGCGACCAGCTGGGCATCATCTCCGGCGCCGCGCAGTCCGAGTCGCTGGCCCGCCAGGTCGACGACAACGGCGGGGTGTACTTCGTGCCGGCCTTCTCCGGCCTGTTCGCCCCGTACTGGCGCTCCGACGCCCGCGGCGCGATCGTCGGGCTGTCGCGCTACAACACGAACGCCCACCTGGCCCGGGCCACGCTCGAGGCCATCTGCTACCAGAGCAAGGACGTCGCCGACGCGATGGCGAAGGACTCCGGGGTCCACCTGGACATCCTCAAGGTCGACGGCGGTGTCACCGCCAACGAGCTCTGCATGCAGATCCAGGCGGACGTCCTGGGCGTCCGGGTCTCCCGGCCCGTCGTCGCCGAGACCACCGCGCTCGGGGCGGCCTACGCCGCGGGTCTGGCCGTCGGCTTCTGGAAGAACACCGACGAGCTCCGCGAGAACTGGAACGAGTCCACGCACTGGGACCCGCAGTGGTCCGACGAGCAGCGTGAGACCGGCTACGCACAGTGGAAGAAGGCGGTGCAGCGGACGTTGGACTGGGTAGAGGTCGACTAGGCACACGGCATCGACCTCCCGCTGGGAAAGGAAGACCTGATCATGAGATCCGTCGCGCTCTCCCCCTCCGCCCGCACGCGGGCGCTGGAGGACATGGCCCGGGAGGAGCTCGACGTTCTCGTCGTCGGCGGCGGCGTCGTGGGCAGCGGGGCTGCCCTCGACGCCGCCACGCGCGGCCTGCGCGTGGGCCTCGTCGAGGCCCGTGACTTCGCCGCCGGGACGTCGAGCCGCAGCTCGAAGCTCATCCACGGCGGTTTGCGCTACCTGGAGATGCTGGACTTCCGGCTCGTCGCCGAGGCCCTCCAGGAGCGGGGGCTGCTGATCCAGAAGCTCGCGCCGCACCTGGTCCACCCGGTGCCGTTCATCTACCCGCTCCAGCACCACGTGTGGGAGCGGCTGTACGCCGGCACCGGCGTGGCGCTCTACGACACCCTCGGCCTGCTCTCCGGGCAGTCCCGTGGCGTGCCGCACCACCGCCACCTCACCCGCCGCGGCGCGCGCAGGATCGTGCCGTCGCTGCGGAAGGACGCCCTGGTCGGCGCCCTGCAGTACTACGACGCCCAGGTCGACGACGCCCGCCACACCATGTTCGTCGCCCGGACCGCGGCGGCCTACGGCGCCCGCGTGGCCAACCGGGCCCGCGTGGTGGGGCTGCTCAAGGAGTCGGGCCGGATCATCGGCGCGGAGGTCCACGACCTCGAGACCGGCGAGCTGATCAAGGTCCGGGCCAAGCAGGTCATCAACGCCACCGGTGTGTGGACCGACGAGACCCAGGGCCTGGCGGGCGAGCGCGGCCGGTTCCACGTCCGCGCCTCCAAGGGCATCCACCTGGTGGTGCCACGGGACCGGATCCGCTCGGACTCCGGGCTGATCCTGCGCACCGAGACGTCGGTGCTGTTCGTGATCCCGTGGGGCAGGCACTGGATCATCGGCACCACCGACACCGACTGGGACCTCGACAGGGCCCACCCCGCCGCGTCCAAGGCCGACATCGACTACCTGCTCGAGCACGTCAACTCCGTGCTGGAGCAGCAGCTCACCCACGAGGACGTCGAGGGCGTCTACGCGGGGCTGCGGCCGCTGCTGGCCGGAGAGTCGGACACGACGTCGAAGCTCTCGCGCGAGCACGCCGTCGCCACCCCGGTGCCGGGGCTGGTGGTCGTCGCCGGCGGGAAGTACACGACCTACCGGGTGATGGCCAAGGACGCCGTCGACGCCGCCGTGCACGGGCTCGACGCCAAGGTGCCCGAGTCCGTCACCAAGGACGTGCCGCTGCTCGGCGCCGAGGGCTACGAGGCGCTCAGGAACTCGGTGCACGTCATCGCCGAGCGGTCGGGGCTGCACCCCGCCCGCATCGAGAACCTGCTCGGCCGGTACGGCTCGCTGATCGACGAGGTGCTCGACCTGGTCGCCGAGGACAAGACCCTCGGCGAGCCGCTGGCCGGGGCGCCGGACCACATCCGCGCCGAGATCGTCTACGCGGCGAGCCACGAGGGCGCCCGCCACCTCGACGACGTCCTCACCCGCCGGACGAGGACCTCGATCGAGACCTTCGACCGCGGCCTGGGCGCCGCGCAGGAGGCCGCGGACCTGATGGCCCCGGTGCTGGGCTGGACCGAGGAGCAGAAGGCCAAGGAGGTCGAGCACTATCGCGGGCGGGTCGCCGCCGAGCGGGAGAGCCAGACCATGCCGGACGACGCCACCGCCGATTCCGCCCGGATGGGTGCGCCGGACGTGGTGCCCGTCAGCTGATCGGTTCCGTCCCCGGCGAACGGCGCTCTCGCTCACACCTACTGAGCGAGAGCGCCGTTCGTGTGTTCCGGGTGACCGCTGGATGACCGGAGATCGCGGTACGGTGCCCGCCCGACCTGCTGCCCGACGCGTGGAGGCGACCGTGACAGAGCGAGCGACGGAATCCGTGGCAGGCACCCTCTCGCGCGAACGCGCGGACCTGCTGGAGTCGCTGCGCCGGCACCGCGGTTTCCTGCGGCAGACCGTCGCCGGCGTGACCGAGGAGCAGGCCCGCACCCGCAGCACCGTCAGCGAGCTGACCCTCGCGTCGCTGATCAAGCACGTCGCCGACACCGAGCAGGGCTGGATCGACTTCGCGCTCGGCAAGCCCGGCGCGATGGGCGGCGACGTGGAGTTCGACGAGGCGGCGATGCGGGCCGCGATGGAGTCCGGAGACTTCGTCGACACCCGGTTCCAGCTCACGGACGCCGACACCCTGCCCGCCCTGCTCGAGCAGTACGACCGGGTCGCCGCCGCCACGGACGAGGTGGTGGCCACCGCGGACCTGGACGCCACGCGGCCGCTGCCCAGCGCGCCCTGGTTCGAGCCCGGCGCGGCGTACTCGGTGCGCCGCGTGATCCTCCACGTGATCGCCGAGACCTCGCAGCACGCGGGCCACGCCGACATCATCCGCGAGGCGATCGACGGCGCGAAGACCATGGGCTGAGCGTGGCCGTCGACGTCCTGACCCGGACGACCATCGCCCGCCCGGTCGCCGAGGTGGCCGCGTTCGCCGCCGACCCGGACACGGCCCCGCGCTGGTACGCGAACATCCGCTCGGTCGAGTGGCGCACTCCGCCACCGCTGGCGGAGGGGAGCGAGATCGCGTTCGTGGCCCGGTTCCTGGGCCGGACGCTGGCGTACACCTACGAGATCGTCGAGCACGTCCCGGGCGAGCGCCTGACCATGCGCACCGCACAGGGGCCGTTCCCGATGGAGACGACCTACACCTGGGCGCCGGCCGCGGACGGCGGCACCACGATGACGCTGCGCAACCGCGGCGAGCCGCACGGGTTCCGGGCGGTGGCCGCCCCGGTGATGGCCGCCGCCATGCGCCGGGCGAACGAGGCCGACCTCCGCCGCCTCAAGGAGATCCTGGAGGGCGGCTGACCGGGCCGGCAGTTCCCGGTGAACGGCGCGTTCGCTCACATCTAGTGAGCGAGAGTGCCGTTCGTCCGGTCCAGCAGGGCGGCGTCGGCGGTGCGGGTGAGGGTCTGGAGGGGACCGTCGAGGTCGCCGGCGACCGCCCCGGGGGTCAGCAGGACCGCGAGGTCGACGCCGGCCTCGTGCATCGCGGCGGCGCGGGCGGCCACCGCGGCCCCGTCGCCCACCGCGCACAGCCGGTGCACCAGCTCGTCCGGCACCAGGGCGAGCGCGCCGCGGCGGTCGCCGGAGCGCCACAGCGCGGTGGCCCGGGCGATCTCCGGGAACACCCCGGCGAAGGAGCCGGCGTGCGTCGGGACCATGGCGTACTGCAGGCACAGCCGGCGCATGCGCTCGGTCGCCTCGGCGACCCGGTCGCCCGCGTAGGCCCAGAAGGAGACCATCGCCCAGACGCTGCCGGGCTCGCGGCCGGCCTCCTTCTCGCCCTCGCGGACCAGGGCGAGCTTCTCCGCGATCTCGCCGACCGGGGACCAGGTGAGGAACACGCCGTCCGCCACCCGGCCGGCCAGCCGCAGCATCCCCGGGTTCATCGCCCCGACCACGATCGGCGGCGGCTCCGGCGGCAGGAGCGTGGCCCGGAAGCCCTGCGTGCGTGGGTGCTCGACGGCGACCCGCTCGCCCGCCCAGGCCGCCCGCAGCACCCGCACGTACCCCTCGATCGTGGCGAGCGGGCGGGCGTGGGCGCGGCCGTGCCAGTCCTCGGTGATCATGCGGCTGCTCGCGCCCAGCCCGGCGAGGATCCGGCCGGGGGCGGCGGACGCGAGCGTCGCGAAGCCCATCGCCGCGAGCGCCGGCGAGCGCGGGTAGACCGTCGCGATCCCCGACCCGAGCCGGATCCGTGACGTGCTCGCGGCCAGGATCCCGAGCATCGAGAAGACCTCGGGGCCGGTCACCTCGCCGACCCACGCCGAGTCGTACCCCGCCTCCTCCGCGGTGCGGACGAGCCGGAGGTACTCGGGGACGCCCAGCCCGTCGTCGACCGGCAGGGTGACCCCGAGCCTCACGGGAGCACCTGGCGCCGCACGTCCCGGGTGTCGTACCAGGTCGTGACCCTGACGATCCGCCCGTCGCGCAGGTCGAACACGTCGAGCGCGGAGAAGACGACCGGCCGGCCGTCGACCAGCTTCCCCTCGAAGTCGATCTCGGTGACGATCGCCTCGGGGGTCTCGATCCAGCGCGTCACCCGATCCTCGTGCTCGGCGTAGTTCGCCAGGACCGCCGGGAAGTGCGCGAGCGCCGCCTCCCGCCCGACGACGGGCTCCGCGCCGACCGTGCGGATCTCCACGTCCTCCGCGAACACGTGCCTCAGGTCCGCGAACGAGTCCGCGTTGATCGCCGCGAAGTAGGCCTCGACGACGGCTCTCACGAGCCCACCAGCTTCTTCAGCTCCGCCATCGCCTGGAAGGACCACCGGGCCAGCGAGGGGTCGCCGAACGCGGTGATGTTCCACATGACGAGGTGCTCCAGCCCCGCCTCGCGGTACTCGTGGAGCTCCTCGGCGACCTGCTCGGGGGTGCCGCAGAAGGCGTAGTGCCGCACCACCTCCGGCGGGATCGCGTCGATGATCCGCAGGGACTCCTCGCGCGGGATCGTCGTCGGGATGAAGTCGTGGAAGCCCGACCCCGCGTCCAGCGGCGGCTCGACGCCGAGGTCCCGGAACACCTGGCTCGGCAGGAGGACGCAGAGCGCGCGCACCAGCGGGGCCTCGGTGAGCCGGCGGACGGTCTCCTGGTCCGGGCCCATGAGGATGTACCCGAGCATGCCCGGGGTGATCCCCCCCGGGTCGCGGTCGGCGTCCTGTGCGGCCTGCTGGATGGTGGTGAGCGCCTTGCCGTAGTCCGGCGCCGTCATCTTGGTGGGCAGCCAGCCGTCCGCCTTGGTGCCCGTCAGCGACAGCATCCGCGGACCGTGCGCGGCGGTCCAGATCTCCGGCGGGGTGTCGCCGTAGGGCTGCAGCCCCAGCACCGCCTTCTCCAGGGTGTGGAATCTCCCCCGGTAGTCGACGGGCCCGTCGGCCTCCCAGAGCAGTCGCATCACGTCGATGCCCTCGGAGAGCTTCGCGACGGGCTTGTCGAAGTTCATCCCGTACGGCGTGACGTTGAGCTTCTCCCCCGAGCCCAGCCCGATGATCGCGCGGCCCCTGGTCACGTGGTCCAGGGTCAGCGCCGTCGCCGCGGCCATGGCCGGGTTCCGCCGGATCAGGTCGGTGACGACCACGCCCACCTTGATCCGCTGCGTCTGCGACCCGACCACGCCCATCATGATCATCGGGTCGAAGTAGGTGTGCGGGTTGGCCTGCACCGTCGCCAGCGGCGTCAGGTCCGGGGTCCACATGGTGTCCGCGTGCCAGCCCATGAGGTGGTCCGGCCACCACACGGCGTCGTAACCGTCGGCCTCGCTGCGCTGCGCGAACCTCACCGCGGCGTCGGCCGGCGGCATGATCTGCCCGGGGACGCCCAGCTGCAACCTGTTCACGACTCCCTCCTGGACAACCTCAGTACCTCCACCCGTCGCCGAAGGTCGGGATGCGGCCCCCGAGGTAGTCCTCGACGCAGGTCAGGGCCGCGCGGGCGGCGCGGTCCGTGCCGATGCCGCGGCTGCGGAAGGTCTCGGAGGCGAACCACAGCCCCTCGACGTTCGGGGCCCGCCAGTGCGGCCGGTACTTCCCGACCAGCCCGGGCATCTGGATCACCCCGAAGCTCGGCTCGAAGACCAGGTGCCGGCGCCGCCAGATCGGCTTCGCGAAGCCCGGCCACATGGTCTCGACGTCCCGCTCGAACGCCTCCATCGTGCTCCGGCACCACTCCCGGTCCCGCCCCCTCGCGCCCGGGATGATCGCGCCCATCACGTGCAGGTGCGTGCCCTCCGGGGAGCACGAGGGGTCCATGGCGGACTGGTCGAACATGAAGCCCGAGCACTCGGTCGACGGCGTGGCGGTCCAGGTGGCGAGCTCGCGCGGGTCGAACTGCGTGACCGGCTCCTCGGTCGCCAGGTAGAGCCCGAGCCAGGCGATCCGGAACTTGTCCTGGGCGAGGAACTCGATCTGGGAGGCGTACCACTCGGGCAGCGCGGACCGCGGGACCACGTCCAGGACGTTCCACACGGGCAGGGTGGAGATCACCGCGGGCGCCTCGAGGATCTCCTCCTCGAAGAACTCGTTGGGCAGCACCTTCGGCTCCCGCCCGACGGCGACGCCCTTCACGGACCCGTTCTCGATGACCACGCGCTCGACGGAGGTGCCGAGCCGCAGCTCCCCGCCGTTCTCGGTGATCGCGTCGGCCAGGTCGCGCCAGATCCCGTCCCAGCCCTGGCCGGGCCAGCAGGAGTAGGCGGCGGTGTTGCGCTCCTCGAAGTGCATCTTGCGCACGTAGAGGTTGTCGCTGGCGGAGTGGTCGTACCAGTTGTCGGTCATGCACTCCAGGACGGAGATGAACTCGAAGAGGTCCACCACGCCCTGGTCGTGCGTGTACTGGTGGATCCACTCGCGCAGCGACCGGTCGTCCCAGTCGTCGAGCTCCTCATACGGGGTGTTGACCAAGGCCTTGATCACCTTCTTGAGCTCGGTCCGGTCGGTGTAGCGGTCCCGGATCGAGCCCCAGCCCTTGCCGTTCTCCCAGATCGGCATGTCGTTGCTGACCTCGCCGTGGATCAGCTCCTTGCCGACGTGGGAGAACACCTTGGTGATGCCCGACCCGCCGTCCTCGATGAGGTGTCCGCCGAGGTTGACGGTGAACCCCTCGTCCGGCACGGCCATGGCCCGCCCGCCCAGGTGCGGGCTGCGGTCGAGCACGACGACCCGCTTGCCCTCCTTGGCCAGCAGCGCTCCCGCGGAGAGCCCGGCGGCCCCGGCCCCGATGACCACGACGTCGTAGCTCGGCATGACACCCTCTCTCTACCAACCGACCGTTTGACACGGTGTCACGGCGGGTCGGATCGCGCAAGCACCCGCGCGCGAGATGCGTTGCCCCGACACCACTCACCGCGCACGGATCCGGGCCGTTCCCGAGACTGCCCGGGCGCCACCCACCACGTCCAGCCACACCTCGCAGTCGACGAGGTCCCCGTCCACCGCCGTGACCCGCGCGCCCGGCACGACCCGGTCGCCGGCGAGCACGTTGCCGTGGAACCGGAAGCGGGAGGAGACGACCCGCCCGAACTCCTCGAGCAGGGTGTGGACGTAGCCCAGGTTCAGCGGCCCCTGGTTCACCACCCGCGGACCCAGACCCAGCTCGTCGGTGACCGCCGGGTCGAGATGGATCATGTTCGGGTCCCGCAGCAGCGCCGCGGTGACCTTCATCGGCTCCGGGCGCACCTCGACCGTCCGCCCGGGCAGGACGTCCCCCACCTTCACGCCGGCCTCCCCGTCGCCCGACGCGGGAACACGTACGTCGGCCGGACGGTGACGTGCACCCGCCCGTCCGGCCCGGTCAGCTCGATCCGCACGGTGACCAGGTCGAACACGCCGGTGCGTGCGCCGGTCTTCCGGCGCGCGGACTCGACCACGCACGTCACGGCGTAGTCGACGTCCAGCCGCAGCGGCTCCGCGAAGTCCACCGCCCACTCGCCGAGCATCGGGCCGTCGGCGGAGGAGGCGCCGAAGCGGGCGAAGACCTCCTCGAGGCTCAGCCCCACGCCGCCCTGCGCGGCGACGAACGCGAAGGTGGGGTGTGCGAGACCCGGCTCGCCCGGCGGGGCACCCAGGGCGTCCCGGAGCAGCCAGTCCGCGTAGTACTCGACCCGGGCGGTCCCGCCGGGCATGCTGTGACCGACGGTGCCCGCGAGCTCCTCCTCGGAGATCACGGGAGCAGCCTACCTACTGGCCGGTTGACAGTCAGTCGTGTCGACGCCTCCCAGGCGCCCTTGCTACCGTCCACTGTCAAACGATCGTTAGACAGATCGGAAGGGCCGCCGACGATGCCGGACACCACCGTTCCCGACCTGCTCGAGCGGCGCGCGGTGGACGCGCCGGACCAGGGCGTCGTCTTCCCCGACGGTCGCGAGACCTACCCGGAGCTGGCCCGGTCGACGCGCCGGCTCTCGGCCGCGCTGTGGGCGCTCGGCGTCCGCCCCGGGGACCCGGTGGGACTGCTGCTGCACGGCTGCCTCGACAGCTACCGGCTCTGGCTCGCCGCGGCCCGGATCGGCGCGGTGACGGTGCCGCTCAACACCCGGCTCAAGCCGCGCGAGCTCGGCTACATGATCGAGAACGCGGACCTGCGGCTGCTGCTGACGACCGCGGAGTTCGCCCCGGTGCTGCACGAGGCGCTGCCGGGGCTGGCGACGGGCACCCCGGGACGGCTCGCGCTCGAGGCGGCACCGCTGCTCCGCGCCGTCGTCGCGCTGGACGGACCGGCGCCCGGGTTCCTCACGGGGCTCGACGAGAGCGCGGACCCGGCCGGGGCCGACGAGGCCCGGGCCGCGCTGCGGGCGTCGGACCCGATCCTGATGCTCTACACCTCCGGCACCACCTCGCGCCCGCGCGGATGCGTGCACGACCACGCGTCGCTCGTCGCGGAGGGCGGGGCGGTCGCGGAGCGGCTCGGCCTGCGGCCGGACGACCGGTTCTGGGCCCCGCTGCCGATGTTCCACTGCGGCGGGTTCGACGTCGCGATCGCCGCACTGGCCGGACGCTGCGGCATGGTGCACGTCGGCACGTTCGAGGCCGGGCGGGCGCTGCGCCAGCTCGAGGAGGAACGCTGCACCATCGGCTTCCCCGCCTTCGAGACGATCTGGGTGCCGGTCCTGGAGCACCCGCGCTTCCCCGAGGCCGACCTCTCCGCGCTGCGACTGGTGATCAACGTCGGCGCGCCCGAGCGGATGCGGGCCATGCAGGCCCGGCTGCCGCAGGCGGTGCAGACCTCCTGCATGGGCATGACCGAGTCGTTCGGGTTCTGCTGCATGGGCTCCCCCGACGATCCCGCCGAGGTCCGGGCGACCACGAGCGGCGTCCCGCTGCGGCACATGGAGGCGAAGGTCGTCGACCCGGAGACCGGGGAGCCCGTCCCGCCGGGCGTGCCGGGCGAGTTCCGGTTCCGCGGCGCGTCGCGGATGGTCCGCTACCACCGCGACCCCGAGACCACGGCCGCCCGGATCGACGCCGACGGCTGGTTCGCCTCCGGGGACCTCGTCGTCGCCGACGAGGCCGGCCGGCTGCGGTTCGTGTCGCGGCTGAAGGACATGCTCAAGGTCGGCGGGGAGAACGTCGCCGCGGCGGAGGTGGAGGGCTTCCTCTGCGAGCACCCGGCCGTCGGGCTGGTGCAGGTGGTCGGCGCGCCGGACGCCCGCTACGGTGAGGTCCCGGCCGCGTTCGTGCAGCTCCGCCCGGGAGCCACCGCCACCGAGGAGGAGCTGATCGCCTTCTGCCTCGGCCGGATCGCGACCTTCAAGGTGCCGCGGCACGTGCGGTTCGTCGACGAGTTCCCGATGTCCGGCACCAAGGTGCAGAAGTTCCGGCTCAAGGAGCGGCTGGCGGACGAGCTGAAGGCCGCGGGCATCACCGAAGCGCCGGTCCTGAGCTCCCGCGCGGCCTCCTGAGCCGGGCCGGGACCTGCACGAACCACACTCTCGCTCACCAGGTATGAGCGAGAGCGCCGTTCGCTCAGGTGGTGCGGATGCGGGGGGCCTCGGTGATGCCGCGGTGCTTCAGCTCGTCGGCGATCCGCTCCCGCAGCAGGTACTTCTTGATCTTCGTGCCGGACATCGGCCACTCCCCCGGCGCGACCCAGCGGACGTAGCGCGGCACGCGGTAGGTCGCGATCCGCCCCACGCAGAAGTCGATCAGCTCCTGCTCCGTGACCGTCGCGCCCGGCTTGAGCTGCACGAAGGCCGCCGGCACCTCCACGTAATGGGCGTCGGGCGCCGCCACCACCGCGACCAGGTCCACCGCCGGGTGCCCCAGCAGGTACCCCTCGACCTCGGCGGCCGCCACGTTCTCGCCGCCGACCTTGAGCATGTCCTTCAGCCGGGAGCGGAAGGTGAGCCGGCCGTCCGCGTCGGCGACGACGAGGTCCCCGGTGTGGAACCACCCCGCGGCGTCGATCACCTCGGCCGTCCGCCCCGGGTCGCGGAAGTAGCCGTCGAAGGCCGTGGGGCCGCGGAAGAGCAGCTCACCCGGGGTGTCCGGCGGCAGGTCGACGCCGGTCTCCGGGTCGACCACACGGACCTCCATCCCCGGCATCGGGTGCCCGCCGGTGGTCACGCGCTTCTCCAGCGGGTCGTCCGGCCGGTTGAGCGAGAGGAAGGCCGACGACTCGGTCATGGCCACGCACGACACGTGCACCGCACCGGGCAGCCGGGAGGCCATGTCCCGCAGCCGCTCCGGCACACCGACCGCCATCACCAGGCGGATCCCGGCGAGGTCGAAGTCCGCGAAGTCCGGCCGGTTCAGCACGGGCATCCAGATCGTCTCGAACGCGGCCAGGGCCACCGTGACCCGCTCGGTGGTGAGCAGGTCGAGGGTGGTCGCCGGGTCGAAGTAGCCGGGATGGACGAACGCGGCGCGGGCGGCCAGGCAACTGAGCAGGAAGGTGATGCCGCCGCCGTGGAAGAGCGGGATGGCCGTCCACACCCGGTCCGCCGGGGTGAGCGCCATCCGCTCGCCGATGCCGTCGGCCAGCCGGGTGAGGGCCTCGTGGCTGAGCATCGCGCCCTTCGGCGCGGCCGTCGTCCCCGACGTGTAGACGATCACCGCGGTGTCCCGGACCCGGACGCCGGCCTGGCGGGCCCACACCTGCTCGTCCGGTGCGGCCGTGCGGTCGGCCGCCGCCGGCGAGTCGGGGTCGTCGAGCACGAGCAGGTGCTCGAGCTCGGGTGCGCCCTCCGCCGTCGCCTCGCGGACGAGCGGGACGGAGGCCGCGTCCGTGACCAGCGCCCGCATCCCGGAGTGCACCACGATCTGGCGCAGCTCCACGGCCTTGAACCGGGCGTTCACCGGCACGGTGACCGCCCCGATCTTCGCCGCCCCGATCATCGCGGCGACCAGGTCGACGGAGGCCGGCAGCAGCGTCCCGACCCGGTCGCCGCGGCCGACGCCGAGCCCGAGCAGCCGGCGCGCGTACCGCTGCGCCCGCTCCGCGAGCCCGGCGAAGGTGGCCCGGCCGTCCGGGAGGACCAGGGCCTCGTCCGCCGGATGCTCCGCCGCGCGCCGGTCGACGAGGTCGCCCAGGGTCGTCGGGGCGATCCAGCGGCGGGTCATCAGCGGTCGAACTCCACGATCCCGCGCACGATCGTGCCGGCGTGCATGTCCTCGTAGCCCTGGGCCACCTGGTCGAGCGAGTACCGCTTGGTGATCATCTCGTCGAGCTTGAGCCGGCCGCTCGTGTACATCTGGGTCAGCCACGGGATGCTGGTGAACGGGCTGGCCGCGCCGAACAGCGCACCGACGATCTTCTTCTGCGCCATGGTCAGCTCGAGCAGGTTGATCGGCACCTGGGACAGCTCCGCCTTGCCCGCCCCCGTGACCACGACCGTGCCCGCCTTGCGCACGGCGGCGACGGCCTGGCCGACGTGGTCCGCCGTCGTCACGCCGACGGTCACGATCACCGAGTCCGGCCCCTGCCCGTTCGTGAAGTGGCCCGCCAGCTCGGTGGCCTCCTCCATCGTCTCGGCCGTGTGGGTGGCACCGAACTCCATGGCGCTCTCGCGCTTGAACGCGACCGGGTCCACCGCGATCACGTTCGTCGCCCCGGCGTGCGCCGCGCCCTGCACCGCGCTGGTGCCGATGCCGCCGATCCCCATCACGACGACGGTCTGCCCGGCCTGCACCTGGGCG
Source organism: Pseudonocardia yuanmonensis (assembly GCF_039542425.1). Classification (NCBI taxonomy): domain Bacteria; kingdom Bacillati; phylum Actinomycetota; class Actinomycetes; order Pseudonocardiales; family Pseudonocardiaceae; genus Pseudonocardia; species Pseudonocardia yuanmonensis. The sequence goes on from NZ_BAABIC010000005.1 coordinate 37,364, forward strand.
GCGTTGACCGCCGAACCCCAGCCCGTCCCGACGCCGCAGCCCAGCAGGCACAGCGGGACGAGCGGGACCTCCTTCGGCACCTTGACCGCGGAGTTGACGCTCACGGTGGTGAACTCGCTGAAGGTCGAGATGCCGCACATCTGCCCGACGGGCTGCCCGTCGAGCGTCATGCGGAAGCTGGTGGGGTCCTCGAAGCGGGAGCCGATCAGCATGTTCGCGCCGAGGTCGCAGAGGTTCTGCATGCCCGCGGCGCACCAGCGGCAGCGCCCGCAGGAGGGCACGAAGGTGAACACGACGTGGTCGCCGACCTCGAACCCGGCCGTCTCCGGGCCGACCTCGGTCACCACGCCGGAGCCCTCGTGGCCCCCGCAGAGCGGGTAGGTGCCGGCGGGGATGTCCCCGGTCGCCATGTGGTCGTCCGAGTGGCACAGGCCCGAGGCGGCGAGCTTCACGGTGATCTCGCCGCTGCGCGGCCCTTCGAGGTCGAGGTCCGCGGGCTCGAACTTGCCGGGGGCGCTGCGCAGGATCGAGGCGTGCGTCTTCACGGTGGTGCCCTCCTGGGGGGACCGGGCCACGACCGCCGTGACCCGGGTCACCATGGCTACCAAACGCCCGGTAGTTACACAAGGCCGGGGTTGACGAACGTTCGCCAGGCCTGTCGGATGGTGATGTGAGTGCATCAATGACGAGCCCCACGGTCGACGGCGCCGCGCGCGACGCGGTCGCCCAGGCCGTGGTGGGCCGGGACCGCGAGCTGACCCTGGTGCTGGCCGCGGTGGCCGCGGGCCGGGACATCCTGCTCGAGGGTCCACCGGGGACCTCGAAGTCCACGATGCTGCGCGCCATCACCGAGCACTGGGACGTGCCGTTCGTGCTGGTGGAGGGCAATGCCGAGCTCACCCCCGCGCGGCTCGTCGGGCACCACAACCCCGCCCGGGTGCTCCAGGAGGACTACTCCGCGGAGAACTTCGTGCCCGGCCCGCTGGTCGAGGCCATGCAGCGCGGTGGGTTCCTCTACATCGAGGAGCTCAACCGCGCGCCGGAGGACACGCTCAACGTGCTACTCGGCGCGATGGCCGAGCGCGCGGTCACCGTGCCCCGCGTCGGCACCCTCTCCGCCGGCCCGACCTTCCGGGTGCTGGCCTCGATGAACCCGTTCGACAACGTCGGCACCGCGCGGATCTCCGACTCGGTCTACGACCGCTGGTGCCGCCTGGCCGTGGGCTACCAGTCCGCCGAGGAGGAGGGCGACATCGTCGCCCGCCGCACCGGCTGCGGCGACGATCAGGGCGACCGGGCCCTGATCGACGACGGCGTGGCCCTCACCCGGGCCACCCGCAGCCACCCGGAACTGCGCCGCGGCTCGTCGGTGCGCGGCGCGATCGACCTGGTCGCCATCGCGATGGAGCTGCAGCGCATCGACCCGTCCGCCGAGCACAGCCGGGTCGTGCTCGACGCCGCGCTGCTGGCCCTGTCCGCGCGAGTCGGGGTCGACGAGGCCTCCGACGCCACCCCGGAACGGGTCATCACCGAGATCTGGGAGAACCATTTTTTCTCCGCCCCCGGCGGGCAGCGCCGGGCCCGCACCGCCTGAACCTCGACAACGCCGTCGCGCTGCCCACCGCCGACTCCGGTGAGCGACGGAACCTGGCCCCGCTGCGCCGCAAGCCCAAGCGCCTCGACACCGCGCCCGAGCTGTTCTCCCAGGGCAAGGGCGCGCCCGTCGTCGCCGAGCTGAACCCGGACCGGTCCGGCGGGCAGGACGAGCTGCCCGCCGGCGGGCAGGGCGTGCTCGTGACCTCGCAGACCGCGCGGCAGCGCGAGCTCGGCGAGCTGCTCGAGGACACCCCGCCCGACCCGGTGGTCGCGTCCATGGCCCAGGCCATCGCCCGGCGGCTCTCGGTGCGCCGGCGCCCGCGGGACGCCCGGGCCGAGCGCGGCACGGGCGCGCTGGCCTCGGTGCCCTACGCCTACCGCTCCGACGACATCGACCTCGACAAGACCATCGAGATGCTCGCCGAGCGGCCCCGGCCCGAGGACACCGACATCATCGTCCGGGAGCGGATGAGCTCGCGGCGGGCCGCGGTGCTGATCGTCGACGTCTCCGGGTCGATGCGCGGGGAGAAGGTCCGCATCGCCGCGGCCACCGTCGCCGCCCTGTCCGCGGACCTGTCCGGGGCCTCCGACCAGCTCGCGCTCGTCGCGTTCTGGTCCGACGCCGCCGTCCTCAAGCCGCTCACCACCCCGGCCACGCCCTCGACACTGCTCGACCAGCTGCTGCGCATCCCGGCCCGCGGGCTCACCAACGTCGGCTTCGGGCTCTCGGTCGCCCACGCCGAGCTCGCCCGCTCGGCCGCCCGCAAGCGCACCGCCATCCTGCTCACCGACGCCGTGCACAACGCCGGTCCCGACCCCCGCGAGCTGGCCCGCCGCTTCCCCGAGCTGCACGTGCTGCTCGAGACCGACGGCGAGCACGACCTGCCGCTCGGCCGCGACCTCGCCCGCCTCGGCCACGGCACCCTGCACCCGGTGCACACGCACCGCGACGTCGCCCCCGCCCTGAACCGCATCCTCAACCGCTGAAGGAGAAGAACACCCGATGAGCCCCGTGATCGTCGTCGCCACCATCTCGCCCAAGCCCGGTGAGGAGGAGGCCGTCCGCGAGGCGCTCCTCGCCGCCATCCCGAAGGTCCACGAGGAGCCGGGCTGCGGGAAGTACGCCCTGCACGAGACCACCGACGACTCGACCGACCTCCTGTTCGTGGAGCGCTGGGAGTCGCCCGAGGCGCTCAAGACCCACGGCGCCGCACCGGCCCTCGCCGAGGCCGGGGCCGCGCTCAAGGGCCGGCTCGCCCGGCCGATCGACGTGAAGACCTTCACGCCGATCCCCGCCGGCACCACCGAGCAGGGCACCATCTGAATGTGACAGTCAGCAGCTCCCTGATCGGCCTCCCCGAGATCACCGCCGCCGCCGAGCGGATCGCCGGGCACGTCGTCCGGACGCCGACGGTCGGGAGTCCGGGGCTGTCGGCGCTGCTCGGGGTGCCGGTCACCGCCAAGCTGGAGCTGCTGCAGCGCACCGGGTCGTTCAAGGCGCGCGGGGCCACCGCGAAGCTGCTCTCGCTCACGCCCGAGGAGCGGGCCGCGGGTGTCGTCGCGGTGAGCGGCGGCAACCACGGCATCGCCGTGGCGGAGATGGCGGCCGCCCTCGGCATCGACGCGGCGGTCGTGATGCCGGAGTCGGCGTCGTCGCGCACCGTCGCGGCGTGCCGCGCCACCGGCTCGGACGTGCGGCTCACCCCGGACATCGCCGGGGCGTTCGCGCTGGCCGCGGAGCTGCAGGAGGCCGGCCGCACGATGGTGCACCCCTTCGACGACCCGGTCGTCGTCGCGGCGCAGGGCACCGTCGGCCTCGAGCTGGCCGACGACGCCGGTGAGCTCACGGACGTGCTGGTCAGCATCGGCGGCGGCGGATTGATCTCCGGGGTGGCCGCCGCGCTGCACGCCCGGCGGCCGGGCGTGCGGATCTGGGGCGTGGAGACGACCGGTGCCGAGGCCATGTCCGCGGCGGTCACCGCGGGCGGGCCCACGCCCGTCGCGCTCTCGTCGATCGTGACCTCGTTGAGCGCGCCGTCGGCCTCCCGGCTGACGTACGAGCACGTCACATCGCTGGTCACGGACGTCGTCGTGGTGCCCGACGCCGAGGCGGTGCGCGGGACGCTCGACCTCGCCGCGCACGCCAAGCTGTGGACGGAGCCCGCCGCGGGGTGCCTGGTCCCGGCCGCGCGCCGGATCCTGGACCGGGTGGGGCCGGGCGCCCGGCTCGGCCTGGTGGTGTGCGGCGGCAACGCCACGTTCGCGGACGTCGTGGCGTGGGCCGAGCGGTTCGGCGTCCGGGACTGACCGCTCCCGCCCGCGCGTTGCACCGGGCGTGGACACGCAGGTCGTGGTGATCGGCGCCGGGCAGGCCGGGCTCTCGGCCGCCTGGGGACTGCGCCGCGCCGGGCTCGAGCCCGGTCCGGGGTTCGTGGTGCTCGACGCCGAGGAGGCGCCGGGCGGGGCCTGGCGGCACCGCTGGGACACCCTGAAGGTGGCCGGCGACGCCTTCTCCGCACACCGCATCCATCCCCTGCCCGGGCTGGAGTTCGCCCCCGAGGATCCCGACCGGCCCGCCAACCGGGTGGTGCCGGAGTACTTCGCGGCGTACGAGCGGGAGTTCGACCTGCAGGTCCGGCGGCCGGTGCGCGTGAGCGCGGTGCGGTCGGTGGGCGAGCTGCTGCGGGTGGAGGCGGAGCTCACGGACACCTGGACCGCACGGGCCCTGGTCAACGCCACCGGCACCTGGACCCACCCCTTCGTGCCCGCCTATCCCGGAGCGCGGGAGTTCCGCGGCCGCCAGCTGCACGCCGTCGACTTCCCCGGCCCGGAGGCCTTCGCCGGCGACCGCGTGGTCGTGATCGGCGGCGGGACCTCGGCCGTGCAGTTCCTGCTGCAGATCGCGCCGGTCGCCGCCGCGACCACCTGGGTCACCCGCACACCGCCGCGCTGGCGCGAGGGCCCGTTCGACGACCTCGCCGGGCGCGAGGCGGTCGCGCTCGTCGAGGAGCGGGTGCGGGCGGGCCTGCCGCCACGGCCGGTGGTGAGCGTGACCGGCCTGCCGCTGACCCCGGCGTACCGCGAGGGGATCGAGAGCGGCGTGCTCGACCGCCGCCCGATGTTCTCCCGCATCACCCCGGACGGCGTGGCCTGGGCCGACGGGACCACCGAGCCCGCCGACGTCCTGCTGTGGGCCACGGGCTGGCGGCCGGCGATCGGCCACCTCGCCCCGCTGCACCTGCGCTCGCCGCACGGCGGGATCGCGCTCGACGGCACCCGCGCCGTCGCCGATCCGCGGGTGCACCTCGTCGGCTACGGGCCCTCCGCCAGCACCATCGGGGCCAACCGGGCAGGCCGGGCGGCCGCACGCGAGATCGTGCGACGGCTGCGGGAGCCGGCGGCCGCCTAGCTCACCCGGCGTTCGCGGCGCAGCATCCGGTACTCGCGGATCACCAGCACCGTGATCGCGAGGTCGAGCGCGGCGAGGAAGGGCAGCACCAGCGAGCCCGTGTGGACCGCGCGGATCACCTCGTACACCACGAACAACAGCAGGACGGCGATCGCGACCGGGTAGGCGGGCAGCCACTTCCGCAGCAGCGCCACCACCAGCGCCAGCTTCACCACCCCGTGCAGGGCCAGGTAGAGCACGGCGAAGGTGCGGTCGCCGGACACGAACTCCGCGGTCCCGGCCACGAGGTGCCGGGCCAGCGTGCCGTCCGGCGGCCCGAGCAGGTCGTGGGCCAGGATCTCGGCGACGAGGTGATGCACCGCCGCCCCGGACACCAGGACCAGCACGACCGCGCCGATCAGCTCCGCCGCGCCGTCGATCCCCTTGACGAGCAGGGCGAGCCGGAACAGCCGCTCGGTGCGGCCGGCCGCGCGGGACCCGGGGACCGTGCCCTGCTCCTCCGCCGTCACCGGGTGATCCCGGTGTGACCGAGCGAGTAGCGCCCGGGCTGGGGCCACACGCACAGCCCGTGCGGGCCGTTGCCGACGGGGATCCTCCGGAGGAGGCTGCCGTCCGTCGTCGAGAGGACGTAGACCTCGCGGTCGTAGCGGCCGGACAGCCAGAGCTGGGAGCCGTCCGCGGACACGTTGCCCATGTCGGGGCTGCCGCCGGGGATGTGCCAGGTCGTGAGGATCGCGCCGGTGTAGGCGTCGAGGACGCTGATCGAGCCGTCGTGCCGGTTCGTGACGAACAGCCGGGTGGCGTCCCGGGACAGGTAGAGACCGTGGGCGCCCTGCCCCGTCGGGATCTCGCGGAGGACCCGCGTGGCCGCGCCGTCGAGCACCCACAGCCCGTTCTGGTCGTGGTCGGCGATGTAGAACACCGAGCCGTCCGGGGCGAGCTTGATGTCCTGCGGGCCCATCCGGGTGTTGCGCGTCGGCATGTCGATCATCCGAAGCAGGGTGCGGCGGGGAACGTCCACCACCGCCACCCGCCCGGCGAACTCGCAGGTGAACACGGCGGTCCGGCCGTCCGGGGTGAAGTCGGCGTGGTCGATGCCCGCACAGTCCGGCGTGGGCAGGTCGCCCTGCTGTGCCCAGGTGCGCGGGTCGTAGAAGACCAGCCGCTTCTGCGCCTCGGCCACCGAGATCGCGGTGGAGCCGTCCGGGGTGAAGTACATGTTGTACGGATCCTGCACCGGGATCGGCGCACCCGGCCTGCCCGTCACCGGATCGAAGGGCACGACCTTGTTGAGGATGTCGTCCGTGGCGTAGAGCGTGCGCATGTCCCACGAGGGCACCACGTGCTGCAGCTCCCCGCCCAGCCGGTAGGTCCCGACGGTCGCGAACGTGGCCGGGTCGATCACGCGGACCTCGCCGGACTTGGTGTGCGGCACGTACACCAGCGGCTTCGCGGCCTTCGCCGCATCGGAGAGCATGCCTGCCCCGGCACTGGCGTAGACGTTGCGCGCGTCCGTGACCGGCGGCATGCCGGGCAGCGCGTCGCGCGCGGCCGCCGGGGCCGGGGAGACCCCACCGCCCGGCGCCGGGGCGGCCGTGCCCCCTGCCCCGCCGCCGCCCGCGCTGCAGGCCGCGAGCAGCACCGACACCCCGATCACGGCCGCCAGCGCGAACCGCCGTCTTCCACCCGTCATGTATGCCCCCCACCGGATCGCCGCCCGCCCGCCAGCCTGCTCGCCGGGAGCGGCCGAGACCAGGGGCGGCCGGCGGGTCGGCGCGGGCCCTACAGCCCGAGCAGCGCCGGGACGTCCGCGAACGAGTCGACGACGCGCTGCGGGCGCTCCCCGCCGACACCCTCCTCCGCCTCGGGCCGGAACTTGCCGGTCCGCACGAGGACACCGCCGATCCCGGCCGCCTGCGCGCCGAGCACGTCGGCCTCGACGTCGTCGCCGATCATGACCGTCTCGGCGGCCTCGGCCCCCAGCCGGGACAGCGCCGCCGCGAAGAACGCCTCCGACGGCTTGCCGAGCACGGTGGCCTCCACGCCCGCGGCCTCCTCGAGGCCGGCGAGGAAGGCACCGGTGTCGAGCTGCAGCCCCGACGAGGTGCGCCAGTAGAGGTTGCGGTGCATCGCGAGCAGCGTCGCGCCCTCCTGCAGGCGCGCGAAGACGGCGTCGAGGGCCTCGTAGGTGAACTCCGGCCCGGCCCCGCCCAGCACCACGACGTCCGCGCTCTCCGTGAGGTCCACGAACCGGACGTCGCCGAGGTCGGCGGCGACGTCCCCGCTGCTCAGCAGGGCCACCCGCGCGCCGGCGTGATGGGTGCGCAGGTGCTCGGCCGTGGCTGCGGGGGCGGTGAGGACGTCGTCCGGCCCCACGGGGAAGCCCGCGTCGGCCAGCGTGCCGGCGATCTCGTCCCGCGTGCGCGAGGTGGTGTTGGTGACCAGCGCGAACCGCAGCCCGGCCTCGCGGATCCGGCACAGGGCGTCGACCGCACCCTCGATCGGCTCCCACGAGACGGTGAGGACGCCGTCGATGTCGATCAGCAGGGCGCGGGCGTCGGCCATCCGCGAACGCTACCGGGGGTACGGGACGCCGTCCCCTCGACGCGGCGACCTGCGGGCTCTGCTCGGAAGACCGGACCCGAGCCGGCTACAGGATCACAGCCCGAGCTGGTCGGCAAAGGTCTTCTGGTCGAAGTAGCCGACGATCGAGCTGATGCCGTCGGGACCGATGGTGATCACGTCGATGCCCGAGACGTCGCAGGTGCGCCCCGTGGGCTCCGGTAGGTCCGGCATCGGCCCGGTGTTCGTCCCCTGCATCCTCCAGGGCATGACGACACGTGGACCCTCGACGATGAGCTCGTCGACGGTGAAGCGCAGATCCGGGAAGGCGGTGGCGAGCCCGGCGACGTAACCGGCGATCGCGTCGTCGCTGATCGGGCCGGGTAGCGAGGGGTCGACGTAGGTACCGCCGGGGCCGAAGGTCGCCAGGACAGTCGGGCCGTCGTGGGCGTTCCAGCCGTCGACGTACGCCCGGATCTGCTCCACCACCGCTGTCCTCGTGGACGCAGGCGGTGCGCTCGTCTCCGTCATGTAGCTCCCCTTCACGGTCACCAAGGTCGACGCAGTGGGGTCGAGGGTCGCGCCCGAGACGCGGCCGCGTCTGTACGCAGTTCACGTCCCTGTTTCGAGCCCGCGTCGGGCTGACCTCACCGCACTAGGCAGCGGTGATCAGCTCGGGGGCGGCCAGGAGCAGTACCCCGACCCCGAGGAGCACTGCACCGATCACCCGGGCCAGGACCTCCCCGCGGGGCAACACCTTCTCGACGGTGATGACCGCGGCGATCACGGCCATCCACACGAGGCTCATGACGCCGGCAGCGAGGAGGACCAGCATCAGGGCCCAGCAGCAGCCGAGGCAGTAGGCGCCGTGGGTCAGCCCCGTGGTCAGGGCGCCGGCCCCGCTGCGGGTCGCGCGCCGGCCGTAGCGGACCACCAGCGCGAGCGGCGAACGGCAGCGCACCAGGCACCATCGCTTGAGTGGGGTGAACTGGTAGGCACCGGCGATCAGCAGCACCACGGCCCCCGTGCGCACCGTGGTCGGGCTCGGGTCCACGGCCAGCGCGTCGAATCCCGTCACCACGCCGAGGGCCGCCAGGCCCACCACGCTCCACACGGCCAGGTAGCCGGCGGTGAGCGCGGCCAGCCGGCGACGCCGCTGCGGATGGTCCCCGAGCAGCCGGGCGAGCCCGATGGTGAACGGGGTGATCGCGGGCAGCATCATCGCAGCCATCATCACCACCCAGGTGGCCAGGAACAGCGCCGCGGCGAGCGCCGGGCCCGCACCCGCCGAGGGCTCCGCTCCCGGCGTCGCCGGCATGTCCCGCATTCCTGGCGTCGGCATGTCCGGCATGGCCGGCATCGGCTGACCACCGGTGAGGATGCCGGTCTGCATGTCCGGCATCGACAACGCCCCGGTGAGTGCCCAGGCGCCGGCCGCGGCGGCGAGCAGGACGCCGGCGAGGACCAGCTCGAACCGGGTCCACGCGGGCAGCGCGGGTATGCCGCGCGGCCGCATCGACCGGGTCATCCGCCGTCCGGCCCGGTCCAGTCGAACGGGATGAGCTTGGAGGAGTAGCCCGAGCGGTCCCACCGGAAGCCGAATGCGTCGGCCCGGTCGACGGTCGCCCGGCCCCACGTCGCCGGGCCCTGGCCCGGTCCGGTCTCGGAGCCGGGCAGATTGTGCACCTGCACCCGGACTCCCTCGGTGGAGGTGGGCCCGCTCAGCGCCTCGATCGTGGCCTCGGCGCGGCCCGGGATTCGCACGCTCCAGGACGCCAGGTCGTCGTCGATCGACACCTCGATCGGCGCGACCTCCATCCCGCGCATCTCGGGGTGGAACATCGCCCCGAACTCGGCCGGCCAGCCCCCCGCCTCGCCCCCGAAGATCGTCTGCAGCGCCGCCTTCTGGGTCTCGTCGGCGCGCTCGTCGATGAACACCGCCGCGAACGGGTCGGTGTGCTCACCGCTCCAGACGTTGCCGGTGAAGGAGGCGAGCATCGCGACGTTGAGCCCGTCGAGCCGGGTGTCGCCGTAGCTGCCTTCGTCGACGTGCCAGAGCAGGACGCCGTCGCAGTCGCCGTAGGTCGGCGGCTGCGCGAACGAGCACGGGCACGGGATCGCGCACTTGCAGGCGTCGAACCACCGTCCCTGCAGGTGCCACGGAGTGGTCGTCGCTGTCGTCATCGTCAGCCCTCCCCGCAAACGTGCCGTCGCCCCGTCACGGGCGTCGTGCACTGGCCCCAGGGTGCGCGGAGTACCGGCAAACCGGCATCGACCATTCGGATGGCGCCGGGCCCACGGGTCAGTCGGTGCGGACCTCCGAGCCGTCCTGCGCCCAGCGGGTGTGGAAGGAGCCCTCGGCGTCCGTGCGCCGGTAGGTGTGGGCGCCGAAGTAGTCCCGCAGGCCCTGGATCAGGTTGGCCGGGCCGCGCTCGCGGCGGTAGCCGTCGTAGTAGCTCAGCGAGCTGGAGAAGGCCGGGATCGCCACGCCCTGCTCGGTCGCCACGGTCACCACCCGCCGCCACGCGTCCTGCGCGTGCGCCACGGCCTCGGTGAAGTACGGGACCATGAGCAGGTTGTCCAGGTCCGGGTGCTCGGCGTAGGCGTCCCGGATCCGGTTGAGGAACTGGGCGCGGATGATGCAGCCGCCGCGCCAGATCGTGGCCATGTCGCCGAGCTTGAGGTCCCAGTCGTTCTCGATCGAGGCCGCGCGCATCTGGGCGAAGCCCTGCGCGTAGGCGACGACCTTGGACGCGTAGAGGGCCTGCCGGATGTCGTCGACCAGCTGGTCGTCCGCCTTCTGCGCCGGCGAGGGGCCGGCCAGGGTGGTCGACGCGGCCTTGCGCTCGTCCCGCAGCGCGGACAGGGTCCGGGCGAACACCGCCTCGGTGATGCCGGTCAGCGGGACGCCGAGGTCCAGCGCGTCCTGCGAGGTCCAGCGGCCGGTGCCCTTCTGCTCGGCCTGGTCCACGATGACGTCGACCAGCGGCCGGCCCGTCCTCTCGTCCGTCTTGGCGAGGACCTTGCCGGTGATCTCGATGAGGAAGGACTCGAGGTCGCCGGTGTTCCACTCCTCGAAGATCTTCCCGATCGCGGGTGCGTCGAGCCCCGCCACGTGGGTGAGCAGGTCGTACGCCTCGGCGATGAGCTGGATGTCGGCGTACTCGATGCCGTTGTGCACCATCTTCACGTAGTGCCCGGCGCCGCCGGGGCCGACGTGCACGCAGCACGGGGTGTCGTCGACCTTCGCGCTGATCGCGGTGAAGATCTCCGCCACCTCGGCGTACGCCTCGGGGTCGCCGCCGGGCATGATGCTCGGCCCGAGCAGCGCGCCCTCCTCGCCGCCGGACACGCCGACGCCCATGAACCGGATGCCGTTCGCGGCGCACTCCTCGGTGCGCCGCACGGTGTCCGGGAAGTGCGAGTTGCCCGCGTCGATGACGATGTCGCCCTCGTCGAGCAGGGGCGTGAGCTCCTCGATGACCGCGTCGACGGGCCGGCCCGCCTTCACCATCACGATGATCCGCCGCGGCCGCTCCAGCGAGTTCACGAAGTCCTCGACGGACTCCGACGCCGTGAACTCGCCCTCGCCGCCGTGCTCGGCCATGAACTGCTCGGTCTTCGCGGCGGTGCGGTTGTGCACGGCGACCGGGACGCCGCGGCTCGCGATGTTGCGGGCCAGGTTCGCGCCCATCACCGCCAGCCCGGTGACGCCGATCCGGCTCTTCTCCGCCATGCGCTGCTCCCTCGCTCCGGTTCCGGTTCGGGGGCCATCCTGCCCCCCGGGGGCGGGGCGCGGCGACCCGCCGCCCGCGCGGGGACGTGTGATCCGCTACCGGCAGGGCGGGTCGTCGCCCAGGCCCGCGCGCCACAGGTGGAGCACGCGCGCGGCGACGCGGTGGTGCGCGGCGAGCGCCTCGGGCGGCGGCGTCGCGACCACCGGCCCGTCGGCGCCCCAGCGGCGCAGCACGTCGGCGTCCGAGCCGTGGTCGGTGTCGAGCAGCACGTGGACCAGCGTCATGTCGGGGACCAGCACGGTCAGCGCCGCGGCGGTTCCCGTGATCGGCGGGTCCAGCACGGGCGACGGCGCGGCGGGGTCGGCGGGCCCGGGCGTGTGGGGCAGCAGCCGGCTGCCCAGCTCCCGCGCGGCGGCCCCGAGCACCGCGACGTCGCCGGGGTCCACGGTCACGTACACCAGGTGCGGGCTCAGGTGGCGCTCGCCGCGACGGGCCGACCGGCAGGCCGGGTCGAGCACGGCGACGAGGTGACAGCCGCACTCCAGCGCCAGGCCCGGGGGCAGCGCGCTCGGGCGGGCCGTCCCGGCCAGGGTCGCGAGGCCCATGACCATCGAGGCGACCAGCCGGGTCCACTCCCCCGGCGCGTACGGCAGCGCGCGGCGCACGCCCGTGCCCGGATCCACCGCCCCACCTCCTCGTCACCCAGCGTGGCGAACGGGGGGCGGAGGGGGCCATACGTCGAGGTGCGTACACAACTCTACGTACCGGGCCGGCCGGCCGTGACTAGATGTTGGTCGATCCCGGTGGGACCCCGTCGGGCAGCGGCGCGGCGTGCTCGTCCCCCGACGCCGGGGGCACGCCGTCGAGGCCGAGGGTGTACGAGGTCATCGACAGCGAGCCGTAGGTGTACCCGTCGACCAGCACGTCCGCGCCGTGCCCGGCGGCCGCGCCCAGCCCGGCGAGGTAGAGCACCGGGACGAGGTGGTCCGACGTCGGCACGGCCGCGGCCCAGTCGGCCGCCTCGCGCAGGCGCAGCACCTCCTCCGGCTCGCCGGTGAGCACCGCGCGGGCGGCGTCGTCGAACCGGTGGGCCCAGTCGAAGCCGGAGTCCGCGTGGGCGGGGTCCATCCCGGCGAGGTTGTGCACCACGTTGCCGCTGCCCAGCACCAGCACGCCGCGCTCGCGCAGCGGGGCGAGCCGCGCCCCGAGGTCCACGTGGTACTTCAGCGGCTTGGCCGCGTCGATCGACAGCTGGACGACGGGCACGTCCGCCTCGGGGAAGACGTGCGCGAGGACCGACCAGGTGCCGTGGTCGAGCCCCCAGCTGTCGACGTCCGCCCCCACCCACGTCGGCCGGACGATCTCCGCGACCTCCTCGGCGAGCTCCGGCGCCCCGGCCGCCGGGTACTCGACGGCGAACAGGTCCTGCGGGAAGCCGAAGAAGTCGTGGATCGTGCGGGGCCGAGGCATCGCCGTGACGGCGGTGGCGTTGATGTACCAGTGCGCGGAGATCACCAGCACCGCACGGGGCCGGGGCAGCGCCTCGCCGAGGGCCCGCCAGGACTGCGTGTACCGGTTGCGCTCCAGGGCGTTCATCGGGCTGCCGTGCCCGACGAACGCCGCCGGCATGAGGGTGCCCGCGGCCGTGCTCATGGCCGGGGATCCTAGAACGCCGGCCAGGGGATCGCGGGCCCGTAGCCCGAGGGCTCGGGAAAGAGCGGCACGGCCAGCATCAGGTCGACGCGGTCGGTCAGCGCCTGGATCTCGGACAGCGTGACGTGCGGGCCCAGCTCCTCGCCGAGGGTGCCGGCGAGCTCGGCGCGCAGCTTGGAGAGGGCCTCGATCTCCGCGTCGTCCAGCTCCTCGCCGACCCAGCCCCAGAGCACCGTCCGGAGCTTGTCCTCGACGTGCAGGGTGAGGCCGTGGTCGACGCCGTAGACCCGGCCGTCGTCGCCGGCGAGCACGTGCCCGCCCTTGCGGTCGGCGTTGTTGACGACGACGTCGAACACGGCCATCGCCCGCAGCCGCGGGTCGTCCGCGTGCACCAGCACGGCCGGCGCGCCGTCGTTCCCCCGGGCGCGCAGCACGCCCCGCCAGCCCGGCGGGACCTCCTTGGGCGTGCGGATGTCGACCAGGTCCTCGGACCTCCCGGTCTCCACCCAGGCCTGCACCATGCCCGGGCCGAACGGGCCCTCGCGCAGCACGGTCGGCGGCACGACGTGCCAGCCGGCGGCCTCGGAGATCAGGTAGCTGGCCACCTCGCGCCCGGCCAGCGTCCCGTCGGGGAAGTCCCACAGCGGGCGCTCACCGCGCACCGGCTTGTAGACGCACTGCACAGTGCAGCCGTCCGCGGAGACGGTGCCGAACAGGGTCGCGTTGGAGGCGTCGACCATCCGCCCGGTGATCTCGATGCGCCCCCTGCGCAGGACGTCGAGCACCGCGGGATCGCGCAGGTCGGAACCGGTCAACCGCGCTTACTCGCCCGAGCCGGAGACGTCCCCCATCGGGGAGCGCTGGTGGTAGCCGTTGAGCCGCACGCACACGTGTCCCTGCGGGTCCAGCGGCTCGGCGCACAGCGGGCACGGGGCGCGCCCGGCGGACACGACCTTCTCGGCCCGGTCGGCGAACTCGCGGGCCTGCACCGGGGACAGGAACACCCGCAGCGCGTCGGGCCCCTCCTCGGTGTCGTCGAGGACGACGGACTCGTCGACCTCCTCCTCGGTCACTGCGAGCAGCTCGACCACGATGGACCTGGAGTCCGCGTCCCAGCCCAGGCCCATGGTGCCGACCCGGAACTCCTCCTCCAGCGGCACGGCCAGCGGGTCGTTGTCGGAGGACTCCACCTCCTGGCCGGTGTCGACCTCGGTGCCGAACCGCCGCGCGATCTCGGCGAGCAGCGCCTCGATGCGCTCCGCGAGCACCGAGACCTGCTGCTTCTCGAGCAGGACGCTGATCGTGCGCGCGTCCTCGATGGCCTGCAGGTAGAAGGCCCGGTCGCCGGGCTCGCCGACGGTGCCCGCGACGAAGCGCTCGGGCTGGCGGAAGACGTGGATGACGCGTGACATGGCGAAACCCAGAGTAGGCCAAGGCCGCGGGCGAGGCACCCCGGTGGGGCGGACGAGCTCGTCAGGCCCCCGTGGAACCCCCGACGACGGCGTCGGACGAGGGTTCGGCGACCGGTTCGGCCACCCCGTCGCCCTGTCCCTCCTCGCCCTCCTTGGGCGGCGGCGGCAGCAGCGACGCGACGTCCCCGCCGACGTCGTTCACCCGGGCCACGAACGGGCGGGTGCGGGTGTAGGTGACCACCGACATCGAGCAGGTGTCGACGACGATCCGCTGGAAGTTGTCCAGGTGGCTGGCCAGCGCGTCGGCCAGCACGGCCTTGATCACGTCCCCGTGGCTGCAGGCGACCCAGAGCGCGGCCGGCCCGTGCGCCTCCGCGATCCGCCGCTCGTGGTGCCGGACCGCGGCGACCGCCCGGGCCTGCATGCCGGCGAGGCCCTCGCCGCCGGGGAACACCGCCGCCGACGGGTGCGCCTGGACGACCTTCCAGAGGTCCTCCTTGGCCAGCTCGGCGAGCGTGCCGCCGGTCCAGTCGCCGTAGTCGACCTCGGACAGGTCCTCCTCGACGACCGGCACCAGGCCGCGGGCCTCGGCCAGCGGCGTGACGGTCTGCCGGCAGCGCAGCATCGGCGAGGTGACGATCTCGGCGATCGGCAGCGGGGCGAGCCGCTCGACCACCGCCGCCGCCTGCTCGCGGCCCTTGTCGTCCAGCTCGACGCCCGGCGTCCGCCCGGCGAGCACGCCGGCGGTGTTGGACGTCGACCGGCCGTGCCGGAGCAGGATCAGGGTGGTCACGACGATCGAGCGTACGTGCCGGGGATCAGGTGGCGGACACGGCGCCGATGGCCAGCGCGGCCATCAGCGCGACGCCGAGGGCGATCCGGTACGCGACGAACACGTAGACGGTGTTCTTCTCCACGAACCTCAGCAGCCAGGCGATCACGGCGTAGCCGACCACCCCGGCGATCAGCACGGCCACGGTCATCTGCACCGGCGACGGCCCGTCGCCCGCGAACACGTCCGGCAGCGTGAACAGGCCCGACGCGAACACCGCGGGGATGGCGAGCAGGAAGGAGAACCGCACGGCCGCCGCCCGCTCGAGCCCGAGGAACAGCCCGACCGTGATCGTGCCGCCGGACCGGGACACGCCGGGCACCAGGGCCATCGCCTGCGCGAAGCCGAGGACGATCCCGTCCCGCATCGTCAGCTGCTCCAGCGGGCGCTCCTGCCGGCCGTAGCGCTCGGCCAGGCCGAGCAGGACGCCGAACACCACGAGGGTGGTCGCGATCAGCCAGAGGTTGCGCGCGACCGTCTCGATCTGGTCCTTGAACAGCACCCCCAGGACGCCGATCGGGATGCTCCCGACGATGACCATCCAGGCCATCCGGTAGTCCTGGCTCGCCCGGACCTCCGGGTCGCGCAGCCCGCGGAACCACGTCGCCACGAGGTGCCCGATGTCCTTGGCGAAGTAGACGAGCACCGCCAGCTCGGTCCCGATCTGCGTGACGGCGGTGAAGGCGGCGCCGGGGTCGTGCCCGAAGAACAGCCCCGACACGATCCGCAGGTGGCCGGACGAGGAGATCGGCAGGAACTCGGTCAGCCCCTGGACCAGGCCGAGCACCACGACCTCGAGCCAGCTCATCGGACGTCTCCCCCGGTCTCGGTCACGGGGCGTCACCGTAGCGAGGGCGGGGCCGGGCACCACGGGCCCACCCCCGGATGGCAGGCTCGTCGGGTGCTGCGCAGGAGGGTCGGCGGGTCCGGGTTGCAGGTCTCGCGCATCGGCCTGGGCACCATGACCTGGGGCGAGGACACGGACGCCGAGGGCGCGGGCGAGCAGCTCCTCGCCTTCGTCGAGGGCGGGGGCACGCTCGTCGAGACCGCGGACGTCTACGGCGACGGCACCGCCCAGGAGGTCCTCGGCGCGCACCTCGAGGCCGGCCTCGTCGACCGGGACGACCTGGTGATCGCCGCCCGCGGCGCCCCGCCGGAGGGGGCCCTGGGACAGCGGGCGGCCCGCGGCGCGCTGCTGCACGGGCTCGACGCCACGCTGCGCCGGCTGCGCACCGACCGGCTCGACCTGTGGCAGCTCCCCGGCTGGGACCCGCAGGTCCCCCTCGAGGAGACGCTCTCGGCGATCCAGGTCGCGGTGCTGAGCGGGAAGGTCCGCTACGCCGGGCTGGTCGCGCCCGCGGGCTGGCAGCTGGCGACCGTCGCCGAGCGGGCCCGCGCCGTGGGCAACGTCGTGGTCCCGGTGTCGGCGCAGGCGGAGTACTCGCTGCTGCACCGCGCCCCCGAGGACGAGCTGCTGCCCGCGGCCCGGCACCACGGCCTGGGGCTGTTCGCGTGGGCGCCGCTCGGCCGCGGCGTGCTGACCGGCAAGTACACCGACGGCACCCCCGCGGACTCGCGCGCCACCTCGCCGGTGCTCGCGGCCTACGTCGAGGCGCGGCGCAACGAGCGCAGCGCCCGGATCGTGCAGTCCGTGCTCACCGCCGCGGACGGGCTCGGGACCTCGCCGCTGGCCGTCGCGCTGGCCTGGGTGCGGGACCGGCCGGGGGTGGCCGCGGCCGTCGTCGGCGCCCGGGACGCCGCCCAGCTCTCCGCCTCGCTGGCCACGGAGGCGGTGTCCCTGCCGCCGGAGATCAGGGCCGCGCTCGACGACGTCAGCGCCGCCACCTGACCGATTCGCGAAGGTCCGGACGAACCCTGGCCCCGCCCGCCGACACCCTCGTATGGTGGGTCCGTAACCCCCGGTTCACCGGGGGTCGCGAGCACGGCGGGAGGTGACCGGTGGCAGGTACCGGTGCGGTGGAGGCGGTCGATCTCGACGGGAATCCCCACGTGGAGGGGGACTGGGAGTACCGCCCCCTCCGGATCGACGGTGACGTGCCCCGGCTGACGGCCGCGGTGCGCCTCGCGATCCAGGCCGAGTACGCGGGGTGGGAGCTCTCCCGGGTCCGGCTCTACCCCGGCGGGGTGCGCAAGGTCTGGTTGCGCCGCCGGCGCACCGGCCAGATGCTCCCGGAGCTGTCCTACTAGCGTCAGCTCCGGCCGGTCTCCCAGTCCACCGGCGGCGGCGCCCCGGCCCCCTTCGGCCCGGGGACGCCGCGGAAGCCGTAGGGCGCGGGCTCCCGCCCGGGCTGCACGAACCAGCACTCCCCCGGCTCGCCGCGCTCGAGCACGGCCTCGACCGCGGACGCCACGTCCTCGGCGGTGAGCAGCGGGAAGTCGCCGAACTGCGCCTTCGCGCGGGCGATCAGCGGGGTGTCGGCGAAGCCCGGGCACACGGCGTTGACCACGATGCCCTCCGGCGCCAGCACCGGGGCGGCCGAGCGGACGTACCCGACGACGGCGTGCTTCGAGGCCGTGTAGAGCGCGTCGCCCGGCATCGGGACCAGGCCCGCGAGCGAGGCGGTGGCCACGACCCGGCCGCCGCCCGCCCGGCGCAGCGCCGGGACCGCGGCGGTCAGCCCGAACACCACGTGGTCGAGGTTGACGCCCATGATCGCCCGGTAGCCGGCCAGGTCGAGGTCCGCGATCCCGGACTGGCCGGACGTGATGCCCGCGTTGAGCAGCACCACGTCGAGGTGCCCGCGGACGGCCTCGGCGGCCTCGACCAGGGCGGTCACCGCCTCCGGGTCGGTGACGTCCGCGACCCGGGCCGTGCCGCCGATCTCGCCGGCCACGAGCTCGGCCGCGTCGCCGTCCCGGTCGGCCACGACCACGTGCGCGCCCGCCGCGGCGAGCCGGCGGGACGCGGCCGCGCCGATGCCGGAGGCGCCGCCGGTGACGAGGGCGACCTTGTCCGTGAGATCCATCAGGAGTTCCTCGGGCTTCGTCTCATGGTCCTGCTCACGCCGTTCGCAGGAAGCGATCGAGGACGCGGGCGCCGAACTGCAGCGCGTCGACCGGCACCCGCTCGTCGATCCCGTGGAAGAGCGAGGCGAAGTCCAGGTCCGGGGGCAGCCGCAGCGGGGCGAACCCGAAGCAGCGGATGCCCAGCTGCGTGAACGACTTCGCGTCCGTGCCGCCGGACAGCATGTACGGGATCGCCGTGGCGTCCGGGTCCTCGGTGCGCAGCGCCGCCGCCATCGCGTCCACCAGCGCACCGGAGAACTCGGTCTCCAGCGCGGGCAGGTCCTGGATCCACTCCCGCTCGACGTCCGGTCCGAGGAGCTCGTCGACCTCCCGGAGGAACGCGTCCCGCCGGCCGGGCAGCACCCGGCAGTCGACCGTGGCCTCGGCCGTCGACGGGATGACGTTGGCCTTGTAGCCGGCGCTGAGCATCGTCGGGTTCGCCGTGTCGCGGACCGTGGCGCCGACCATGCGGGCGACCGGGCCGAGCTTGGCGAAGGCGCCCTCGATGTCCTCGTCCGGGAACTCCATGCCGGTGAGCTCGCGGACGTGCTCGGCGAAGGCGCGCACCGTGTCCGTCATGATCAGCGGGAACCGGTGGTTGCCCAGCCGGGCGACGGCCTCCGACAGGATGGTCACGGCGTTGTCGTCGTGCAGGAAGGAGCCGTGGCCGGGCTTGCCCTTCGCGCGCAGCCGCATCCAGGCCATGCCCTTCTCGGCCGACTCGATGAGGTACACGCGGCGGTCCTGGCCCAGCGTGAGCGAGAACCCGCCGACCTCGCCGACGGCCTCGGTGACGCCCTCGAACAGGTCCGGCCGGTGCTTCACCAGCCACTGCGCCCCGTACGAGCCGCCGGCCTCCTCGTCCGCCACGAAGGCGAAGACGATGTCGCGGGGCGGCACGTAGCCCTCCCGCTTGAACTGCCGGGCGACCGCGATGATCATCGCGACCATGTCCTTCATGTCGACGGCGCCGCGGCCCCAGACGTAGCCGTCCTGCACCGCACCGGAGAAGGGGTGCACGGACCACTCGCTCGGCTCCGCCGGCACGACGTCCAGGTGGCCGTGCACCAGCAGCGCGCCGCGCTCCGGGTCGGCCCCCTTCAGCCGACAGAAGGCGTTGGCGCGGCGCGGCGCCCCGGACTCGAGCACCTCCACCTCGTAGCCGACCTCGGAGAGCTTCCCGGCGACGTACTCCGCCGCCTCCTGCTCCCCCGTGACGGTGTCCGGGTCGCCGGTGTTGGACGTGTCGATGCGGATGAGGTCCGAGCAGAGCTCGACCACCTCGTCCACCGCGCTGAGCGGGCCGGTCATGACGATGTTCCTACCATCCCCGGCCCACACCCGTGCCCCCTCCGCGGGGCACCGGATCGGCTCCGCTATGCTTCAACGGTCGCACCGGGCGGGGCCCGGGCGGTGCAGGTCCGAGTGGCGGAATGGCAGACGCGCTAGCTTGAGGTGCTAGTCCCCGAGTAGGGGGTGGGGGTTCAAGTCCCCCCTCGGACACAAGATCATCCACGGCGTGCGGCTCGACGAGCAGCCCGCTGACGTCGACCTCGGTGAGATCACCGTCCGGCCGGCAGCCCCGGCACCGTCCCGTCCTGCGGATCCGCACGGACCGTCTGGCTCCCGATGACCGACAGCAGCTGCAACTTGTCGTGGCTCTCGCTGCCCGGGGCCGCGGTGTAGACCATCAGGTAGTGCGACTGCTGCGGGTCGAGCAGCCGCTGGCAGTTCAGCTCCAGTCTGCCGAGCTCGGGGTGGACGAAACGTTTGGTGTCGTGGGGCCGGATCCCGATCTCGTGGTCGTCCCACACGCGCCGGAACTCCTCGCTCTGCTCGAGGAGGAGATCGGCGAGGTGCGCCGCCCGGGAACCGGGACCGCGCAGCGTGACGATCCCGCGCAGGCCCGCGGCGTACATCCGGGACAGGAACCGGTGGTCCTCGGGCGCGTACATCCGCCGGCTGGTGGGGTCGGTGAACCAGCGGTAGCCGTTGCTGCGCGCCGGGCCGGTGTAGATGGTCGTGTCACCGGTGAGGGCGACGCCGAGCGGGCTCTGCCGCAGCGTCTCGCCCAGTTCGGTGACGATCTCCGCAGGGGTGTCGGCGAGGCGGTCGAGCACGCGCAGCAGACCAGGGCTGATGTGCTCGCTGTCCGCTCCCCGGGCGGGTGGGTGGTGCCCGGCGAGCCGGAACAGGTGGTCGCGCTCGTCGAGCGAGAGGTGCAGGCCCTGGGCGATGGAGGCGATCATCTGCTCGGACGGCTGGGGCCCGCGTTCCCGCTCGAGCCGCGCGTAGTAGTCGGTCGACATGTGGCAGAGGGAGGCGACCTCCTCGCGCCGCAGCCCGCTGGTCCTGCGCCGTTGCCCCCGCGGGAGGCCGACGTCCTCGGGTTGCAGTGACTCCCGGCGGTGGCGCAGGAACGCCGCCAGTCCGGCCCGGTCGATCATGGTCCGCCTCCTGGTCCTCGGTGCTGTGTCGTTCCTACCGCCGGTGGGCGCCGGCAGCCACGGATCGTCGGTCCACCCGTCGGGCGTTGCGCTGCGGTGGCTCGCCCATCCACGGATCGGAAGGTCGTGGATGTCCTCACGGCCGGCGCGGAAGTCTCGATCGCACACCCCCTGACCCCAGGAACGACGACACCAGGAGCTCCGTCATGCCACGCACACGACCCGACATCAGCGTCCCCGACCTCTCGGGGAAGCGCGCCGTCGTCACCGGAGCCAGCGACGGCGTCGGGCTCGGCCTCGCCACGAGGCTCGCCGCCGCCGGAGCCGAGCTGGTCCTGCCCGTCCGCAACCCGGCCAAGGGGCAGGCCGCGATCGGCAGGATCGCCGACCAGGTCCCCGGAGCGCACGTGTCCCTGCGCGAGCTCGACCTGTCCTCACTCGCCTCCGTCGCGGCCCTCGGCCGGACCCTGCGCGACGAAGGCCGGCCGATCCACATCCTCGTCAACAACGCCGGCGTCATGACCCCGCCGGACCGGCAGACCACGGCCGACGGGTTCGAGCTGCAGTTCGGCACCAACCACCTCGGCCACGTCGCCCTCGTCGCCCACCTGTTGCCCCTGCTCCGAGCCGGCCGAGCCCGCGTGACCTCGCAGATCAGCATCTCCGCGCGCTCGGGCGCGGTCCACTGGGACGACCTGAACTGGGAGCGTTCCTACGACGGCCGGCGCGCCTACAGCCAGTCGAAGATCGCGTTCGGGCTCTTCGGCCTCGAACTCGACCGTCGCAGCCGGGCAGGCGATTGGGGCGTCACGAGCACCCTCTCCCACCCCGGGGTCGCCCCGACGAACCTGCTCGCCGCCCGTCCCGAGATGGGACGCGGCCAGGACGCCCCCGGGATGCGCCTGATCCGGGGACTGTCCCGGCGGGGCATCCTCCTCGGGACGGTGGAGACCGCCCTGCTCCCCGCCCTCCACGCCGCGACCTCCCCGGACGCCCGGGGCGGCCGGCTCTACGGCCCGAACGGGTTCGGGAACCTCTCCGGCGCCCCCACTGAGCAGCGCCTCTACCGCCCGCTCCGCAGCACGGAGGACGCTGCGCGCATCTGGCGCGTCTCCGAAGAACTGACGACGGTGTCCTTCACAGCGCCCGGCCACACGGCAGGCGACGCCTCGAGCGGGTCGTCCCGGTGACCGGAGCCCGGTCCGCGCGGACCGGGCTCCCGTCGTCCTCAGGGGGTCGCGGGGACGACGGCCGGGCGGATGGTGCGGCGGGTGCGGGCGAGGATCCCGGCGAGGAGGACCAGGCCGCCCGGCAGGGTGCTGAGGACGGTCAGGACGCCGTAGGCGACGGCGGCGGAGAGGCCCTGCGCGGCGCCGAGCCCGACCGCGCCGAACGCGACGGCGGCCACGGCCTCCCGCGGCCCGAACCCGCCGACGTTGACCGGCAGGCCCATCACGAACAGGGCCAGGACCAGCAGCGGGAGCAGCTGCGCGGTGGGCGCGGTGGCGCCGACGGTGCGGGCCGCGACCAGGAACAGCCCCAGGTAGCCGGCGAGTGCGGCGAGGGAGAGCAGCGCGACGCCGGGCCACGCGTCCCGGGCGAGGAGGCCGCGGCGGGCGTCGGCGAGCAGGGTGCCCAGCCCGGTGCGGACCCGGCGGACCCGCGCCGCGAGCAGGGCGCCCGCGGCGAGCACGCCGAGTGCCGGACCCCAGACCTGCGCGGGCAGCGACAGCGTCCCCAGCACGGCCGGCTCGGCGACCAGCACGACCGTGCCGACCACCACGAGCGCGATCTGCCCGGCCACCTTCTCCAGCATCACAGCCCGGGCCCCGCGGCCCACGTCGCCCACCGCGCGTCCGTGCTCCACGGCCCGGCCGACGTCGCCGAGGATGCCGGCGGGCAGCACGGAGTTGAGGAACAGCGCCCGGTAGCAGTGCGCCACGGCCGGGCCGAGGCGGAGCTCCATCCCGAGCCGCCGCGCCACGAGCACCCACCGGGCCGCGCCGCAGACCGTGGTCGCGGCGCCGATGCCGAGGGCCGCGAGGACCGCGGGGAGGTCGAGGGCGCGCAGCCCGTCGACCACCGGTCCGGCGCCCAGCCGCCACACGACGACCGCCAGCAGCGCCACCGCCGCCGCGGTCCGCACCCGTGACGACCCCAGCACCCCGACCGCTCGCCGCCACGCCGGGACGCTCACGACCGCACCCCGTCGAGGATCGCGGCGAGGGCGGCGGAGGGGACGTCCCAGGCCGGGACCGTGTTCCGGCGCTCGTGCGCGGCGCGGCGGAGCCGGGTGCGCAGGGCCGGGTCGTCCAGCCAGTCCTGCAGTCCGTCGGCGAGCCCGTCGGCGTCGGGCGCCACCACCAGGCCGGGCACCTCGCCGGACGACGTCGTGCCCAGGGCCTCCCGCACCCCGCCGACGTCCGTGGCGAGGACCGGGATCCCGCGGGCCAGTGCCTCCAGCACCACCATCCCGAAGGCCTCCGCGCGCGAGGGCAGCACGAGCAGGTCGGCGGCCGCGTACGCCTCGTCGAGCGCGGCACCGGTGAGCGGGCCGTCGAGCCGGACCCGGGCGGCGAGGCCGTGCCGGTCGAGCTCGCGTCGAACCAGGTCGACGTGCGACGGCGCGCGGCCGAGCGGCCCGACGAGCCGACAGGTCCACGACCGCGACGCGACCCGCGCCAGCGCCGCGACCAGCAGGTCCTGCCCCTTGGTCGGGGTCACCGAGCCCACGCACAGCAGGCCGCCCCCGCCGGAGCCCGCCGCCGGCGGCGCAGGGTCGGCACCGGGGGTCACCACCGGGACGTCGTGCAGGCCGTGCAACGCCTCCAGCCGCCGGGCCGACCACGTACTCGTCGCCACGACCGCGGCCGCGGCACCCAGCACCGCCCGCTCGCGGTCGGCCAGCGCGGGGTCGGCGCCGGCCTCGTCGGCGAGCGGCAGGTGCACGAGCACCACCAGCCGCAGCCGCCCGGCCTCCGGCACCACGGCCTCGGGGACCCCGCAGGCCACGAGCCCGTCGAGCAGCACCACGGCGCCGTCGGGAAGGGCGGCCAGCGCGCCCGCGAGCGCCGCCCGGTCGGCGGCCGTCGGGTGCGGCCAGCTCCCGCCCGCCGCGATCTCCTGCACCCCGCCGAGCCGGGCCAGGACCCGGCGGTCGTAGACGTTGCCGCCGCTGGGCCGTTGCGGGTCGTCGACGTCCCCGGGCAGCACGGCCGCCACCACCGGCGCGGACACGATCACGGGAGGGGCCGCTCGTAGCTCGCCCACGCGACGTGGGACTCGTGCAGCGTGACCACGAGCGCCTCCAGGCCCTGTGCGCCCTCGCCCAGCTCGCCGGCGGCCACCCGCTCGGCCAGCCGGTCGGCCACGACCTTGGCGAGGAACTCGGTGGAGGTGTTGCGCCCGGCGAAGGCGGGATCGTCGTCGAGGTTGCGGTAGGTGAGCTCGCCGAGCACCGCCTGCAGGGCCGTGGTGGCCAGCCCGATGTCGACGACGAGGTCGTCGGCGTCGAGCTCCCTGCGCCGGAAGGTCGCGTCGACCACGAACGTGGCGCCGTGCAGGCGCTGCGCCGGGCCGAAGACCTCTCCCCGGAAGCTGTGGGCGACCATCATGTGGTCGCGGACGGTGATCCCGAACAACGTGCTCCTCCTCGCGGTGTCAGTAGGCGACACGGTGGAGGAGCCCGGACGGTTCACCGCCCTCCGCGAGAATCCGCGGCAGGTCCACGGGCAGCGCGTCGAACGGCCCCTCGCTCGTGACGAGGGCGTCGTACCGCGGATCGGCCAGCAGGCGAAGCGCGAGGGCGATCCGGTCGCCGAAGCCCCGCCGTGCGCGCCGGGCGGCGGACACCATGCCGACCTGGCTGCTGCGGATGGTCAGCCGACCGGGGTGGAAGGCCTCGCCCAACGGCACCCGGACCGGGCGGTCGCCGTACCAGGACATCTCGACGACCTCGCCCTCCGGCCCCAGCAGCTCCAGGGACCGGGCGAGCCCCGCCTCGGTGGCGCTGGTGTGCACCACCAGGTCGCAGTCACCCGCCGCCTCCTCCGGCGGGACCCACCCGACGCCGAGGGCGTCGGCGACCGCGGACCGCGCCGGCAGCGGGTCGACCAGTTGCACCCGCACGCCCGGGAACCCTGCGAGCAGCGCGGCCACGCAGCAGCCCACCATCCCGCCCCCGACGACGGCGATCCGGTCGCCGACCAGGGGCGCGGCGTCCCACAGCGCGTTGACCGCGGTCTCCACCGTCCCGCCGAGCACCGCGCGGGCCGGCGGCGTGCCGTCGGGCACCGGGGTCACCGCGGAGGCGGGCACGACGAACCGGGTCTGGTGCGGGTACAGGCAGAACACCACCCTGCCGACCAGCGCGGACGGCCCCTCCTCGACCACGCCGACATTGAGGTACCCGTACTTCACCGGCGCCGGGAAGTCGCCCTCCTGGAACGGCGCCCGCATCGCCGTGTGCTGGCTCGCCGGCACTCCCCCGCGGAACACCAGCGCCTCGGTCCCCCGGCTGACGCCGGTGTACAGGGTGCGGACCAGCACCTCGTCCGGGCCGGGTGCGGGGAGCTCGACCTCGTGCAGGGAGACGCGGCCCGGGGCGTCGAGCCAGAGCGCGCGGTCAGCCACGCCCGGCCCGATCACTCCGGGGCAGGTACCGCAGGAACACCAGGTCCCCGATCTGCCGCGTGTCCGCCAGGGTCATCCGCGAGGTGGGGCCCTGCGGGAAGTCGGCGGGGTTGACGAACCGCGGCGCGTCCCGCTGCCCGACGAAGAAGGGCGCGTAGACCACGTGCAGCTCGTCCACCACGCCCGCGGACAGGAAGAGCGTGTGCACGGCCCCGCCGCCCTCGACCATCAGCCGCTCGATCCCGCGGCCGCGCAGGTCGGCGAGCATCCGCGGCAGCTCCAGCGGGTCGCCCGCGCCGAGGACGGTCGCGCTCCCGCCGAGCTTGGACCGCACCTCGTCCAGCGTGGAGTCACAGGTGTAGACGTACCGCGGGGTGTCCCCGGCGGTGAAGAACCGCGCGCCGGGATCGACCTTGCCGCAGCGGGTCAGCGTGACCTTCGCCGGCGTCTCCGGCCTGCCCGCGGCGACCCGGGCGCGGCGGCGCTCCGCGGACCGGACCAGCAGCCGCGGGTCGTCCGTGCGGATGGTGTTGGCCCCGACGAGCAGGGCGTCGGCCCAGGACCGCACCTCGTCCACACGGTCCAGGTCCTCCTCGTCGGACAGGATCAGGCGCGCCTCGGCGACGTCGTCGATGTAGCCGTCGAGGGACACGGCCGCCGAGGCGATCACGTACGGGCGGTCCATGGTTCCGCATCGTGCCGTCTCGGGAAGGCCCCGTGCCACGTGCCGGGCGGGTACTGCCCCGGACGGCCCAGCGGGGTTCCTCCCGGCGCCGGGCGGGGCGGGCCGGCCGGGCCGCCGGTACCGTCGGCGTGGTGCCTCCCCCGGCGCACGACGTCAACCGCTCCGGCCTGGTGGTCGTGCGGGCGGACCCGGAGCTGTGGTTCCTGCTGTCGCGCGAGCGCCGCCGGGACCGCGCGAGCGTGCCGTGGGACGGCGACGCCACCCTCGGGCACGTCGTGCAGAGCCTCGGCGTCCCGCTGACCGAGGTCGGCGCGCTGCGTCTCGACGGCCGCCCGGCCTCGCCGCAGGAACGGCCGGTGCCGGGCGCCGAGCTGGAGATCCTGCCCGTCGACCGCCCGCAGGTGGTGCCGGGCGCCACCGGCTTCCTGCTCGACGTCGGCCTCGGGACCCTGGCGCGCCGGCTGCGGGTGCTCGGGATCGACGCCGCCTACCGCAACGACGCCGCGGACGCCGAGCTGGTCCGCGAGGGCCTCGAGCAGCGCCGGATCGTGCTCACCCAGGACCGCGGCCTGCTGATGCGTCGCGCGCTCTGGGCCGGCGCGCACGTGCGCGGCGACCGGCCGGACGACCAGCTCGCGGACGTCCTCGACCGCTTCGCCCCGCCGCTGGCCCCCTCGACCCGCTGCACGGCCTGCAACGGCGAGCTCGCACCCGTCGCCGCCGAGGAGGTCGCCGGCGAGCTGCGGGCCGGCACCCGGCGCACGTACGACGAGTTCGCGCGGTGCCGCTCCTGCGGGCGCGTGTACTGGCACGGCGCCCACGGGAAGGGCCTGCAGCGGATCGTCGAGGCGGCGCGCGCGGTGGTCGCGCGCCACCGCGGGTGACTCAGCCCGCCGGCGCCTTCCGCCGCGTGCGGCGGAGCAGCCAGGTCACCACGGCCGCGGAGACCATGCAGATCCCGACCACCCACAGCCCGAGCTTGTTGTTGCCGGTGGCGTCGGACAGCGCGCCCGTGACGTACGGCGCCACGAACCCGGACAGGTTCCCCAGCGAGTTGATCAACCCGATGCCCGCCGCGGCGGCGGCGCCGGTGAGGTACGCCGTGGGCAGCGACCAGAAGCCGGGCAGCGCGGCCAGCACGCCGCAGGCGCAGATCGTGACCGCGATGATCGCGAGCCACGGGTTCGCCAGGTAGAGCGCGACCGGGATCGCCAGGCCGCCGATCAGCGCCGGGACGGCCACCCGCACCGTCGGGTTGGTCGAGCGCCGGGTCCAGAGGATCATCGCGACCAGCCCGACGACGTACGGGATCGCGTTGATCAGGCCCTGCTGGACGGTCGTGAACTGGGTGCCGTACTGCGCGGCGAAGCCCTTGATGATCGTGGGCAGGAAGAAGCCGAGCGCGTAGAGGCCGTAGACCACGCCGAAGTACACCCAGGACAGCGCCAGCACCCGCGGGCTCCTCAGCGCCCCGAGCACCGACCTCGGGCCGGCCTCGGAGACCTCCCGGCCCTCGGCCGCGAGCGCGCGTTCCAGGGCGTCCCGCTCGCCGTGCGGCATCCACGAGGCCGCGGCCGGCCGGTCGGTGAGGAAGAACCACACCACGAAGGCCAGCAGGATCGCCGGGATGCCCTCGACCAGGAACATCACCCGCCAGCCGGCCAGCCCGAACAGCCCGTGCCAGTGCTCGATGATCAGCGACGAGACGACGGCACCGAGCGCGGTGGAGATCGGGATCGCGGTCATGAACCACGCGGTCATGCGGGCCCGCTGCGCCGCCGGGAACCAGTAGGTGAGGTACAGGATGATGCCGGGGAAGAAGCCCGCCTCGGCCACGCCGAGCAGGAAGCGCAGCACGATCAGCACGGTGGCGTTGGGCGTGAACGCCATGACCGTGGCGACGATCCCCCAGGTCACCAGGATGCGCGCGATCCACCGGCGGGCGCCGAAGCGGTGCAGCATCAGGTTGCTGGGCACCTCGAGCAGCAGGTAGCCGATGAAGAACACGCCGGCCGCGACGCCGAACAGCGTGGCCGACAGGCCCAGCTCCTCGTTCATCCCGTTCGGGCCGGCGAAGCCGATGTTCACCCGGTCCAGGTAGTTCACGAAGTACAGCACGATCAGCAGCGGGATGAGGCGGCGGGCGGCCCGGCGCACGCCGGAGCGGACCAGCTGGTCGTCGGTCCCGACGACGGTGTCGGAGCTCATGCGGGGTTCCTTCCGGAGAGGGATCCGGGCAGCGGGCCTTGCCCGGGTCGAGGATGCCCCGGGGATCGCCTACTCGCTGGACGGAGCACGGCACGAAGACCGTTCCCGCAGCTCACCGCCCAGGGCTTCGAGCGCCTCGGCGGCCTCGGCCCGGAACCGTTCGACGGCGGCGAGCTTGATCTCCTCGTAGCCGCGGACCTCCTCGGCGAGCTCCGCGATCGCGACGACCCGGTCCACGGTCTGCGGGGTCAGCCGTTCCAGCGCCGACCGCACCAGCGCCTGGTACTCCCCGACCAGCGCCCGCTCGGTGCGCCGGACCTCCGCGTAGCCGAAGAGGTCGAGCGGGGTGCCGCGCAGGCCCTTCGCCGCACGCAGGCCGCGGAAGGCCAGCCCGGCGGTCCGCCCGGAGAGCCGGATCTTGGTCCTCATGCCCAGCGCCCGCAGCACCGGCGGGTGCAGCAGGACCGAGACGGCGGCGTCCGGCCCGAACTCCGCGTCGCGGCGCGCCTTCTCGACCGGGTCGAGGTGCAGCCGCGCCACCTCGTACTCGTCCTTGTAGGCGAGGAGCTTGTGCAGCCCGCGGGCGTAGGCGACGGCCACCGGCTCGCCGGCGGCGCCGGCCTTCTCCGCGGCGATCGCAGCGACCCGCCGGACCTCCTCGGCGTACCGGGCGGCGAGGGCCTCGTTCTGGAAGCCGGTGAGGTCCTCGACGCGGACGGCCACGGCCTCGTCCAGACCCTCGGCGATCCGACGCGACCGCGCCGAGACCTCCACGGTCGCGCGGGTCGGCGGGAGCGCGGCGGCCAGGACGGCGTCGCGGTCGAGCACCGCGGCCCGCCCCCACCGGAACGCGGCGAGGGTCTTCTCCACCGCCGCCCCGTTGAGCCGGATCGCCTGCTCGATCGCCGCGGCGCTCACCGGCAGGCAGCCGTGCTGGTAGGCCGCGCCGAGCAGCAGCATGTTCGTGGGCATGTGGTCCGCGAACAGCGCCTCGGCCAGCCCCTGCGCGTCGACGTGCAGGTTCTCCGCACCCGTCGCGGCGGCGATCCGCTCCAGCGCGTCGTCCGGCGAGCCGGGCAGCACCACGCGTCCGGTCACCATCGCCGCCGTCGGCACGATCGCGCTGTTCACGACGGCCACGGTGTGCCCGGGCCGGGCGACGGCGAGGTTGGCCGCGTCGGCCGTGCCGAGCAGGTCGAAGCCGATCAGTACGTCCGCGGTGCCGCGCGAGGCGCGCAGCGAGCCGCGGACCGGCTGCTTGGCGATCCGGACGTCGGACACGACCGGGCCGCCCTTCTGCGCCAGCCCGACCTGCTCGAGCCCCGCGGCGAACCGGCCGTCGAGGTGCGCGGCCATCTGCAGGATCTGCGAGACCGTGACCACGCCGGTCCCGCCGATGCCGGGCATGCGGATCAGCGTCTCGGCGCCGTCGAACCGGGGCTCGGGCTCGACGAGCGCGACCGGCAGCGCCGGGACCTCCCGGCGCGGCCGGGTGCCCGGCTCGACCAGCAGGAACGACGGGCAGTCCCCCTTGAGGCACGAGAGGTCGGAGTTGCACGAGGGCTGGTGGATGCGGGTCTTGCGGCCGAACTCGGTCTGCACCGGCTGCACCGACAGGCAGGTGGACTTGTCCCCGCAGTCGCCGCAGCCCTCGCACACCCGCTCGTTGACGACGACCTTCTCCGCCGGGGTGGGCAGCGTGCCGCGCTTGCGCAACCGGCGCTCCTCCGCCGCGCACCGGTCGTCGTGGATCAGCACGGTCACGCCGTCGACCGCCGCCAGTTCGGCCTCGGCCTCCGCGAAGGAGTCCCGGTGCCGCACCGACGCGATCGGGTCGAGCGCGACGCCGCGGTACTTGCCGGGGTCGTCCGTGGTGACCACGATCCGCCGGACGCCCTCGGTGGCCAGCAACCGCGTGATCTCCGGGACCGACAGCCGGCCGACGGCCTGCTGCCCGCCGGTCATCGCGACGGCGTCGTTGTAGAGCAGCTTGAAGGTCATGGTCGCGCCGCCGGCCACCGCCGCGCGCACGGCCAGCGAGCCCGAGTGGTGGAAGGTGCCGTCGCCGAGGTTCTGTACGAAGTGCCGGTCGTCCGTGAACGGGGCGAGGCCGAGCCAGTGCGCGCCCTCGCCGCCCATCTGGGTCAGGCCGATCTGGTGGCCGCGGCTCTCGCCGTTGATCGCGATCATGGCGTGGCAGCCGATGCCGACGCCGACCAGCGTGTCGTCGCCCGCGCGGGTCGAGGTGTTGTGCGGGCAGCCGGAGCAGAAGTAGGGAGTCCGGGACGCGCCGGCCATCGGCAGCCCGATCCGGGACGGCTTCTGCGGCTCGATCGCACTCAGGTGCGCGGCCGCGGTCCGCGGCAGCCGGTCGTGGCCGATCCGGGCGGCGATCGCCCGCGCCACGTCCTCCGCGCCCAGCTGGCCGCGCGCGGTCAGCAGCGGCCGGTTGCGCTCGTCGCGCCGCCCGACCACGAGCGGCGCGTCCGGCACCCGGTAGAGCGCCTCCTTCAGGTGCCCCTCCAGGAACGGCACCTTGTCCTCGACGACGAGCACCTCCTCGAGCCCGGCGGTGTGCGCCGCGAGGTCCTCGGCGTCGACCGGGAAGGGCATGGCGAGGCGGATCAGCCGGACGCCGAGGTCGTCGAGCGCGGCCTCGTCGAGCCCGAGGTCCTCGAGCGCGCGCTGCACCACGGCGTAGCCGGTGCCGCTCGCGAGGATCCCCAGCCGGGCCTGCCGCGCGCTGAAGGTGACCCGGTTGAGCCCGGCCTCCCGGGCGTAGGCGCGGGCGAGGTCGAGGCGGCGGGTGAGCATGTCGTGCTCGGCGTCGAGGGCGGCCGGGCCGACGAGCGCCGCTGCCGGCGGGCGGGGTCGCGCGGGCGGCCTCGGGATCCCGAGCCGCAGGCCCTCGACGTCGGCGGTCGCCGAGGCGTCGGCGATGTCCGCGACGATCTTGAGCCCGGTCCACAGCCCGGACGCCCGGGACAGCGCCACGGCGTGCAGCCCCAGCTCGACGATCTCCGCGACGGTGCCCGGGGCGAGGAGCGGCATCGCGAGGCTCTGCGCCATCGGCTCGCACGAGCTGGGCACGGTCGAGGACTTCGACGCCGGGTCGTCCCCGATCACGGCGACGGCGCCGCCGAGCGTCGCGGTGCCGGCGAGGGTGCCGTGCCGGATGGCGTCCGCCGCCCGGTCGAGGCCGGGGTTCTTGCCGTACCAGAAGCCGACGACGCCCTCGTGCCGGCGACCGGGGACCTGGCCCAGCAGCTGCGTGCCCGCGACCGCGGTGGCGGCCAGCTCCTCGTTGACGCCCGGCCGGAACACCACGCCCGCCGGGTCGAGGAACCGCCGGGAGCGCAGCAGCTCGGAGTCCAGCCCGCCCAGCGGCGAGCCCTGGTAGCCCGAGACGAACACGCGGGTGTCCAGCCCGCGGGCGGTGTCGAGCCGGCGCTGCTCCAGCGTCAGCCGGACCAGCGCCTGGATCCCGGTGAGCAGGACCCGGCCGCGGTCGGCGGCGTAGCGGTCGTCGAGGGTCACGGTGGTGTCGACGCTCACGATCGGCTCCCGTCGCTCCCGGTGCGCCGGTTCCCGGCGCGCGTGGCGTCGAGCACACCGGAGCGATCGGGTCGGACGCAAGCAAGTCTCGGGAAATGGTGCGTAAGACGCAAACCAGATCCCGCTAGAGTCGGTGAGGCCAGAATTCTTTGCGTGAGGAGCGCCCGTGCCCGAGATCGACGCCATCGACCACCGGCTGCTCGCCCTGCTGCAGGAGGACGGCCGCCGCACGTACTCCGACATGGCCGGGATCGTCGGGCTGTCGGTGGCGGCGGTGAAGCGCCGCGTCGACCGGCTGCAGGAGATCGGCGTGATCACCGGGTTCACCGCGCAGGTCGATCACGCCAAGCTCGGCTGGGGCGTCGAGGCGTTCACCGAGCTGCGCTACGCCGGCACCACCCGGGTCGCCGACATCGTCGCCACCGCCAGCACCGTGCCGGAGGTGCAGTCGATCTTCACCATCGCCGGCGACCCGGACGCGCTGGTCCGGGTCCGGGTGCGCGACGTCGCCCACCTGCAGGAGGTCATCGACACCCTGCGCACGGCCGGCACGGTCACCGGCACGAAGACCCTGCTGGTGCTGGGGGCGTGGAACCGCGGCGCCTCCTGAGGCCCCTTGACCCCCTCGCGGTGCGCCGACGACGATCACGGCCGACTGCGAGGAGGAGGTCCCGTGGAACCGAGCACGTTCACGATCACCGGCCGCGACGGCACCGAGGTCACGGCCTACCGGTGGGAGCCCGCGGGCACCCCGCGGGGGATCGTGCAGCTCACTCACGGGATGGGCGAGCACCTGCGCCGCTACGACCGGCTGGCCGCCGGCCTGACCGGGCGCGGGTTCGTGGTGCAGGGGCAGGACCACCGCGGCCACGGGGCCACCGCCGGCACCCCGGAGCGGCACGGCGTCCTCGGTACCACCGGCTGGACGGGCCTGGTCGACGACATCGGGATCCTGCTCGACGCCGGCAGGGCGGCCTTCCCCGGCGTCCCGGCCGTCCTGCTCGGGCACAGCATGGGCTCGTTCGCCGCGCTGCAGTGGGTGCTCGACCACTCGGGGGAGATCGACGGGCTCGTGCTCTCCGGCACCGCCGCGATCGACCTGATGGAGCCCGGACTGGATCTCGACGGCCCGATGGACCTGTCCGCCTTCAACGCCCCGTTCGAGCAGCGGACCGGGTACGAGTGGCTCTCGCGGGACGCGGCGGAGGTCGACAAGTACGTCGCGGACCCGGCCTGCGGCTTCGGCCTCGACGTACCGGGGTCGAAGGCGATGTTCGCCGGCGGGCGGGCGCTGGCCGATCCGGAGCGCGTCGGGCACATCCGGTCGGACCTGCCCGTGCTGATCACCGTCGGCGACGCCGACCCGGTCCACGGCGGCCTCGCGCTGCTGCACCCGCTCACCGACCGGCTCGCCGCGGCCGGCGTCGCGGACGTGACCGTGCGGATCTGGCCGGGCGCACGGCACGAGGTGTTCAACGAGACCAACCGGGACGAGGTCGTCGCCGACCTCCTGGAGTGGCTCGACCGGGTGGTCCCACCCGCCTGACCCGCCGGGATCCCCCCGGGGGCGTGACATTCGGGGCCGCCGCGACGATTCCCCTGTCGTTCCCTGACGACGGAGGAGCCCGGATGCCCGACCCGCACACCCGCGAGCCCGCCCGCGAGCCCCTGGTGTGCCTGCACGGGCTCGGTGGCAGCGCCCGCGCGTGGGACCGCGTGCTGCCCGGCCTGCGGGCCCGGCACGACGTGCACACCGTCTCCCTGCGCGGTCACGTCGGCGGCGAGGGGTTCCCGGTGCGCGTCCACCCGACCGTCCCCGCGCTGGTCGACGGCGTCGAGGCCGCCCTGGACGCGGCGGGGATCGCGCAGGCGCACCTCGTGGGGAACTCGCTCGGCGGCTGGCTCGCCTTCGAGCTGGCCGCCCGGGGGCGCGCGCTGTCGGTGGTCGCGCTGTCCCCCGCGGGCGGGTGGCTGCCGGACAGCGAGGAGGTCCACCGGGTCTGGCGGCTCCTGGTGCCCGCGCACGACTTCGCCCGCCGCGCCGACCGGCACCTGGACCGCGCGGTGCGGCTCGCGCCGGCGCGGAAGGCGCTGCTGCGGCTGGGTGTGGAGCACGGCGACCGGCTGGGGCCGGCGGAGGCCGCGGCCTTCCTGCGGGACAACGCGCGCTGCCGGTTCCTGCGCCCGCTGCTGCGCTCCGCGATCGGCTACGACTTCACCGTGCCCGCGCCCGACGTGCCGGTCCGCATCGCCTGGTCCGCGCGGGACCGGCTGCTGCCCGCCCCGCGCTACGCCGAGCGCTTCCGCCTCCTCTTCCCGGAGGCCGAGCGGCTGACCCTGCCCGACGTCGGGCACGTGCCGATGTACGACGACCCGGCGCTGGTGCTCCGCACGATCCTCGAGGTCACCGCGCCCGGAGCCGTCCCCGGGCATGCCGGGGACCCGGCGAACGCCTGCCCCTGACCGGCGGGGTCACGCGAGCAGCGCCTCCGGGACCTCGACGACGCGGCTGCGCAGGTACTCCCCCAGCCCCTTGGCCTGCGGGTCCGGACGGGTGGAGGAGGCGACGCCCTCGCCGAGGATCCCGTGCACCACGACGTTGAGCGACCGCAGGTTGGGCAGCGGGTGGACGTCGATCGCCAGGTCCGCGGCCTCGGGCCCGAGCAGCTCCCGGGCCTTCTCCGCGGTGAGGAACCCGCGCAGCCACACGTACGCCTCGTCCGTGCGGGCCCAGACACCGACGTTCGCGTCGCCGCCCTTGTCCCCCGACCGCGCCCCGCAGACCGTGCCCAGTGGGACGGGTCGAGTGGGCCCGCCGGGTCCGCCGTCCCGGAGCCCCGCCGGTGGCGGCGACCCCCCGGCGGTCCCGGCCCCGACCGGCGGATCCGCCACGACCCGGCGCTCCCCGCCCGGCAGGACCACGGTGTGCGTGACCGCCTCGCGCGGCACGGCGGCCGGCCGGTAGACGCCGTAGGCGGACTCGGCGCTCGGCGGCGTGGTGGTGTGGAAGCCCGCGTAGCCACCCAGGGCGAGTTCCATGGTCGCGTTGGAGAAGGCCCGGCCGACCGTGCGCGGATCGGGGTCCTTGACGGTGATCCGCAGGTGCGCGGTGGCCCGCTCGTTCGCCGGGGCGTCGGGGGTGTCGAAGCGCAGCAGCCGCACGTCGACCTCCGCGAACCGCTCCCGCCCGCCCAGCACGTCGAACAGCAGCTCCTCGGCGAACGCCGCCTTGGCCTCGATGTCCAGCCCGGTCAGCACCAGCGTCATCGTGTTGCGGTAGCCGCCGGCGTCGTTGAGCGCGACCTTGAGCGTGGCCGGCGGGGCGCTGCCCCGCACCCCGGAGATCGCGACCCGGTGCTCGCCCTCCTGGGCCAGCTGGATGGTGTCGAAGTGCGCGGTGCAGTCCGGGCCGAGGTAGGCGGGCGCCGCGATCTCGTAGAGCAGCTGCGCGGTGACCGTGCCGACCGAGACCAGCCCACCGGTGCCGGGGTGCTTGGTGATCACCGACGAGCCGTCCGCGGCGACCTCGGCGATCGGGAAGCCCGGGTAGCGGCGGTCGGTGATCTCGTCGAGGAAGGCGTAGTTGCCGCCGGTGGCCTGCGGCCCGCACTCGATCACGTGCCCGGCCACCACCGCGCCGGCCAGCGCGTCGAAGTCCTCCCGGCCCCAGCCGTGCCACCACGCCGCCGGCCCGACGACGAGCGAGGCGTCCGTGACCCGGCCCGTCACCACCACGTCCGCCCCGGCCGCCAGCGCCTCGGCGATCCCCCAGCCGCCCAGGTAGGCGTTGGCCGACACCGGCTTGCCCTCGACCGGCGGGTCGATCGCCCCCAGCGCACCCCGCAGGTCGTCGCCCTCGACGTACGCCACCTTCGCGCCCGTGCCGAGCGCCTCGATCGCGGCGGCCAGCCCGGCCGGGTTCAGCCCGCCCGCGTTGGCGACGACCCTGATCCCCTTCTCCAGGCAGGTGGCGAGGACGTCCTCCAGCTGCGTCAGGAAGGTCCGCGCGTAGCCCGCCGCGGGGTCCTTGGCCTGCGCCTTCGCCAGGATCAGCATGGTCAGCTCGGCCAGGTAGTCCCCGCACAGGACGTCGATCGGCCCGCCGTCGACCATCTCCCGCGCCGCCCGCAGCCGGTCCCCGTAGAAGCCCGAACAGTTCCCGATCCGCACCGGCCTGGTCCGGTCGACCCCGGTCATGCGGTACCGCCCACGAACAGCCCCGGCTCCCGGCCGGTCCCGGGCTCGCCGGCGAAGGCCTGCCCGATCTCCACCCACTCCTGCGCCGCCGGGCCGGTGACGACGAGCGCGAGGTCGTCCCGGTGCCGCCGCTGGGTGATCAGCAGCGCGAAGTCCAGGGCCGTCCCGGTGATCCGGTCCTCGGCGTCCTCCGGACCCCAGGTCCACAACGACCCGTCGGGCGCGTCGAGCTCGACCCGGACCGGCACCGCCGGCAGCTCCCGGCCGTGGACGGCGTAGCTGAAGGCCCGGGCGCCGACGCCGATGTGCGCGACGTGCCGCAGCCGGGCGCCGGGCTCGCGGACCACCCCGAGCGCGTCGGCGATGTCCTGCCCGTGCGCCCAGGTCTCCATGATCCGCGCGGTGAGCGACGACGCCGCGCTCATCGGCGGCCCGAACCACGGCACCCGCAGCCCGGGATCGAGCCCGCGGAAGGTCTCGACCAGCCGCTCGCGGGACAGGTCGAACCAGCGCAGCAGCTCGCGGCCGGACAGGTCGCGGAACCGGGCCGCGACCGCGTCCGGGTTCACCCCGCCCTCGGCCTCGATCCGCTCGAGCTCCGCGCGGAAGGCGTCCGGGTCCGTGGCCGACTGCAGCGCGACGTCGTCGAAGTAGGCGAGGTGGGAGACCTGGTCGGCGATCGTCCACCCCTCGGCCGGGGTGTCGCGGGCCCAGCCGTGGTGGTCCAGCGGGGCCAGGATCGCGCGGAGCTCCGCGGACTCGGCCGCGAGGTCGTCGGCCAGCGCGGTCATCGAGACGGGCATGGTTACCTCCCCTTCCACACCGGGGTCCGCTTGTCGCGGAACGCGGCGGGCCCCTCCTGGGCGTCCTCGGACCGGTAGACCGGCGCCCAGATCTCCTCCGCCCGGTCGTACGCCTCCGCGCGGGTGCACTCCGCGGAGAGGTAGGCCGTGCGCTTCGCCGCCCGGACCGAGAGCGGCGCGTTGGCCGCGATCCGCCGGGCGAGCTCCTGCGTGCGCTCCCGCAACTTTCCCGCCGGCACCACCTGGTTGACCAGGCCGACCTCGCGGGCCCGCGCGGCGTCGAGCGGGTCGCCGGTCAGCAGGATCTCCAGCGCGACCCGCGGCGGGACCAGCCAGGACAGCGGCGCGGCCCACGGCGAGCCGCGGCCCACCTTCACCTCGGTGACGGCGAACCGGGCGTGCTCGGCGGCGACGACCAGGTCGCACTGCTGGGCGAGCAGGAACCCGCCGGCGTAGGCGACGCCGTTGACCGCCGCGATCGTCGGCTTCGGCACCTCGACGTTGCGCCCGAACTGGGGCAGGAAGTCCGGCGGCGGGATCTCCAGCGAGGTCTCCGCCATCTCCTTGAGGTCGCCGCCCGCGCAGAAGGCCTTGTCCCCGGCGCCCGTCAGCACCAGCACGGCGGCGGAGTCGTCGGCGACGAACCGGTGGGTGCCCTCCCACAGCCCGTCGCGGACCGCCTTGCTCAGCGCGTTGCGGGCGTCGGGCCGATCGATGGTGAGCCAGGCGACGCCCTCGACGACCTCGTACGTCACCACGTCGGTGAGGGTCTCGCTCACGGGAACGTTCACGACGCCTCCTCCTCGGCGGGCTCCTCGACGACGGCGAGGACCTGGCCGGTCTCGACCTGGTCGCCGGGCCCGACGCGCACCTCGCCGACCACGCCGTCGACCGGCGCGGCCACCGTGTGCTCCATCTTCATCGCCTCGAGGACGACCAGGGCCTGGCCGGCGGCGACGGTGTCGCCGGGCCCGGCCAGCACCCGGACCACCCCGCCGGGCATCGGCGCGAGCAGCGACCCGGCGTGGGCGACGGCGTTGGGGTCGGCGAAGCGGGGCACCTCCGCCAGCGCGGCCGACCCGTCCGGTCCGTCCACGAAGGACCACCCCGGGACCCGGTGCACGGTGTAGCGGCGCCGCACCCCGTCGACCTCCAGCTCGACGGCCTCCGGCGTCGCCCCGAGCAGGCGCACCGCGAGCGGCTCGCCGTCGACCGTCACGTCCAGCCCCGACCGCCGGAACGCGTACGCGACCTCCAGGGTCTCCTCGCCCAGGGTGTAGGCGACCCGCTGCGGCATCCCGCCGACGTTCCGCCACCCGCTCGGCAGCCCGCCCAGCACCCGCGCCTCGCTCCGGTTCGCCGCCTGCCTCGCCAGGGCGGCCGCGAGCGCTCGTGGGTGGCGGTGGTCGCCGGCACGACCGTCGCCGCCGACGAGGTCGGCGTGCCTGGTCAGATAGCCCGTGTCGGTGCGGCCGGCGAGGAACTCCGGCTCGCGCAGGACATCGACGAGCAGGTCCCGGTTGGTGGTGACGCCGTGGATCTCCGCCCGCTGCAGGGCGCGGGCCAGGGTGCGCGCCGCCTCGGCGCGGGTGCGGCCGTGGGCGATCACCTTGGCCAGCATCGGGTCGTAGTGCGGGCTGACGACCGAGCCGTCCTCCACGCCGGTGTCCACCCGGACGCCGGGCAGGTCCGGGATCCGGAACCGGTGCAGCGTGCCGGTGGCGGGCAGGAACCCGGCCGGTACGTCCTCGGCGTAGAGGCGGACCTCGATCGCGTGCCCGTCGAGCACGGCGCCGGTCACCTCCGCCGGCAGCGGCTCGCCCTCGGCCACCCGCAGCTGCAGCGCCACCAGGTCGAGGCCGGTGACCAGCTCGGTGACCGGGTGCTCCACCTGCAACCGGGTGTTGACCTCGAGGAAGAAGAACCTTCCCTCCTGGTCCAGGACGAACTCGACGGTGCCGGCACCGGTGTAGCCGATCGCCTTGCCCGCGGCGACCGCGGCGGCGCCCAGCTCGGCGCGCAGCGCGTCGTCGACCGCCGGCGACGGGCTCTCCTCGACGATCTTCTGGTAGCGCCGCTGGATCGAGCACTCGCGCTCGAACAGGTGCACGACCTCGCCGTGGGTGTCGCCGAGGATCTGCACCTCGACGTGGCGGGGGTCGACGACGAACCGCTCCAGGAACACCGTCCCGTCGCCGAACGCCGACGCCGCCTCCCGCCGGGCGCCCGCCACGGCGTCGACCAGCTCGTCGGCCGAGTGCACCACCCGCATCCCGCGCCCGCCGCCGCCGAACGCGGCCTTGACCAGTACCGGGAACCCGATCTCCGCCGCGATCGCGCGCAGGTCGGAGGAGTCGTCGACCGTCGCGCCGGGCAGCACCGGCACGCCCGCCTTCTCCATCAGCGCCTTGGCCTCCAGCTTGGAGCCCATGGACGCGATCGCCTCCGGCGAGGGCCCGACGAAGGTCGGCCCGGCCGCCGCGCACTCGCGGGCGAACCCGGCGTTCTCCGACAGGAACCCGTAGCCGGGGTGGACGGCGTCGGCGCCGGTGGCCTGCGCGGCGGCGATCACGAGGTCGCCGCGCAGGTAGGTCTCCGACGGGGCGGCGCCGGGGAGGCGCACCGCTTCGTCGGCGAGCCGCACGAACGGCGCGTCCGCGTCGGGATCGGAGTACACCGCCACGGTCGCGATGCCGAGGGCGTGGGCGGTGCGCATGACCCGGGCGGCGATCTCGCCTCGGTTGGCGACCAGCAGTTTCTGGATCATGCAGCTCACATCCGGAAGACGCCGAAGCCGCGGCGGCCGGCGACGGTCTGGGAGTGCACGGCCGACAGCGACAGGCCGAGCACGGTGCGGGTGTCGCGGGGATCGACGATGCCGTCGTCGTAGAGCTTCGCGGTGACGAAGAAGCTGTGCGACTCGGCCTCGATCTGCTGCTCGATCGCCCGGGTGCGCGCCGCGTCGGCCTCCTCGTCGAACGGCCTGCCCTGCGACGCCGCCGACGCCCGCCCCACGATCGACATCACGCCGGCGAGCTGCGCCGCGCCCATCACCGCGAGCTTCGCCCCGGGCCAGGCGAACATCAGCCGCGGGTCGTAGGCGCGGCCGGACATCCCGTAGTTCCCCGCCCCGAAGGACGACGCCATGTTGATCGTCAGGTGCGGAACCCGGCTGTTCGTGACCGCGTTGATCATCTTGGCGCCGTCCTTGATGATCCCGCCCTGCTCGTAGTCCTTGCCCACCATGTAGCCGGTGGTGTTCTGCAGGAAGATCAGCGGGGTGTCGGTCTGGTTGGCCAGCAGGATGAACTCCGAGGCCTTCTTGGCCTCCTCGCTGAACAGCACCCCGCGGTGGTTGGCCAGCACGCCGACGGGATAGCCGTGGATGCTCGCCCAGCCGGTGACCAGCGAGGTGCCGTAGAGCGGCTTGTACTCGTCGAAGTCCGAGCCGTCGACGGTGCGGGCCAGCACCTCGCGCGGGTCGAACGGGATCTTCGCCTCGGGCGGCAGGATCCCGAGGATCTCCTCCGGGTCGTAGCGCGGCGGCTGCGGGTTCGCCGCCGGCGCCGGCCCGAGCTTGTGCCAGTTGATCCGGGACATGATCTCCCGGCCCAGCCGGATCGCGTCCCGCTCGTCCGTGGCGAAGTAGTCCGAGAGCCCGGAGATCCGCGAGTGCATCTCCGCGCCGCCGAGCGACTCGTCGTCGGACTCCTCGCCGGTGGCCATCTTGACCAGCGGCGGCCCGCCGAGGAACACCTTGGCCTGCCGGTCGACCAGCACCGCGTAGTCGCACATGCCGGGCACGTACGCCCCGCCGGCCGTGGAGTTGCCGAAGACGAGCGCGATCGTCGGGATGGCCGACGAGGAGAGCTCGGTGAGCTCGTGGAAGATCCGCCCGGCCGGCACGAACAGATCCGCCTGGGTGGGCAGGTCCGCCCCGCCGGACTCCACCAGGTTGATCACCGGCAGCCGGTTGATCCGGGCGATCTCCAACGCGCGCAACGTCTTCCTCAGCGAGTACGGGTTCATCGCCCCGCCGCGCACCGTCGGGTCGTGCCCGATCACCACGCACTCCACCCCGGACACCACACCGATGCCGGTGAGCACGGAGGCGCCGACGGTGAACTCGGTGCCCCACGCCGCCAGCGGGGAGAGCTCCAGGAACGGGCTGTCCGGGTCGAGCAGCAGCTCCAGCCGCTCGCGGACCGGGAGCTTGCCGCGGTCGCGGTGCCGCTGCACGTAACGCTCCCCGCCGCCGGCGATCGCCAGCTCCAGCTGCTCGTTCAGCTGGTCGATCACCTCCAGCTGGGCCTTGCGGTTGCTCGCGTAGGTCTCCGACGAGACGTCGAGCAGGGACTTCAGGACGGGCATCAGCGTCCCCCGTAGTGGTCCGCGTGCGTCTCGCGGACGACGTTCTTCTGGATCTTCCCGGTCGACGTCCGCGGCAGCTCGTCGACGACGATGACGGACTTGGGCACCTTGTACCCGTCGAGCCGCTCCTTCAGCGCGGCGGTGAGCGCGGCGGGGTCGACCGTCTCCCCCGGCTTCGGCACCACGACGGCGGTGATCGCCTCGCTCCACCGCTCGTGCGGCAGCCCGACGACCACGACCTCGGCGATCTTCGGCTCGGCGTCGTAGACCGCGCGCTCGACCTCGATCGACGCGACGTTCTCGCCGCCCGTCTTGATGACGTCCTTGGAGCGGTCGGCGAACCACAGCACGCCGTCCTCGCCGAAGCGCCCGACGTCGCCGGAGTGGAACCAGCCGTGCCGGAACGCCTCCGCGGTCGCCTCCGGGTTGCGCAGGTACTCCTGCATCGTCGAGGGCCCGCGGTAGACGATCTCGCCCTGCTCGCCGCGTGGCAGCAGGTTCCCCTCGGGGTCCATGATCGCGACCTGGACGCCGGTCAGCGGGGTGCCGACGGCGCCGACGTGCGTGAGCTGGTGCTCGGGCCGGAACAGGGTGGTGATCGGCGACATCTCGGTCTGGCCGAACAGCAGCGCGAACCCCCTGCGTTCTCCCCACCCCGTCGGCTCCGCCTCCTGCCGACCCCCGAAGAAACCGTCCAGGCAGGCCTTGATCTGCGCCTCCGGCATCGGCGCCATCGCGTAGACGGCCCGCCTGAGCGAGGACAGGTCCCGGGAGCCGAACGACGGGTGGTCCAGCGCCGCGCGGTACATCATCGGCAGCCCGAACACCTGGGTGATCCGCTCGCGCTCGATGGTGTCGAGGAAGCGCCCGGGCTCGAAGCCGCGGTGCACGTGGATCGTCGCCCCGACCACGACGGCGGGCGTGCAGAAGGCGTTGAGCTGGGCCGTGTGGAACATCGGCATCATCGCGACGAACCGGTCCGCGGCCGTCCAGCCCGAGTCGAGCGCGGCCGACATCGACTCGAGGTGGATCGCGAGGTGCGTCCCCACCACGCCCTTGGGGAAGGACGTCGTCCCCGAGGTGTAGAGATAGCTCAGCGGCGCCCGGTCGGGGATCTCCACCTCGACCGGGGAGTCGTCGGTGGACTCGACGTCGGTGAACGCGACGGTCCCCGGCGCGGCCTCGCCCACGACGATCGTCTCGGGCAGGTCGACCTCGTCGAGGCCCGCCAGCAGCCCGCTCTCCACCACGATGCCGCGGGCGCGCGAGTGGCCGAGGACGTAGGCGACCTCCTTTGACCGCCAGCCCAGGTTGATCGGCACGCACACGACACCGGTCTTGGCGCAGGCGTAGTACACGGCGAGGAACTCGGCGCTGTTGCCGGAGGCCAGGGCCAACGCGTCCCCGACGCCGTAGCCGCGGGCGAGCAGGCCGTGGGCCAGCCGGTTCACCCAGGCGTCGAACTCGGCGTAGGTCCAGCGGCGGTCCCCGTCGACCACGGCGAGGTGCTCGGGCCGCGCGAAGGCGCTGCGGGTCAGGGCGTCGCCGACGTTGACCCGCTGGATGATGTTCATCGGCGCTCCTGTTCACTGCGATCGGCGGGGCCGCTCGGTTCGAGGGGCCCGGTTCGGGGCCGATGGGTTCTAGTAGGACCGCGGGAGGCCGAGCGAGTGCTGGGCCACGAAGTTGAGGATCATCTCCCGGTTCACCGGGGCGATCCGGAGCAGCCGGGCCAGCCCCCAGTACGGCAGCAGCC
This sequence comes from Pseudonocardia yuanmonensis, assembly GCF_039542425.1. Lineage (NCBI taxonomy): Bacteria > Bacillati > Actinomycetota > Actinomycetes > Pseudonocardiales > Pseudonocardiaceae > Pseudonocardia > Pseudonocardia yuanmonensis. The sequence continues at coordinate 80,246 of NZ_BAABIC010000005.1, forward strand.
CGAACTCCTGCGCCACGCCGTTGCCGCCGTGGGTCTGCATCGCGGCGTCGAGCGCGGCGAGGGCGGCCTCGGCCGCGGCGTACTTCGCCATGTTGGACGCCTCGCCGGCCGGCAGTCCGTTCGCGTGCAGCCACGCGGCCTTGCGGGTCATCAGCGCGGCCAGCTCGGTCTCGATCTTCGCCTTGGCCAGCGGGTGTGCGACCCCCTGGTGCGCGCCGATCGGCCGGTCCCACACCTGCCGGTCCTTCGCGTACCGCGCGGCGCGGTCCAGGGCGTAGCGCGCGATCCCGACGCAGAGCGCGGCGCCGGTGATCCGCTCCGGGTTGAGCCCGTGGAACACCTGCCGGAAGCCCTGCCCCTCCCCGCCGACCAACGCGGACGCCGGGAGCCGGACCTCGTCGAAGTGCAGGGTGAACTGCTTCTCCGGGAGCATGACGTCCACCGGCAGCACGGTCCTCTGCAGGCCGGGCGCGTCCGTCGGCACGAGGAACAGCGACAGCTGCCCCTGGTCCCCGGTGCGGGCGACCAGCAGCAGCGCCTCGGCCTCGTCGACGCCGGAGATGTAGTACTTCTCGCCGGTCACGACCCACTCGTCGCCGACCCGGCGGGCCCGCGTCGAGAGCTTGTGGGTGTTGGACCCCGCCTCGGGCTCGGTGATCGCGAAGACGACCTTCTGCCGGCCGCTCGCCAGCCCGGGCAGCCACTCCTTGCGCTGCTCCTCGGTGCCGTACTCGGCGATCACCTCGGCCGAGATCGCGTGCGTGACCAGCAGCAGCAGGATCGGCGCGCCCTGCGCCGCGATCTCCTCGCACACCAGGGCGAGCTCGACGAGGCCTCCGCCGCCCCCGCCGTACTCCTCCGGCACGTTGACCCCGACGAACCCGGCGTCGCCGAGGGCGTGCCACAGCTCCGTGCACTCGGTGGCCGTGCGCGCGTGCTCGACGTAGTACGCGCCCCCGAAGGGCGCCGCCACGGCCCCGACCGCCGCCCGCAGGTCGCGGTGCTCGTCGCTCTCGGCGAAGTCCACTCCGACTCCCGTCGCGTCCGGAACCGAGTTTGTGATCCTCGGTTCACTCGTGGCGGACCCTACCGTGCGACTGCCATGATGGCCAGGTGCCGCGCCTCCCCACCACCGTCCCCGGCACCGTCGCGGCGCCCGGCGGGCGCAGCCGACGGGACCCGGAGCGCCGCGAACGGATCCTGACGGCCGCCGCGGAGCTCGCCTCCCGGCGCGGCTTCCACACGGTCGGGATGGCGGACATCGGCGCCGAGGCCGGCATCGTCGGGTCGGGCGTCTACCGGCACTTCGACAGCAAGACGGCGATCCTCGTCGCCCTGCTCGACCGGGTGATGACCCGCCTCCAGGAGGGCGCGGCCGAGGTGCTGGCGGGGCCCGGCGACGAGCGCAGGCACCTGTCCGCGCTGATCAGGGACCACATCCGGGTCGCGATCGAGGACCGCAGCGTGCTGGCGGTCTACCACCGCGAGGTCCACACGCTGCCGGAGGAGGACCGGCGGCGGCTGCGCCGGCTGCAGCGGCACTACCTCGAGGACTGGGTGCACGTGCTCGCCCCGCTGCGCCGCGACCTGGCCGACGGCGAGCTCCGGCTGGCCGTGCACGCCGCCATCGGCGCGATCCAGTCCACGCTCTTCTTCCGCAGCGGGCTGGCACCCGACCGGCTCGCCGAACTCCTCGACGGGATGGCCCACGCGTGCCTCGGCGTCGAGCCCGCACCCGAGGCGCCGACAGGGTCGTCGACCGGGCCCGCCGAGTGAATCAGGAATGACTGCATCCTTGCCATCGTGACGGCGATCACGGCATGCTGCCCGCATGCTGCCCCTCCAGCCGCACGGCACGGCGCTGCCCGATCCGGCCTCGATCGACGTCGAGACCCTGCGCGGGCGGCGTGCCGTCCACCGCTGGGAACGCACCTCGGTCGGTGACCTCTTCGAGCGGCTGACCTGGAGCTATCCCGATCGGATCGCGCTCACCGCCGTCGACGGGGCCTGCGGCGAGGACCGGTTCGCGGAGGTGACGTACCGGGAGGCAGACGACACGGCGAACCGGGTCGCGCAGGCGCTTGCCGCCGCCGGGCTCGCCCCGGGCGACCGGGTGCTGCTGCTCTGCGAGAACTCGGTCGAGGCGCTGCTGGCGAAGATCGGGATCGCGAAGGCCGGCATGGTCGCCGCGCCGCTCAACCCGAGCCTGGCGCCGGACGTGCTGGAGCACCTGATCGGGCTGACGGAGCCGCGCTTCGCGTTCGTCGACGCCGAGCTGTGGCCGCGCGTCGAGCAGGTGTTCGCGGTGACCGGGCTGACCGTGGGCGCCACGATCACGGTCGGCGGCGGGCCGGTCGCGGGCAGCCCCTCCTTCGGCGAGCTGGTCGCGGGGGCGCCGGCCGACGAGCCGGAGGTCGAGATCCACGGCGACGACATCTGGCAGCTGCTGTTCACCTCCGGCACCACCGCGATGCCGAAGGGCGTGATGCTCTCGCACAGCTACGCCCACCTGGCCGCGCTGAACTTCGCGCTGTCGCTCTCCCGCGGCCTGCGGCACGACTCCGACCTGCGACTGTGCACCTTCCTGCCGATGATCTACCACATCGGGGACGAGCTCTTCCCGTTCGGCGCGTTCGTCTCCGGCGGGTCGGTCGCGCTCGGCCGCCGTCCGGCCCCGGGGCCGGTCGCCGAGGCCACCGCGGCCTCCCGCGCGACCGCGCTGTGGGCCGGGTCCCCGCAGTTCGTCACCGCCCTGGCCGACGAGCTCGACGCCCGTCCCGACCTGGACGTCTCGGCCCTGTCGATCCTCGTCTACGGCTGGGGCGCGCTGTCCCCCGCGGTGCTGCGGCGGTTGGAGTCCCGGGCCGCGCCGGGCTTCGTCACGCTCGGGATCTTCGGCCAGACCGAGGCGATCGCCTGCCACCGGTTCTGGCCCACGAAGTGGCCCGAGGTGCACGCCCGCACCGCGCCGGCCGTCAACTACGTGGGGGTGCCGAGCGGGATGCTGGCCTCGGACGTCGTCGACGAGCTGGGCGACCCGGTCCGCGGCGAGCCCGGCGAGGCCGTCTACCGCTCGCCGATCATGACCGCCGGCTACTACCGCGATCCCGAGGCCACCCGCGAGGCCTTCCGCGGCGGCTGGTTCCACTCGGGCGACTCGGCGACGGTCGACGAGGACGGTCTGCGGATCATGGTCGACCGCTACAAGGACATCGTGAAGTCCGGCGGCGAGAACGTGTCGAGCATCCGCGTCGAGGCCGTGCTGCACGAGCACCCGGACGTGCTGCGGGCGGCGGTGATCGGGCTCCCGCACGAGCACTGGGGCGAGGCGGTGACCGCCGTCGTCGTGCCGAGGGACGGGCGCAAGCCCGAGGCGGAGGCGATCATCGCGCACTGCCGCGAGCGGCTCGCGGGCTACGAGACGCCCAAGGCGGTGGTCTTCGCGGAGTCGTTGCCGGACACCGTCGGCGGCAAGGTGCTGAAGTACAAGCTGCGCGCGGCCCACACCGACCTGTATCGGTAGACGGGTGGACTTCACCGAGGACGACGACCACCGGCTGATCCGCGAGGCCGTCCGGGACATCTGCGCGAAGTTCCCGGACGACTACTGGAGCGAGCGGGACTCCACCCACACGTTCCCGTGGGAGTTCTACGCCGCGATGGCGGAGGGCGGCTGGATCGGCATCGCCATGCCGGAGGAGTACGGCGGCGGCGGGCGCGGGATCACCGAGGCGTCGATCGTGCTGGAGGAGGTCGCCGCGTCCGGGGCCTGCATGAACGGCGCCAGCGCGATCCACATGTCGATCTTCGGGATGCACCCGGTGGTCCTGCACGGCAGCGAGGAGCTGCGGCGCCGGGTGCTCCCCGCGGTCGCGTCCGGGGAGCTGCACGTGGCGTTCGGGGTGACCGAGCCCGACGCGGGCCTGGACACCACGAACGTCACCACCCGGGCCGTGCTCGACGGCGACGCCTACGTGGTGCACGGCCGCAAGGTCTGGACCTCGAAGGCACTGGAGTCGGACAAGGTGCTGCTGCTGGTGCGCACCACGCCGCGGGCCGAGGCCGCGAAGCCGACCCAGGGCATGACGCTGCTGGTCGCGGACCTGAAGGACCCGGCCGTCGCCGTCTCGCCGATCGACAAGCTCGGCCGCAACGCGATCGCCTCCTGCGAGGTGGTCTACGACGGGCTCCGCGTGCCCGTGGAGAACCGGGTCGGCGAGGAGGGCGCGGGCTTCCGCTACCTGCTCGACGGCCTCAACGCCGAGCGCGTGCTCATCGCCGCCGAGGCGCTCGGGATCGGGCGGGCCGCGGTGCGCCGGGCGGTCGCGTACGCCCGCGAGCGGGTCGTGTTCGACCGGCCGATCGGGGCGAACCAGGGCATCGCGTTCCCGCTCGCCGACGCCCACGCCCGGCTGCGCGCCGCGGAGCTCGCCATCCGGGAGGCGTCCTGGCGGATCGACCGCGGACTGCACGCCGGCGAGCAGGCCAACACCGCCAAGTACCTCGCCGCCGACGCCGCGTTCCAGGCCGCCGACGCCGCCGTCCAGACCCACGGCGGCTTCGGCTACGCCCGCGAGTACCACGTGGAGCGGTACTTCCGGGAGGCCCGGCTGCAGCGGATCGCCCCGGTGCCGCAGGAGATGGTGCTCAACTACCTCGCGCAGCACGTGCTGGGGCTGCCCCGCAGTTACTGATCCGGGGTCACCGATCCGGAGACACCGGTTCGGGCTACAGACCGGCGACCGGCTCCGCGCGGAGCACCTCCGGGCCGAGTTCGCCCTCCAGCTCGACGCCGGGCGACGAGAAGGGCACGACCCGGTCGCCGGGCGTCTTGTTGAGCAGGAGCCGCGTGACGTCCGGGCGCGAGTAGTGCCCGGCGGGATCGGCCGCCGCCTTGGCCAGGGAGATCAGGCGCAGGTCGAGGTCGGCGTAGACGAGGCCCTCGGCGTCGGGCGCGAGCGGTTCGGAGATCAGTCGGCCGTCCGGCGCGTAGATGCCGGCGTACCCGCCGCCGGGCTTCAGCAGGGCGCGCTTGGTGTCGTCCGTGCACAGGAGCTCGACCATCTCCGCGGACACGGTCGCGCAGGGGGCGATCACGAAGGTCTGCCCCTCCACCGCGTAGACCCGGCTCGCGGCGGTGTTCACCTCCGGGCCGAGCGCGTAGGCCCCGCCCTCGTAGAGCGAGAAGCTGGGCCAGGCGCCCACGTGGACCTGCTCGTTCTGCGCGTACATCGCGTACTTCGACAGCGGCTGGAGGTGCTCCCAGCAGCAGAGCCCGCCGAGGCGGCCGAGCGGGGTGTCGTACACGGACAGGTCGCTGCCGTCGCCCTCGCCGAACACGGTCCGCTCGACGTGGGTCGGCTTGAGCTTGCGCCGCCGGGCGATGGTCTCCCCGTCCGGCCCGATCATCCACTGTGCGATGTAGAGGCTGCCGCCCTGCTTCTCCGAGATCCCGAGCACCACGGTGATCCGGTGCTCGCGCGCCGCGGCGGCCAGCCGGTCGGCCTGCGGCGAACCGTAGACCAGGGAGTTGTCGTGGTAGCGGGGGAAGAACTGCAGGCCCCACGCCGGCGCGTCCAGCCAGATGAACCACGGGTAGCCGGGCAGCCAGGTCTCGGGGAAGCCGATCAGCTCGGCCCCGTTCGCGGCGGCCTCGGCGATCAGCGCGACCGCCTTGTCGATGCCGGCGTCCAGGTCGAGGAACTCGGGCGCGGCCTGCACGGCGGCGGCCCGGAACGCGGGGTGCTCGATGCTCATGCCACGGCAGCGTGCCGCGCGGCCCGTCGCGGTGATGGCCCCTGTGTGTCGTTCTCGTTGACTCTGCGACGCACTCCCTTGTCGCGGTGCCGCGCTCTCCCTACCGTCGCGGCATGGCGCGCGTGCTCACCACCGACACGGTCGAGGCGCGCGACCGCCTCGACTTCTGGAACGCCGCGGTCTCCGACGCCTATGTCCGGCTCTCCTGCGCCGCGCCCGGCGGCGACGTCGTCGGGGACATCCGCGTCGACTCGCTCGCCACGCTGGAGCTGTCGCGGGTCACCGCCACCGCACAGCACGTCGTCCGGACGCCCTCGTTGATCGCCTCGACCGCGGAGGACTTCTTCCTGGTCAGCCTGCAGACGCGCGGTCGCGGCCGGATCAGCCAGGACAGCCGGACCGCCGAGCTCGCCGCGGGCGACTTCGCGCTCTACGACTCGACCCGGCCCTACGCGCTCGAGTTCGACGGGCCGTTCCAGCAGTACGTGCTGATGCTGCCCGGCCCGACGCTGCGCTCCCGGCTGCGCGACACCCCGGAGCTGACCGCCCGGCGGGTGCAGGGTGCGGCGGGTGCCGGGCACCTGATGATCGAGATGATCCGGACCCTGGCGGTCGACGTCGACGTGCTGGAGCCGGCCGCGGCCGTCGCCGTCGCGCAGGGGGTCGAGCACATCGTGGTCGCGGGGCTGAGCTCGCTCGGCGAGGCACCCCCGCCGGAGCCGTCACTGGTCGCGCGGCGCGAGGAGGTGAAGGCGTACGTCCGGCGCCGGCTGGGCGACCCCGGGCTCACGGTCGCCGCGATCGCCGCGGCGCTGCACACCTCCGTCAGCAGCCTGCACCGCGCCTTCGCCGACGAGCCCTGCTCCCTGGCCGAGTGGATCTGGGCGCAGCGCCTCGAGGCCGTCCGGGCCGACCTGCTCGACCCGGCGCTGCGCCACCGCACCATCTCCGAGCTGGCCTTCGACCGCGGCTTCGTCGACGCCTCGCACTTCAGCCGCGCCTTCCGCGCCCGCTTCGGCCGCACCGCGCGGGAGGTCCGGAAGGGGTGACCGCGCCCGGCGAGGGTTGCCGGGTGCCTCAGTAGCATGTCACGCTCCACCGTGATCCGGCTCTCACCGTGGAGGCGCCCGTGCGCGGTCTGATGTTCGACAGCCAGCTGCTCCTGCACTCGTTCCTCTGGCGCACGGAACGGCTGTTCGCGGACAAGCAGATCGTCACGCGGCTCGCGCCCGGCGAGTACCACCGGTACACCTACCGGGACTTCGGCAGACGCACCCGCCGGCTCGGCGACGCCCTGCGCACGCTGGGCATCGGGCCGGGCGACCGGGTCGGGACGCTGGCCTGGAACCACTACCGGCACCTCGAGACGTACTTCGGCGTGCCGGGCATCCAGGCCGTGCTGCACACGATCAACCTGCGGCTCTCCCCGGCGCAGCAGAAGTTCACGATCGACAAGGCCGAGGACCGGCTGCTGCTGGTCGACGTCGACCAGCTCGACCTCGTCGCCGACCTGCTGGACCTGGGCCTGCCGACGGTCGAGGCGGTGATCGTCCTCGCCGACTCGGTGCCCGAGCACCGGCTCCCGCTCCCGGTGCACTCGTACGAGGAGCTCCTCGCCGCGGCGGACGAGGACGCGCAGTTCGAGGAGTTCGACGAGCACTCCGCCTCGGCGATGTGCTTCACCTCGGCGACCACCGGCGACCCGAAGGGCGTCGTGTACTCGCACCGCGCGATGGTGCTGCAGGCGATGTGCCTGGCGATGCACGACAAGCTGAACATGTCCGAGTCGCAGGTGTGGCTCGAGGTCGCGCCGATGTTCCACTGCAACGGCTGGAACATCCCGCACACCGCGCTGCTGCAGGGCGCCACGCTGGTGCTGCCGGGCGCGCACCCCACCCCGGGCGACTACGTCGACATCATCGAGGACCTCGGCGTCACCGGCATGAACGCGGCCGTCACCATCGGCACGATGATCCGCGACGCCGTGCGCGCGAGCGCCCGGCCGCGGGACCTGTCGTCGTTGTCGACGCTGTGGCTGGGCGGGCAGGCGCCGTCGAAGGCCGTCATGAAGTGGTTCCGCGACGAGTACGACTGCGAGGTCATGCAGGGCTACGGCATGACCGAGAACAGCCCGCAGATCTGCTTCTTCGCGCTCAAGTCCACGCTGGCCGCCGGCACCGAGGACGAGATCTACGCGCTGCGCCAGACCCAGGGCCTGCCGATCCCGCTGCTGCAGATCAAGGTCGTCGACCAGGAGACCGGCGAGGAGCTGCCCTGGGACGGCGAGAGCATCGGCGACTTCCACGTCCGCTCCCCCTTCACCGCCAGCGAGTACTACAAGGACGACCGGACGAAGGACTCGATCGTCGACGGCTGGCTGCGGACCGGGGACGTCGGCTGCATCGACCCCGAGGGGTACGTCCTGCTCAAGGACCGGTCCAAGGACCTGATCAAGTCCGGCGGCGAGTGGATCTCCACGATCGACCTGGAGAACTCGCTGATGCTGCACCCGAAGGTCGCCGAGGCCACGGTCGTCGGGATCGAGGACGAGAAGTGGCTGGAGCGGCCGCTCGCCTGCGTGGTGCCGTCCGACGACTCGCTCACCCCGGAGGAGCTGCGCGACCACCTGCTGGCCGAGGGGTTCGTCAAGTTCTGGGTCCCGGACACCTTCCTGTTCGTGCCCGAGGTGCCGAAGACCAGCGTCGGGAAGTACGACAAGAAGGCGATCCGCGGAGTGGTCGCGGACGAGGGGCTGGAGCGGGCGAGGGTGCGGCTCGGCGCGGGGTGAGGTCGGTCGGCCGATCGGCCGACCCGGGCGTCGGGCGGGACGTCCGTCGGTCACCGGATCCTCGGCGGAGCCGGGAGACGGGAGCGTGGGTGCCGGGCGAGGAGCCCGAGCCGGACGACGGTCCGGCGACAACCCACGAGAGGAACGACGATGCTCACCACGCTCATCACGGTCCGACCCGGCCCGACCTTCCCGGCACCCGAACACCAGCACGTCTGGACGACCGCCTCGCACCCCTTCCCGGACGGCCCGGTCGGCCACCGGACGTGCCGGTCCTGCGGGGCGTCGGGCCTCTTCGCCCCGACGGCGTCGGCGGGGCACCCGGGCTGACGTCTGAAGCTGACCCCGTGGCGACGGGTGAATCTGGACCGTCGTAGCGACAGTCAGGGGTGCTGAGGGTGGAGGACTGGGCGGAGATCCGCCGACTTCATCGGGCGGAGCAGACGCCGATCAAGACGGTCCCCCGCAAGCTGGGGGTCGATCGTCGGCACCGGATGGATGCCGGTACCTACGAAACGGGGTTCAGTGGTCGCCAGGCCAGCCACTCCAACGATCCGTCGGCCTCGTCGAGGTCGAAGCGGTGTGGGTCGAACGGCCCACCCGCCCACTCGAGGTGTTCGTCGTGGTCGGGATGCTCCGGGTCAGCGAGCGCGGCCTGGAACTCGTCATAGCCCCACGGGCCGCCGACGTCTTCGGGCGGACACGCACCCTGGCCTGCGATGCAGCGCGGGTAGCGCACCCCCGGCTCGGCAGCGGCGACCTTCTCCACGGTGATCCGGTGAGCCCAGTTGTCGCCGAAGTCGTAGAGGTAGCCGAACCGATCTCCCTGCTTGGCCAGCTGGGACAGCTCGGCCTTGGCCTCATCGACGAGATCCTGGTCAGGCCAGTCCGGGTCCGAGATCCCGAAGCGGCGCCCGGCGACGTCGAACTCGTGCAGATGAGAGTTGGTCCAGCCCATCGCCGACTGCACCACCTCGTGCAGCATCGCCAACGACACCTCCCCCGGCACTTGCACACGGCGTCGAACCGGCGGCTGCACCTCCTCCAGCACGATCTCCAGCTCGAAGATCTTCGTCTCCACGGACACTCGAGGCGCGGGCATGCACCGATGCTGTCAGCTCCGCCAGCACTGGCAGGACCGGGATCACCCCCTCTGAAACGACGTCCGAGAGAAGGACCGGCGCCGGCGGCGCCTCGTGCTCGACGCCGAGGCCGCATCGGCGACGGCGTCCGGGCCTCGTGCTGTCTCACCACATCCGGACACCGAGCAGCGTGGCCAGGCGACCGGACCCTGGCGGCCGGCACCTCCGTGGAGAACCGCGAATCGCCGACTTCGCGTGAGAGGCGCCGGTTTCACCGGCGAGGAGGCGGTCCGCACCCTCGCGGCGTTCCGGAACTCGTCCCCGGAGATGACCGAGGCCGAGGTCTGCGAGCGGCTGCTCCGCGAGTGGAGCGACCGACCCCCGAGGGAGGCACTACCGAACCCTCACCCACTCAGCCCGGCAGCACCTTCCGCTCCCGCAGCACCCGGAACCAGTGCCGGAAGGACTCCTCGGTGTCGTAGCAGTCGCCGAAGCCCGCCTGCCGCACCTTGACCGTGCTCACCAGTGCGGGCGGGCGCGCCTCCGTGGCGCCGTGCGCGAAGCAGTAGTCGGCGTAGTGGTGGGACTCGCCGAGCAATGCGTCGAGGGACGGCTCGACGAGCCCCTCGCGCTCCGCGATCCGCCGCCAGACATCGGCGTGCGCGGGGAGGTACTCGGCGAGCCGGACCGGCTCGTCGGGGGCGGGGTCCATGCCCAGCTCGTCGGCCAGCGCCGGCCAGAGGTCGCGCCAGTTGAAGGCCTCGCCGTTGGTGAGGTTGAAGTGCTGGTCGCGGGCGGTCTCGGCGGTGGCCGCCCAGAGCGCGGCGTCGCCGACGAGCCGGACGTCCACGGCCTCGCTCGCGATGCCCGCTCCCCCCGGGTACCCGAACGACTGGCCGAGCTCGCGCCGCACCGCGGCGTAGGCGCCGACCACCGGCGGCAGGTTCATCGCGACCCCGGTCGTCGGGCCGACGACGATCTGCGGGCGCAGGATCGTCCACGCGAAGCCGTGCGCGGCGGCCGAGGCGCGCAGGTGGTCCTCCTGCAGCCAGTAGAAGTTCTCGTGCGGGTCGCGCGGGAACCGCTCGCGCGCGGGCACCGGGATCGGGTGCAGGTGCACGCCGTAGGCCTTGGTCCCCTGCAGCAGCGTGACGTGCTCCAGCCCCTCCGCGAGCGGGTCGAGGAGGGCACGGAACATCGCCAGGTTCGTCCGCATCTGGTCCTGCTCGCGCCAGCCGCGGATCAGTCCCGGCTTCTCGTGCAGCGCCCCGTAGACCAGGTGAGTCGGTCGCAGGTCGGCGACCGCCTCGGCGACGGCCTCGGCGTCCGTCAGGTCGACGGCGAGGTGTCGCACCGGGCGCACCGGCGGCCGCCGCGAGAGCGCGACCACGTCCCACCCCGCGTCGGCGAACGACTCGACCGCCGCCTCGCCGACCAGTCCGCTCGCCCCCGCGACCAGCACCGTCCGCCCGCTCATCGGTCTCCCTTCCGCAACCCGCCCACCACGAACTCCGCGTACTCGTCCGCGATCCGCTCGACCCGGCCGTCGTCGCCCCGGTCGGGGTCGTACCAGACGGTGATCCAGTTGAGCGCCCCGAGCACCGGCTTGGTCGCCAGCCGCGGATCGGTCCCGCGCACGCTGCCCTCGCGCTGGCCCTGCGCGACGACGTCCGCGAAGAGCTGCTCGTACTCGTCCCGCATCGCGACGATCTCGTGGAGCGACTCGTAGCGCGGGCCCTGCCCGAGCCGGCGCATCTCCACGGCCTGCACCGCCACCCGCTGGAAGGCGTGGCGCGTCATCATCATCGCGGCGTGCGTGCGCACCATCCGTTCCAGCCGGCCGACGGCGTCGTCGTCGCCCTCGGCGAGCGGCCGGATCTCGGCGAGCAGGTCCCGCATCCCGGTGTGCACGACGTCCAGGAAGATGTCGGCCTTGCTCCGGTAGTAGTGGTAGACCCGCCCCTTGGTGGCCCGCAGCTCGTCGGCGATGTCGTCGATCGTGGTCGCGTCGTAGCCGTTGCGGGTGAAGGCCACGGCGGCGGCCTCGAGGATGTCCTGGCGTCCGGGCCCCGCGCCGGACCGGGAGAGCTCGCGGGTCACCGTCGGGATCCTCGCACGCGCCGGACCAGGGCGTGCCAGATCCCGACGAGCCCGGTCGGCGAGGCCAGCAGCACCACCGCGAGCACGCCGCCGAGCACGATCTTGTCCGCGTCGCCGCCGAGGGAGAACAGCTGCTGCTGGGCGGTCAGCAACGCCGCCCCGACCAGCGGCCCGAGCAGCAGCCGGCGCCCCGGCAGGATCACCGCGGTGAGCATGAACAGCAGGAAGGTCGGCGAGAGCAGGTCCGGGCTCACGTAGCTGCGCTGGTAGGCGTAGAGCCACCCGGCGAGCGCCGTGATCGGCGCGGACAGCACGAAGACCAGCATCCGGGTGCGCCGGACGTCGACCCCCATCGCCGTGGAGAGCTCTCCGTTCATCTGCGCCATCAGCGCCGTGGTGCCCAGCCGCGAGCGGCGGAAGCGGGACACGAGCAGCACGACGAGCACCAGGCAGACCAGGGCGATCGGCCACAGCTCCGCGTTCGTGCGGGCGACGTAGGTCCCGCCCACCGCAGGCAGCTCCAGCAACGGGACGCCGACGACCCCGTCCGAGCCGCCGAGGGCCTGCGTGTTCTGCACGACGGTCAGCCCGATGATCGCGGCCGCGTACGTGACCAGCGAGAACACGAACTCTCGCGTGCGCAGCGTGGCCAGCCCGAGCAGCAGCGCGAGCAGCAGGGTCACCACGATCGACGCCAGCAGCGCGGGGATCGGCGACCACCCGGACCGCACCGCGAGGATCGCGGTCGTGTACGCGCCGGCCGCCCAGAACAGCGTGTGACCCAGGCTGACCTCGCCGAGGTAGGACAGGACGACGTCCACCCCGTAGGACATGATCGCGAAGATCGCGACCAGCACGACCGTCGCGTAGATCCGGTCCGATCCGCCGAGCACGGCGGGGAGCAGGTACGCGGCCGCGACCAGGACCACCCAGAGCAGCGCGCGCAGCGGCGTGGGGACGCGGCGCGCGGCCGGTGCGCTCGTCTCCCGGGTGGCGACGTCGGCGGTCATCGGCGGGCCCCCAGCCCCTGCGGGCGGACCACGAGCACGACCAGCAGCACGACGAACGCCGCGGCCGTGGAGTAGGCCGGCGGGAAGAACGTGCCGAAGAAGGCCGTGAACAGGCCCAGCCCGATCGCCACGACGAGCCCCCCGACGAGGTTGCCGACGCCGGCGAGCACCACGACGAGGAAGGTGATGATGACCTCCTCGAAGCCCATCGACGTGAGGATCGGGCTGCGCGGCCCCACCACCGCGCCCGCGAGCGCCGCGCAGACCGCGGAGAACACGAAGACGGCGAGGTACACGCGGGCCGCGTCGATCCCGTAGAGCTGGGCGAGCTTGGGGTCCTCGGCGACGCCGCGGACCATCCGGCCGAGGTCGGTGCGGCCGAGGACGACGAACGTGACCGCGTAGAAGGCCAGCGCCAGCACGACGATCAGCACGTCCTGCCCCGTGATCCGGGCCGCGCCGAGCGCCAGGTCCTGCTGCTGCAGCGGGCTGTCGATCGTCTGCGGGTCGCCGCCGAACAGCAGCGCCGCCCCGCCCTGCAGCAGGTAGCCGAACGCGAGGGTGACCAGCATGAGGTTGACGATGTTCTGCTCGAGCGTCATCCGGGTCATCAGCAGCTGGAGGACCACGCCGAGCACACCGACGACCACCAGCGCGACCGGCACGGCGACCCCGTAGGGCCACCCGAACCGGCTGATCACGAACCAGGTCACGAACGCGCCGAGCATGTAGAGCTGCCCGTGCGCGAAGTTGACCAGGCGGGCCGCGCCGAGCAGCACGGTCCAGCCGACGGCGAGGAGTGCGTAGCCCGCGCCGAGCGCGAGCCCGTTGACCAGGGCGGCGAGGATCACGGGCCCAGCCCTCCCAGGTAGGCCTGCGCGACGCGCTCGTCCTCGCGCATCCGCGCGGCGGTGCCGGAGGCGACGATCCGGCCCTGGTCGAGGAGGTGGAGCCGGTCGGCGACCTCGAGCGCCGCCCGCACGTTCTGCTCGACGAGGAGCACCGACAGGCCCGAGTCGACCAGCTCGCGGATGTGCGTGAGCACCTCGACGACCAGGCGGGGGGCCAGGCCGACCGAGGGCTCGTCGAGGATCAGCAGGCGGGGCGCGGCCCGCAGGGCGCGGCCGATCGCCACCATCTGCCGCTCGCCGCCGGACAGGGTGGAGCACCGTGCCCCGATCCGCTCGCGGAGCCGGGGGAAGACGTCGAGCACGTCGTCGACGTCGTAGGCGCGCCCGGCGGCCGCCCGCGGCGGGCGGACGACCTGCAGGTTCTCCCGCACGGTCATCCCGTCGAACACGCCCTTGCCCTCGGGGACCAGCACCAGCCCGAGCCCGGCGCGGCGATGGGCGGCCAGCCGGCCGACGTCCCGGCCACCGAGCAGCACGGACCCGGTGACGGAGGGCCGGCCGCGGGACCAGCCCGCCACGGCGTCGACCAGCGTCGACTTGCCCGCGCCGTTCGCCCCGGCGACGGCGACGAGCTCGCCGGCCCCCACCTCCAGCGAGACCCCGTCGACGGCGAGGCTGTGGCCGTAGCGCACCCGCACGTCGCGCACCTCGAGCAGCGGGCTCACGCCGTCCGCCCCAGGTAGGCCTCCAGCACCCGCGGGTCGCGCTGCACCTCGGCGGGCGGGCCGTAGGCGATCGTCTCGCCGCGGTCGATCACCAGCAGCCGGTCGACGATCTCCATGACCAGGTCCATGTGGTGCTCGATGAGCACGATGGCGACGCCGCGTTCCCGCAGGTCGCGCAGCAGGTCGGCGAGGGCGCGCATGTCGTCGCCGCCGACGCCGGCCGCCGGCTCGTCGACCAGCAGCACGCTCGCGCCCGGGCCGTGGGCCAGGGCGACGGACAGCACCCGCTGCAGGCCGTACGGCAGGTCGTCCGGCCGGGTGTCGTGGTGCCGCTCGGCGATGCCGAAGTCCGCCAGGAGCGCGTGGGCGGCGGCCCGGCACTCCCGGCGCGCCCGGGCCTCCCGCCACGGCGTGACGATCGCGCCCCCGAGCCCGGTCCCCCGCTCGACCTGGAAGGCCGTCATCGCGTTCTCCAGCACGCTCAGCCCACCGAAGAACGAGTTCTGCTGGAAGGTCCGCCGCAGCCCGCGCCGCGCGAGCACCTGGGTGGGCACCTCGTCCGTGTCCTCGCCGTGCAGCAGCACCCGGCCGGTGCGCCGCACCACGTTCGTCACCGCGGCGAAGCTGCTGCTCTTGCCGGCCCCGTTGGGCCCGATGACGCCGAGGATCTCGCCCCCGTCGACGGCGAACGAGACGTCGTCGAGCGCCTGCAGGCTGCCGTACCGGACCGAGAGCCCCTCCACGCGGAGGGCGGTCACGAGTTCCAGACCTCGTCCGGGACCGGGACCTCGTCGAGGACCTTGATCTTCCCGCCCACGACGGTGAAGGCGTACACCTTCGTCTGCATCTGGCCCTTGTCGGTGAAGGTCACGTCGCCCATCACCGTGCCGGTGAAGGTCTGCCCGTGGATCGCGTCCGCGACCGGCTGGCGGTCCAGCGTGCCGGCCTTGGCCACGGCGGCGGCCCAGACGTCCACGCTCTGCGCGCCGAGCGCGGCGTACTTGTCCGGCGGGTTGCCGGTCTTCTGCCGGAACGCGTCGGCGAACTTCTGGTTCTCCGGGTAGCCGTTGAAGGGCGCGACGTCCGGGAAGTAGATGTCCGCGGAGAACAGCCCGTCGACGGCGGCGCCCCCGGCCAGGTCGATCACCTTGGGCGAGACGGTGCCGAGCGCGGCGACGTGCGGCGCCCCGATGCCGGAGCGGGCGTACTGCTGGGCCAGGGCCGGCATCCCGGAGGACTCGGCCGCGTTGGCGGAGAAGACCGCCTGCGGCGCGGCGCCCTGGATGTTCGACAGGGGCACGCGGAAGTCGGTGGCCGAGTAGTCGAAGGTCTGCTCTGAGGCCACCGTGACGCCGGCGGGCTGGAGCTGGGCGGTGAGGAGCGCGCCCAGGTCCTTGCCGTACGCGTCGTTCTCCAGCAGGTAGCCGACGGACTTCGCACCGAGGTTCTTCGTCAGGTACTGCCCGGCGACGTAGGCGCCCACCGCGTTGCCCGCGTTGAGCCGGACGGCGTCCGGGTCGGCGTTGCCGAGGATCGTCGCGTTCTGCGGGATCGTGGTGATGTTGAGGATGCCCGCACGCACCAGCACGGGCTGGATGGCCAGCGTGACGGGCGAGTTCCAGCCGCCCATCACCACCGACACGCCCTCGCTCGCCAGCTGCGTCGCCGCGCTCACGCCATTGGCCGGATTGCTCTGGTCGTCCTTGGCGACGATCTGGAGCTGCCGGCCCAGGACGCCGCCCTCGGCGTTGACCACGTCCGCCTGGACCTGGATGGCGTCGAGCACGTCCTGGCCGTTGGGGCCGGCGGGCCCGCTGAGCGGCACGATCACGCCGACCTTGATCGGACCCGACGCGTCCGCGCCCGTACCGCCCGACCCGCTCGAGGGCGCCGAACCGGTGTTCGCGCACCCCGCCGTCAGGGCGATCGCGCCGACCAGCGCGCAGACCGCCGCCCACATCCTCGTGAATCGCACCGGGTCCTCCAGGTCGTCGTTGACCGTACTACTCGGTATGACGCCCGATGGTCGCCGAAGGACCCGACGAGGTCAAGGCACCTGCATTAGCCGTACGGTTGTCCGGTCAATTGGGGAGCGGTCCCGGGATCCGGTCGCGTGGTTGTCCGGTCCGCCGCGGCGTCGCACGATGGGGTCATGACGACGACCGCGCACCGTGACGGGTCCCCCGCCGCGCTGCGGTCGTTCGATCTCGAGCGCTTCTGGCCCTCGCGCCGGAGCCACGCGTTCGACGAGGGATGTCGCTGAGGGTCGACGCGCCCGCCCGCACCCCGGGCCCGCCGTCGCGCCCTGCCCCGAACCCCCGCCCGAGCGCCGCGCGCACCTGACGCGCCATGCCACCCGCCGGGTCGTCCCGGCCGGTCCGGGGCGGACCGGCGCCCCGGAAGGACCCATCACCGATCATGTTCGCCCCCGCCCTGCGCCGCCGCGCGACCGTCCTGCTCGCCGCCCTGGCCGCCCTCGGCCTGGCCGCCGGTTGCTCGCGCGCGCAGGAGAGCACCCCGACCGCTCCGACGAGCAGCTCCCCCGCCGCCGAGCTCCGCCTCGGCTACTTCCCCAACATCACCCACGCGCCGGCGCTGATCGGCGTGGCCCAGAACTACTTCGCCGAGGAGCTGGGCAGCGGCACGACGCTGACCACCCAGACCTTCAACGCCGGCCCGGACGAGGTGAACGCCCTGCTCGGCGGCTCGCTCGACGCCGGCTTCATCGGCTCGAGCCCGGCCATCAACGCCTTCGCCAAGTCGAACGGCGAGGCCGTCCGGCTGATCGCCGGCTCCACCTCCGCGGGCGCCCAGCTCGTCACCAGCCCGGACATCACCACGCCGGAGCAGCTCAAGGGCAAGGTCGTCGCCACCCCGCAGGCCGGCAACACACAGGACGTCGCGCTCAAGAAGTGGCTGCAGGAGCACGACCTCGAGATCGGCGACGGCCCGGACAAGGTCACCGTCCAGAACATCGACAACCCGCGCACGCTCGACCTGTTCAAGCAGGGTCAGGTCGCGGGCGGCTGGCTGCCGGAGCCGTGGAGCTCCCGGCTGGTCGACGCGGGCGCGAAGGTCCTCGTCGACGAGAAGTCGCTGTGGCCGGACGGCAAGTTCCCGACCACCGTGCTGATCGTCCGCACGCAGTTCCTGCAGGAGCACCCGCAGACCGTGGAGGCGCTGCTGCGCGGTGAGCTGAAGGCCATCGACTTCGCCAACTCGAACCCCGACCAGGCCAAGAAGATCACGAACGACTCGATCAAGCAGATCACCAACTCGTCGCTGTCCCAGCCGGTGCTCGACCGCGCCTTCTCCGAGCTCAGCTTCGACAGCGACCCGTTGGCCTCGACCTTCCCCCAGCTGTCGAAGGACAGCGTGACCGCGGGCGCCACACCGACGGAGACGAACCTGCAGGGCTTCGTCGACGTGCGGGCCCTCAACTCCGTCCGCCAGGCCGCCGGGCAGACCCCCGTCGACGCTGCGGGCCTCGACCGGCAGGGATGAGCCAGTGACCCTCACGGACTCCGATCCCGCGCTCGCCCGGGTGCGCCCCGACCGCGCGGACACCGCCGTGGAGCTGACCGGCGTCGGCAAGACCTTCGGGACCGGCTCAGGCGCCGTGACGGCGCTGCGCGGGATCGACCTGCGCGTGGCCCACGGCGAGTTCCTCAGCCTGCTGGGCGCCTCCGGCTGCGGCAAGTCGACCCTGCTCAACCTGCTCTCCGGGCTGGACGAGCCGACGACGGGCACGGTCACGGTGAACACGGCGCGGCCGTCGTTCATGTTCCAGGAAGCCGCGCTCATGCCGTGGCTGACGGCCGCGCGCAACGTCGAGCTACCGCTGCAGCTCGCGGGCCAGGGTCGCCGGGCCCGCCGTGAGCGGGCCCGCGAGCTGCTCGAGCTCGTCCGGCTCGACGGCGTGGGCGACAAGCGGCCGCACGAGCTGTCCGGCGGTATGCGCCAGCGCGTGTCGCTGGCGCGCGCGCTCGCCGCGGCCACCGCCACCGAGGGTGATGCGCCCGGCCTGCTGCTGATGGACGAGCCCTTCGCGTCGCTCGACGCCATCACCCGGGACGTGCTGCAGGGCGAGCTGCTCCGGGTGTGGGAGGCCACCGGCACCACCGTGGTCTTCGTGACCCACGACGTCCGGGAGGCCGTCCGGCTGGCCCAGCGCGTCGTGCTGCTCTCGTCGCGGCCGGGCACGGTCGTGCGCGAGTGGACCGTCGACGGGCACGGGCCGGAGCTGCACGAGGAGATCACCGGCCGGCTCCGACAGGTGATCACCAGCCATGCCGCCTGAGCTCGTGGAACGGCAGGGCACGACCGGCGCGACCGGCGCGGACGACAGCGCCCGGGCGCTCGCCGGGCTCGACGCGCTCGACACACCCACCGTCAACCGGGTGCCGTGGTGGCGGCGGGCGTCGACGAGCGTGCTGCCACCCGTCGTCGCGCTCGTGCTGATCGTCGTGGTCTGGCAGGTCGTCTGGGCGTCGGCGGTGCTGCCCGAGTACAAGCTGCCCGCCCCCGTGGCGGTCTGGGACTCGGTCCTGTCGATCGTGGCCGACGGCAGCATCTGGTCGATCCTGTGGACCTCGATCAGCCGGGCCTTCCTCGGCTTCGCGATCGCGCTGGTCATCGCCACGCCGCTGGGCCTGCTGGTGGCGAAGGTGCCGGCCGTGCGGTCGGCGATCGGCCCGCTGCTGTCCGGTCTGCAGAGCCTGCCGTCGGTGGCGTGGGTGCCGGCCGCCGTGCTGTGGTTCGGGCTGACGGACGCCACGATCTACTTCGTCGTGCTGCTCGGGTCGGTCCCGTCGATCGCCAACGGCCTGGTGGCGGGCATCGACCAGATCCCGCCGATCCTGCCGCGGGTCGGCCGGGTGCTCGGCGCCGGCGGCCTGGCCAACGCCCGGCACGTCCTGCTGCCCGCGGCGCTGCCCGGCTACCTCGCCGGGTGCAAGCAGGGCTGGGCCTTCTCGTGGCGCTCGCTGATGGCGGCGGAGATCATCGCGGCCGGCCCGGCCCTCGGCGTCGGGCTCGGGGCGTACCTCAAGAACGGCAGCGACTTCAACGACATCGCCGCGGTGTTCGCCGCGGTCCTGCTGATCCTGGTCGTCGGCATCGGGATCGAGCTGCTGGTCTTCCGGCCGCTCGAGCGCCGCGTGCTCCGCGCCCGGGGCCTCACCGGCGCGTGACCGGCGCCTGAACGACACGGACGGCACCGTCGCCCACACCGGGTGGGCGACGGTGCCGTCCGTGTTTCCTACTTGGCCTCGAGGGCGAAGTTCTCCGGGATCACCAGGTCGTCCCGGGACAGCTCGTGGATGCTCGACTTGCCCAGCCCGAGCAGCGTCGAGTCGATGCCCTGGCGCAGCACCTCGAGCACGTTGGTCACGCCGTGCTGGCCCGCGGCCGCCATCCCCCACAGGTAGGCGCGGCCGATCAGTACCGCCTTGGCGCCCAGCGCGAGGGCCTTGACGACGTCCGACCCGCGGCGGATGCCGCCGTCCTGCAGCACCTCGATCTGGTCGCCGACCGCGTCGACGACCGCCGGGAGCGCGCGGATCGAGGCCGGGGTGCCGTCGAGGTTGTTGCCGCCGTGGTTGGACACCGAGATCGCGGTGCAGCCGGCGTCGACGGCCCGGCGGGCGTCGTCCGGGTGCATGATCCCCTTGACCGCGAACGGGCCGTCCCACTGCTCCCGCAGCCAGGCCACGTCCTCCCAGGTCACCGGCGGGGTGCCCATCCACTGGCCGTAGGCGCCGAAGAAGGTCGGCGCCGGCTCGCCGTCGATCGCCAGGTTCGGCGTGGTCAGGTCGGGCAGCTCGCCGGTCTTGGCGAAGTCCCACAGCCAGCGCGGCTTGCGCAGCACCTCGGGCGCGAAGTGGAGGGCGGCCTTGAGGTTCACCTTCTCCGGGATCATCGGGGCGTCCCAGTCGCGGGCGGAGTCGAACGACCAGTCCAGGGTCATGATCAGGCCCTTGGCGCCGGCCTTCTTCGCGCGCTCGGCGCGCGCGAGCAGCTGGTCGCGGGTGCCGACCCAGTACATCTGGAAGAAGGTCTTGTCGTTCACGGCCGCGACGTCCTCGATGGACCGGCTCGCGAAGGAGCTCAGCCCCATGGCCGTGCCGGCCCCGGCCGCGGCGCGCGCGACCGCGACCTCGCCCTCGGGGTAGACGGCCTGCACCCCGGTCGGCGAGATGATCACCGGGAACGAGATGTCCTGGCCCATCACCGTGGTCGCCTGGTTCCGCTGGGCCGGGAGGTCGGCGATGCGCGGGCGGAAGCCCAGCTCGCTGAAGGCCTCCACGTTGTCGGAGATCGTGACGCCCTTCTCGGTGCCCGCGACCAGCGCCAGGTACACGGAGCGGGGCAGGCGCTTCTTCGCCCTCCGCTGTGCCTCGGCGATCGTCTCGAACCATTCCTTGGTGCTGGCCATCGCGCCTGCCCCTTCGCAGCTCGGATCCGCGTGTCTGCCGTCACCCTACTATTTCGGCACTCGGTGCCAAAGAGGGGTGGGGCAACCCACCGTCGAGCCCCTCCGACAGGGCAGGACCGGGCTCCTCCGGCCGGCCGGGCGGGACGTCGACGGCCCGAACGCCGACGGCCCGCGACGCGGTGTGCGTCGCGGGCCGTCGGGTGCGGGGCCGCGCTCAGCCGGTCCGGCGCAGCCGTGGGGCACGGCGCAGGGCCGAGCGGGTCACGGACAGCTCGTGCGCGACCTCGGCCGCGATGAGCTCGGCGTGCAGGTCGACCTGCTCGGGGTTGCCGGCCAGCGCGCGGTGCCGGGCGACGAGGTCCTCCAGCGAGTCGAGCAGCCGGTCGACGATCTCGGTGCGGCGGTCGGTGCGCGTCGGCTTCGGCAGCCGGACGGTCGGGGGGTCGAGCTTCGCGGCCTGCTCGGCCCGGGGGGCCGGGGCGGGGGCCTGCCCGTCGTGGATCGGGGCGGTCATGTCGTACTCCTACGGACGAACGTGGACGGCGGCGGGATCGGCAGCGGGATCGGCGGTGTACCGGACGCCGGCCCGACACAGGGCGCTCGCGGTCCGCAGGTGGTCGACGCAGCGACGACGGATCAGCGACGGACGGATCAGGCAGCGGGATGAGCACGAGGGGCACATCGGGGATCTCCGGGACGGCGACGGGCGGGGGAACGGTCAGCGACCGCGACACCAACCGCGCGCGAGGCGACCGTGACGGCAGGGCACGGGCGGCACGTGCGGCACCGCTCCCACGCTCCGAGTCACGATCACGGAGTCCAGGGTGCCCGTGCTGCCGCGGCTGCGGCAACCGCGTTACCGCCGCGCGGGTCAACATCACATCCGCGTCCACACGGGAACCTTTCCGCCCCGCCGCACGTCCCGGCCCCTCGCCCGCCGACGGCTGCCTCCGGCGACGGCGTCCGGCGAACCGGCCGGAACGGTGAACGGTCGTCCGGTGTTCCCGGACGGTCGTCCGGCGACTGGACACGCTCGGACACGCCGACACCCGCACCGCGGTAGGGCCGTTCGCCTCTGTGGGAGGAACAGCCGTCGACCGGTCGTCGAGCGGACCGCACCCCTTCGCTAGCGTTGTGCCGGCAGTCACCCACAGGTGTCGGGGCACGACAGGTGGCGGTGCCCGCTCCCCGGCCCGCTCCCCGACATGCCCGAGGAGGCGCTCGTGAGCACGCAGGTCTCGGACGGACTGACGGTCCTGGCCGTCGACGACGAGGAACCGGCGCTTCAGGAACTGGCCCACCTGCTGAACGAGGACCACCGCGTCGGCACCGTGCTCACGGCGCCGGACGCGACGGAGGCCCTCCGGATCCTCGGGAGCCGGCCCGGCGCCGCCCCCGGCGAGTCCGGCGTGGACGTCGTGTTCCTGGACATCAGGATGCCGGGCCTGGACGGGCTGGAACTGGCCCGCGTCCTCTCCGCCATGGCGTCGCCGCCACCGGTGGTGTTCGTGACCGCCCACGACGACCGCGCCGTCGACGCCTACGAGATCGGTGCCGTCGACTACCTGCTCAAGCCGCTCCGCTCGGAGCGGCTGGCCGGGTCGATCGACCGCACCATCGCCACCCGGGCGCAGAGCAGGCCCGCGCCGCCCCAGCCCCTCCCGCAGGGCCAGCCGACCCGGCCGGAGCCCCCGGAGGACGAGGTGATCCCGGTCGAACTGGCCGGCACCACCAAGCTCGTCCCGCGCTCCACCGTGCGGTTCGTCGAGGCCCAGGGCGACTACGCGCGGCTGCACACCACGGACGGCGGCCACCTCGTCCGGATCCCGCTGTCCGTGCTCGAGGAGCGCTGGCGCGAGGCCGGGTTCGTGCGCATCCACCGCGCCTACCTCGTGTCGCTGCCACTGATCACCGAGCTGCGGCTGTCCGGTTCCGGGTACGTCGTGCGGATCGGGCACGGGCCGGGTGCGCCGGAGCTGCCGGTGAGCCGCCGGCACACCGCCGCGCTCAAGCGGATCCTCCGCGGCCGGCCGCCTCGCGAGGAGGGTCCGACCGGCCCGCTCGCCCGTATCCGCTGACGTCGGCCGACCGGGCTCCACGCCCTCGGCGCTCCCTCACCGGACCGACCGTCCGGCGCACCACGCACCGCTGGGCCGACCGGGTGCACCCCTGGCCGTCCGCCGCGTGTCGCCGGGCGACCCGATCACGCGTCGCCTAGCGTGATCGTCGATGGCAGCGACGCGGCGGATCCGGTTCCTGCTCCCCCTCGTCGGGTGCCTGCTCGTGCTCGTCGCGTGCGCGACCAGCGCCGCCGCACCACTCGACGCGGCCGCGCCGTCGCCCGCCGAGGCGCCCGCCGCGACCCTGGCCCCCACCCCGGCACCCACCCCGGCACCCACCTCGGCACCGCCGCCCGTTCCCGAGCTGCCCGGCGGCGGCCACACCCTCTTCCCGGGGCGCACGATGGTCGCCCTCTACGGCCATCCGGGTGCACCCGCGATGGGCGTGCTGGGCGAGCAGGGCGTCGACGCCTCGGTGCAGCGGGCCCGCGACCTCGCCGCGCAGTACGCACCCCTCGCCGGCGAGCCGGTGGTCCCGGCCTTCGAGATCATCACGACCGTCGCGACCTCCGCCCCGGGAGCCGACGGCGACTACTCGGCAGAGTCGGCCCCCGAGGAGCTGGTCCCCTGGGTCGACGCGGCCGCCGCGGCGGGGATGTACGTCGTGCTCGACCTCCAGCCCGGCCGCAGCGACTTCCCGAGCCAGGCGCGCCGCTACACGGACCTGCTGCGGCGGCCGAACGTCGGGCTCGCGCTCGACCCCGAATGGCGGCTACGCCCGGGGCAGAAGCACCGCATCCAGGTGGGCTGGGTCGACGCGGCCGAGGTCAACGCCGTCGCGACCTGGCTCGCGGACCTGACCCGAGAGGCGCGCCTGCCGCAGAAACTGCTGATGCTGCACCAGTTCCAGCCGCAGATGATCCGGAACCGGGAGCAACTGGTCACGGACCGTGACGAATTGTCCGTCGTGCTCCACGCCGACGGTTTCGGCACCCGTGCGGAGAAACTGGAGACCTGGAACCGCTTGCACCAGGCCGTCCCGCCCGGTGTCACCTGGGGTTGGAAGAACTTCCACGACGAGGACCGGCCGATGTTCGACCCGGCCGAGACGCTGGCCGTCGGGCCGGGCCGACCGGTGTTCGTGTCCTACCAGTAGGGGTACCCCCGGCCGGGTCGTGACGGGCAGTATCCTCGCCGGGATCTCGCCGCCGAGATCCCGCGTGCCGGCGGTGGGACCGGTGCCCTCCTCGAGGACATCCGCACACCGCCGCCTCACGTACCAGCACGTACGGTCCCGAGTCGCCTGTGGAGAAGGGGGTGTCCGACGTGGCCGACGACGCACGCACCGGACACGCCCGCGAGAACCTGCGGGAGCTCCGCGACGCCCGGGACGCCCGTGGCACCGCGGACGTTCCTCCCGGGCGGCGGCCCTCGCACCCCGCCGAGCCCTGGCCGCGGCGGGCCGAGCGGCCCCTCGGGCAGGAGCCCGCGGCGCCGCCACGACCCGCCGGCGGGTCCTCGAACGGCCGGGCCGGCGGCGCTGCGAACGGCCGGGTCACCGGCTCTGCGAACGGCCCGCTCAACGGCTCCGGGAACCGCCCCCTGAACGGCTCCGGCAACGGGTCGCCGAACGGCTCCGCGAACGGCTCCGCCAATGGCTTCGGCAACGGCTCGGCGAAGGGGCCCGGGAACGAACTCGGGCGGTCCGGAGCCACGCGCGGCGACGCCCCGGCCCCGCGGGAGCCCTGGGCCTCCCGGCGGCACGCGCCGGACGCCCCGCGCCCGGACCTGCCCGGGGCCGCACCGCGGGGGCCTGCGGGCCGCGGCGCCCCGGCCGTGCCCGGCCCCGGAGCTCCCGGCCCCGGCGGCTCCGACGTGCCCTCGCGCAGCAGGCCGAGCTGGAGCGTCCCGGGTGGTCGGCAGGCCGCCGTCGATCCGCGGCGCGGCTCCGAGCGGCCCGGCGAACCCGACCGGTCCGGCAACGCCGATCGCTCCGGCCGCTCCGGCAACCCGGACCGCTCCGGCGGTCCCGGCCGCTCCGGCAACCCCGACCGGTCCGACCGGTCCGCGGGCGGCCCCCCGCGCGGGCGGGCGGGCGGACCTCCCCCCGGCGGTTCCCCGAACGGGGCTCCGGCACACCCCGGGCGCCCCGGCCCGAGCGGTCCCGGCGGTCCCGACCGGTCCGACCGGTCCGCCGGCAGCCGGTCCGGCGGTGGTCCCCGCGATCGCCGCGATTCCCGCGATCCCCGGAACGCCCGTGATCCCCGTGATCCCCGTGATCCCCGTGATCCCCGTGATCCCGGCGGGCGCCCTGGCCCCGAGCGGGGGCGGCCGGCGCAGGGCGGGCCCGCCCGTCCTCCCGGTCCCGGTGCCCCGGCCCGCCCCGGTGAGTCCCGTCCCGGTGACCGCAGCGCCAGCGCCTCCGCGCGCAGTGGTCCGGGTGCGCCCGCGGCGCCGCCCGGCCCGCCCGGACGCGTCGCCGACCAGGCCCGCCGCTCCCCGTCCGACCCCGGCCGGCCTCCCGCGGGCGGAGCCGGTCAACCGAACACTGCCGGGCGGCAGGGCAGGCCGAACCAGGCCGGACAGCAGTCCCGACGCGGGCAGCAGGGCGAACCCGGACAGCAGGGCCGGCCGGGCACGCGGCGGCCCGAGGGCGCGGCGGCCCACCGCACCCGCGCCGCCATCGGGCCCGACGGACGCCCGCCCGGCCAGACCGGTCGGCGCCCCGGCACCCTGCCCCCCGGCGGCCGACCGGCCGGCGCACCCGGCGACACCCGCGTCGACGGTCGCCCCGACCGCCCCGCCCGTCCCGCCCGCTCCGACCGCCCGGACCGCTCCGGCTCGACGGGTGCCCGGTCTGCCGCCGGAGCCGCCGGAGCCGCTGCCGGAGCGGCCGCGGCCCAGGCACGCACCGCCGCCCGGACCGGCGGTCGCGAGGACGCGGCCGCGACCCCCGTCGGCACCAGCGGCACCCGAACCGGCGCCGGCACCCGGACCGGTGCCGAGACCGGCGCCGGCACCCGGATTCCCCGCCGCATCCCGGCGAACGAGGCCGCCGCCGACCGCGCGGCCCGCCGGCGCGCCGAGGCCGAGCAGGGCGGCGTCACCCGCACCGGGAGGAACGGCACGGCCGACCGCCGGCGCGGCACCGCCCGCGAGACGCTGCGGGCCGCCCTGGCGACCACGGCGGCGTCCACCCTCGTTCCCGGGTCCGGGCACCTGATCCTGCGCCGCCGTCGCACCGGCGGTCTGATCCTCGGCCTGTTCCTGCTGGTCGTGGCGGCGGCCGTCGTCGCGGCGCTGACGATGAGCCGGCGCGCGCTGCTCGAGAACGCCGTGTCGACGACGGTCCTCGCCGTCGGCGCAGTGGTCGCCCTCGTCGCCGCGCTCGGCTGGATCGCCCAGATCGCCCGCACCTACGCCCTGGCCCGCCCCCGGGACATGGGCGCCGGGCGGAAGGTCCTGGGCGTGACCGTCGCGGCGGCCCTGTGCATGGCCGTGGCCGTGCCGTTCGGCTACGCGGCCGACCTGGCGAACTCGCAGCGCTCGCTGCTCAACGACCTGTTCAGCGGGGCCGGCGGCGGCACCGCGGCCGCGGAGGCCATTGCGAAGCCGCGACTGAACGTGCTGCTGTTGGGCAGCGACGCCGGCCCGGACCGCACCGGCACCCGGACCGACACGATGATGCTGGCCAGCATCGACACGAGGACCGGGCGCACCACGATCTTCGGGCTGCCGCGCAACATCCAGCGCGCAGAGTTCCCGCCGGGCTCGCCGATGGCCGAGAAGTTCCCCAACGGCTTCCACGACCCCGCCAGCCCGCTGTCCGGCGACTACCTGCTCAACGCGGTCTACGCCTACGGCCACGACAACCCGTCCCTGGCCCCGACCGGGCCGACGGACGACATCGGGCTCAACCTCCTGCAGTCGTCGATCTCGTACATGACGGGCCTGCCGATCGACTACTTCCTCGAGGTCAACATGGCGGGCTTCTCGACGCTGATCGACGCGCTCGGCGGCGTGACGGTCGACGTCGGCCCGGTGCCGCTGCCGATCAACGGCGTCACGGCGGACGGCCGGCACGTCAAGCCGGACGGCTACATCCAGCCCGGCGTCCAGACGTTGAACGGCGAGGAGGCGCTGTGGTTCGCGCGCTCCCGCCGGGACGGCAACGACTACCAGCGGATGAGCCGCCAGCGTTGCCTCATCCAGGCGGTGCTCGACCAGAAGAGCCCCACGGACCTGCTCGCCAACTTCCAGCAGGTGGCGCAGGCGACCAAGGACAACGTCGACACGAACATCCCGCAGGCGGTGCTGCCGGCGCTGGTCTCGCTGGCCGGCGAGGGCTTCACCCTGCAGAGCATCTCGTTCGACCCCAGCCTGCCGGACCCGAACGAGCCGGACGGCAAGTTCGACACCTCGCGCCCGGACGTCGAGTACATGCAGAAGGTCGTGCAGGACGCGATCAACCCGCCGCCGGCGACGGCCGCGCCGCCCACCCCGGCCGCGCCCGGCACCGCGGAGACCCCGGAGACCCCGGAGACCTCGGAGACCTCGGGCTCGGACGAGACCGCGGCCGGCACCGCGGCCCCGACCTCGGTCGCCGACTCCTGCGCCGCCGCGGCCGCGCCGACCGGCGGTGAGGGGAGCGGCGCCGGGAGCGGGGCCGGCACCGGCACGGACGGCGGCACCGTGGGCAACTGAGCGCCGGGACCCCGCCGGGGGCACCGCGCCCGCGGGCCGGGCATTACCCTTCATGCGCGCGGTCCTGCGACGACGCCCGGGCTGCGGTACACCAGACACCGGAACCGGGCACCGGCACGCCCGGGGTCCGGCAACCGGCGCACCAGAGGGGCAGACGGACGTGAGCAGCACTGGGGACACCCCCGCCCGCGAGGGCCGCACGAAGGTCGTCGTCGTCGGCGGCGGTTTCGGCGGGGTGCGCGCCGCGAAGGCGCTGGCCCACGCCGACGTCGACGTCACGCTCGTCGACCGGACAAACCACCACCTCTTCCAGCCGCTGCTGTACCAGGTGGCGACGGGGATCCTGTCGCCCGGCCTGATCGCGCCGGCGCTGCGCCGGGTGGTGAAGAGGCAGTCGAACACGCGCACGTTGCTCGCCGACGTGTTCGAGATCGACCTCGAGGCCAAGGTGGTGCACGCGCTCGCGCCGAACGAGCAGCGCCTGGACCTGCCCTACGACTACCTCGTGGTCGCGGGCGGGGCCACGCACGCCTACTTCGGGCACGACGAGTGGAGCCACTTCGCGCCCGGCATGAAGAGCATCGAGGACGCGCGGATGCTCCGCAGCCAGATCCTCGGCGCCTACGAGCTGGCCGAGGTCGCGACGGACGAGAAGGAGCGGGACGCGTACCTGACCTTCGTCGTCGTCGGTGCGGGTCCGACCGGTGTCGAGCTCACCGGGCAGCTCGCCGAGCTGGCGCGGTACGTCCTGCCGAAGGAGTACCGGACGATCGACACCCGCTCGGCGAGGATCATCCTGCTCGACGCGGCGCCGTCCGTGCTGCCGCCCTTCGCGCCGAAGCTGCAGCAGTACACGCAGCGCCGGCTGGAGAAGATGGGCGTCGAGATCCGGCTCAACACCGCGGCCACGGACATGGACGCGGACACGATCACGGTGAAGGGGCCCGAGGGCGTCGACACCATCACCGCGCGCACCAAGATCTGGGCGGCCGGCGTGCAGGCCTCGCCGCTGGCGGCGATGCTCGCCAAGGCCACCGGCACCGAGACGGACCGGGCCGGGCGCCTGGCCGTCGACCCGGACTGCAGCCTGCCGGGCGCCGAGGGCGTCTACGCGATCGGCGACATGGTCACCACCGTGGACCGGCTGCCGGGCGTCGCGCAGGTGGCGATGCAGCAGGGCACGTACGTCGGCAAGCTGATCGCGGACCGCGCCAAGGGCGACACCACCACCCCGGCCCCCTTCCGGTACTTCGACAAGGGCAGCATGGCCACCATCGGCGCCCGGCAGGCCGTCGCCGACGTGCGCGGCGTCAAGTTCACGGGCTACATCGCCTACCTGCTCTGGTGCTACGTGCACGTGATGTTCCTGATCGGCTGGGGCAACCGGCTCGGCACCCTGTTCAACTGGGTCCGCTCGCTGCGCTACGCCCGGCACCGCGGGCACCGGCTGATCAGCATGACGGGCGCGAAGGCGGTCGCGAAACACCACGAAGCCGCGTAGGTCGCGGCCCGTCGGTTGGAGATCGACGGGCCGCGACCTACGGTTCGGTGCGTGACCCCGGCCATGCAGGTCCTGATGCGCGAGGTCGAGCGCGTGTGGGACGAGTTCTGGTCGGCCGCCTACGAGCGGGGCGACGCGGCGGCGGCCACGGCCCTGCTCGCCCCGGAGGCCGTGCTCGTCGACATGCCCGCGATGACCGGCGGCAACGACCGCGCGGAGGTCGAGCGGCACCTCGCGGAGGTCGTCGCGCCGCACCTGCCGGCCGATCTCGCGCGCCGGCGGATCTCCCGCACCGTCGACACCCGGGGGCTGGTCGACGAGCTGCGGTGGACCTTCACCCACGACCGCGAGCTGCCCTGGCTGCTGCCCGGCGTCCCGCCGTCCGGGCGCCCCGTGCGGGTCCTGGCCGTGTCCGTGGTGGCCGTCCGGCAGGGGCGGATCGCGTCCGTTCGGACCTTGTGGGACGACGCCAGGTTGCGCCGCCAGCTGACCGCCTGACGCCCCGAACCGGCCGTTCGCGGTTCTGTGACACCGTTATCTGCGACTCCGGGCCTCTGAACTGGGGGTTCCCGCGTGGCGCCCTCGGTGTTCTGCCACGCTATGGGCCACGCTGTACCAGGAACGACCACCGACGCACCCCGAGCGGGTGGTCGATGGGAGAGGAGAGGAGCACTCACCATGGCACTGCCCGCACTGACCCCCGAACAGCGCCAGGAGGCGCTCAAGAAGGCCGCAGCGGCCCGGACGGCGCGCAAGGAGCTCCGCGACAAGATCGCCAAGGGCGAGGAGACCATCCCCGCCGTCCTCGACCGCGCGAAGTCCGACCAGATCGTCGGCAAGACCAAGGTCGCGGACCTGCTCAAGAGCCTGCCCGGCTACGGCCCCGCCAAGGTCTCGGCGCTGCTCGAGCGCACCGGCATCGACGCGTCCCGCCGCGCCGCCGGCCTCGGCGAGCGCCAGCGCCAGGCGCTGCTCGACGCGCTGAAGTGAGCCGTCGGGCGGCCTGACGCCCGCACGGCCCCGCACACCCGGTCCGGCCTTCCGCCGGGCCGGGTGTCGCGTTCCGGCGGGGGCGTCCCGCCGGCCCGCCACCCGCCGCCCTAAGGTCCGGGTCGTGGAACTGATGGTCGACGTCGCCCCCGGTGTGCAGCTGTGGGCCGAGGAGATCCCCGGTCCGACACCGGACGCGGAGCCGCTGCTGCTGGTGATGGGCGCGAACGCGTCGGGGCTGGCGTGGCCGGACGCGCTGCTGGACCGCCTCGCCGAACGGCACCGGGTGATCCGGTACGACCATCGCGACACCGGCCGGTCCACCTACGCCTTCGACGACCGCCCCTACGCGATCCGCGACCTCGCCGACGACGCCCTCGCCGTGCTCGACGCGTTCGGGATCGACCGGGCGCACGTCGTCGGGATGTCGATGGGCGGCACCCTCGTGCAGCTGCTGCTGCTCGACCACCCCGACCGGCTGCTCACCGCGACCGTCCTCTGCACGGCGGCCCTCGGTGCGTACGGCGACCCGGAGCTGCCCGGGCCCGACCCGGCGCTGCTGCGGCTGTGGGGCGAGTTCACGGACGACCGCGACCTCGAGGGCGAGCTGGCCTGGCGGGTCGAGCACTGGCGGCTGCTCAACGGCACCGGGACCCCGTTCGACGCCGCGGGGTTCCGCGCGCTGGAGGAGCGGGTCGTCGCGCACTCCGGCCGGGTGGACAACCCGGCCGCGCACGCCGTGGCCGACACGGACGGGCTGGACCGCGGCCCCGAGCTCGCCGGCGTCGCCGTGCCCACGCTGGTCATCGAGGCGCCCGAGGACCCGGTGAACCCGCCGCCGCACGCCGGCCACCTCGCCCGTGCGCTCGGTGCCGGCCGGCTCGTCCGCGTGCAGGGCATGGGGCACGCGCTCAACCCGACGGTCGTCGAGCCGGTCGCCGCGGCCGTGCTCGGCCACACGCGCGAGTACGCGCCCCTGTAGCTCAGCGCCCGGGGCGCGCCCAGCTGTACCGCCGCTCCGGGCGCCCCGTCCCGCCGTAGCGCAGCCGGACGGTCACGGCCCCGGTCTCGACGAAGTGCTCGAGGTAGCGGCGCGCGCTCACCCGGGACAGCTCGGTCCGCTCCGCGCACTCGCTGGCCGAGAGGTCGCCGTCGGCGGCGCGCAGCACGCGCTCCACCAGCTCCGCGGTCGGGGCGGTGAGCCCCTTCGGCAGCCGCGCGGTGCCCGGCGTCGCACCGCCCGGCCGGTCGCCGCCGAAGAGCCGGTCGATGTCGGACTGCCCGGCCCGGCCCAGGCTGGCCAGCCGCCCGCGGATCCGCGCCGCGCGCTCCACCTGCTCCCGCAGCGCCCGCGAGTCGAACGGCTTGACCAGATAGTGCAGCGCGCCGCCGTGCAGGGCGGCGGCGACCGTGGCGCTGTCGTCCGCGGCCGTGATCACCAGGACCGACGGGTCGTCGGGCGCCCCGGTGCGCAGCTCGCCCAGCACGTCGATCCCGGACATGTCCGGCAGGTAGACGTCCAGCAGCACGAGATCGGGACGCAGCCGCGCGGCCAGCTCGAGCGCCTCGGCGCCGCGGTGCGCGACGCCCACCACCTCGCAGCCGGGGATCCGCGCGACGTAGCCGCTGTGCACCTTGGCGACCATGAAGTCGTCGTCGACCACGAGCACCTTCACGCGCCCACCTCCGCCCGGTCCGGCAGCAGGGGCAGCACCGCGGTGAAGGTCGCGCCCCGGCCGTCCGGACCCGCCCCGGCGCTCTCCACCGCCACCCGCCCGCCGCGGCGCAGACACACCTCCCGCACGATCGCGAGTCCCAGGCCTCGCCCGCGTGGCCCGAGGTCCGACTCGGCGGCCTTGGTGGTGAACCCGTGCCGGAACACCTCCTCGGCCAGCTCGGACGCCACCCCCGGACCGGAGTCCCGGACCCGCACGTGCACCGCGGCCTCCCGCTCGGTCAGCCCGATCTCGACGCGCCCGCCCGCCGGCCCGACGGCGTCGAGCGCGTTGTCGACCAGGTTTCCCAGCACCGTGACGAGATCCGAGCCGAGGCCCGCGTCCGGCTCGGCGGGGTGCAGGTCCGTGTCCTCGGACAGGCACAGCCGCACGCCCCGCTCCGTGGCCAGGCTCGCCTTCGCGACCAGCAGCGCCGCGGCGGCCGGCTCCCCCACGCGCGTGACGACCTCGCGCCGCCACCCCTCCGCCGCCGCGACGATCCCGCTGACGAACCGGCGCACCTCCTCGTGCTCCCCCAGCTCGGTCAGTCCGGCGATCGTGTGCAGCCGGTTGGTGAACTCGTGCGCCTGTGCACGCAGGGTGTCGGTGAGCGTGCGGGAGGCGTCGAGCCGGTCCTGCAGCGCGGTCAGCTCCGTCCGGTCCCGCAGCGTCACGACGGCGCCGACCTCGCGCCCGTCGACGTGGACGGGCATCCGGTTGAGCACCAGGACCCGCCCGCCGTGCAGCACGAGCTGGTCCTCCCCCGCCGCGCGGCCGGTGAGGACGTCGGCGAGGCGCGGGTCGAGGCCGAGCGCGTCGACGGCGTCGCCGACCTGCGCCGCGGGCGGCCCGAGCAGCTCCCGCGCGGCCGGGTTGAGCAGCGTCACCCGGCCTTCGGGGTCCAGCCCGACCACGCCCTCCTTCACCCCGAGCAGCATGGCCTCGCGGCGCTGCACCAGCTCGACGATCTCGGCGGGCTCGAGCCCCAGGGTCTGCCGGCGCACCCGGCGGGCCAGCAGCAGCGAGCCGCCGACGCCCAGCGCCAGCGCCAGCCCGAGCAGCGCCGCGACCTCGCCGCGGGCCGGGGCGAGCGCCTCCAGCAGGGTCGGGGCGCGGATCCCGGCCGACACCACGCCCACCACCTGCCCGGCGTCGCCGATGACCGGGACCTCGGCCACGACGGTGCGGTCCGCCGCGCCCGTCCACGCCCGGCCGTCGAAGGCGGTCGACTCGCCGGAGGGGGAGCTCGCGGACCCGACCATCGGATCCGCCGCGAAGGGAGTCCCCAGCTCCGCGGGATCCGGCGAGCTGCGGACCACCCGGTTCGCGTCGACCACCACGATCCGGTCGGCACCGGAGAGGTTCTCCGCGCTGCGGGCGAAGCTGGCCAGCAGGTCGACGTTGCGGTTCACCAGCCCGGCGCGGATCCCGGGCGTGGCGGCGACGTCCTCGGCGACCGACAGCATCCGCCGCCCCTGGGTCTCGCGGAAGGCGGCGTCGGACTGCACGGCGGCGAGCGCGGCGACCGCCGCGAGCAGGATGAGCACCACCAGCAGCTGCCAGACCAGGAACTCGCGGGCCAGCGGGCGTCGGCGCACGTCGCCAGCCTAGGCGGCCCCGGAGCGTGTACAGAACGACCACAACCACCGTTGCGGACACAAGCGCGACACCGGGAACCCCCGCGCCGCACGATGAGCGCCACAGTCCACTCGACGGGGAGGGATCCGACAGCGATGTCCGTCCGGGAGAAACCGACACGCGGCCTGTCCGCCGCGCTGGCGGTGCTGGTGGCCGCGGCCGCGGTACTGCTCGTGCCGCCCGCCGTCGGCGCGCTGACCGGCGGGGGTGACGGGACACAGCTGCGCGGACTGCGCGTGCTCGTCCCGAACTCCCCCGGCGGCGGCTACGACATCACGGCCCGCACCGCGGCCAAGGCCATGGAGGACGCGAAGCTGACCGGCCCGGTCGAGGTGTTCAACCTGCCCGGCGCGGGCGGCACCGTCGGCCTCGGGCGCACGGTCAACGAGAGCGGCAACGACCGGCTCGTGATGTCGATGGGCCTCGGCGTGGTCGGCAGCGTGTACACCAACGACTCGCCCTCCACCCTCGCCGACACCACGCCGATCGCCCGGCTGACGCAGGAGACCGAGATCGTCGTCGTCGCCAAGGACTCGCCGTACACCTCGCTCGGCCAGCTCGTCGACGCGTGGAAGGCGAACCCGGGCGGCGTCCCGGTGGGCGGCGGCTCGTCGCCGGGCGGGCCGGACCACCTGGCCCCGATGCTGATGGCGAAGGCCGCCGGGCTGCCGCCGAAGGACGTCAACTACGTCTCCTACGACGGCGGGGGCGAGCTGCTCGCCGCGGTCCTGGGCGGGAAGGTGGCGTTCGGCGTCTCCGGACTCGGTGAGTACGCCGACCAGATCGACGCCGGCGAGCTGCGGGTGCTGGCCGTGACCGCGGGCGAGCCGGTCCCCGGCGTCGACGCGCCGACGCTGCGGCAGGCCGGCCTGGACGTCGAGTTCGCGAACTGGCGCGGGATCGTCGCGCCGCCCGGCCTGTCCGCCGAGGGCCGGGCCGAGCTGGAGGCCGCGTTCGACGACCTCCGGCGCAGCCCCGAGTGGGCCGCCGCGCTGGAGCGCAACGGCTGGACCGACGCGTACCAGCCCGGGCCCGAGTTCGGGGCCTTCCTGGAGAGCGAGAACGAGCGCGTGGCCGGGGTGCTGCGGGAACTGGGGCTGACGTGATGACCGCGGTGAAGGACCGGACGCAGGAGAAGGCTCCGGCTGCGACGCCGGAGAAGCGGGGCTGGCTGAAGGAGCACTCCGAGCTCGGGGTGTCCCTGCTGCTGTTCGTCGTCGGCGTGCTCGTCGTGGTGGACACGCTGCTGGAGAGCGGCGCGGGCAGCGCCTCCGACCCGCTCGGGCCGCGGACCGTCGCGCTCGTCCTGGGCGGCGCGCTGCTGCTGCTGTCGGTGCTGCTCACCGTCGACGTCCTGCGGGGCGGGCACGGCGAGGCCGAGGCGGGCGAGGACATCGACCTGTCGACGCCGCCGGACCTGCGTACCGTCGGGATGCTCGCCGGGGTCCTCGTGGCCACCGCGGCGCTGATCCCGCTGCTCGGCTGGCCGATCGCCGGGGTGGTGCTGTTCTGGGGCGCGGCCTACTCGCTGGGCTCGCGGACGCTGCTGCGCGACCTCCTCATCGCCGCCGGCGTGTCCGTGGTGACCTGGGTGATCTTCGACGGCCTGCTCGGTGTCGACCTGCCCGGTGGTCCGCTGATGGGGGTGTTCGGGGGATGATCGAGTCGCTGACCAACCTGATGGGCGGCTTCGGTGCCGCCCTCACCCCGGCCAACCTGCTGTTCGCCGCGATCGGCGTGCTGCTGGGCACCGCGATCGGCGTGCTGCCGGGCATCGGTCCGGCCATGGCGGTGGCGCTGCTGCTGCCGGTGACCTACGCGTTCGACCCGACCGGCGCCTTCATCATGTTCGCCGGCATCTACTTCGGCGCCATGTTCGGCGGCTCCACCACGTCGATCCTGCTCAACACCCCGGGCGAGAGCGCCTCGGTGATGGCCGCGCTCGAGGGCAACCCGATGGCCAGGTCCGGGCGCGGTGCGCAGGCGCTGGCCACGGCCGCGATCGGGCACTTCGTCGGCGGCCTCCTCGGTGTGGTCGGGCTGGTGCTGCTGGCGCCGCTGGTCGCGTCGGTCGCGGTCGACATCGGTGCGCCGGACTACTTCGCGGTGATGGTGCTGGCGTTCGTCGCCGTGACCTCGGTGCTCGGCAGCTCGCGCATCCGCGGGTTCGCGGCGCTGGCCATCGGCCTCACGATCGGCCTGGTCGGGCTCGACCCGCTCAGCGGGCAGCCGCGACTCACCTTCGGCGTGCCGCAGCTGGCCGACGGCATCGACGTCGTCATCGTCGCGGTCGGCCTGTTCGCCGTCGGCGAGGCGCTGTGGGTGGCCGCGCACCTGCGCCGCGGGCAGCAGGAGGTCATCCCGGTGGGGCGGCCGTGGCTGTCCCGCGCCGACGTGAAGCGGGCGTGGAAGCCGTGGGTCCGCGGGCCGTTCATCGGGTTCCCGTTCGGGTCGATCCCGGCGGGCGGTGCGGAGATCCCGACCTTCCTGTCCTACGTCACCGAGCGGCGGCTGTCCTCGCACCGCGACGAGTTCGGCAAGGGCGCCATCGAGGGCGTGGCCGGTCCGGAGTCGGCGGCGAGCGCGTCCTCGGCCGGGACGCTGTCCACGATGCTCACCCTCGGGCTGCCGACGACGGCGATCGCGGCCGTCATGTTGGCCGCGTTCCAGCAGTTCGGCATCCAGCCGGGCCCGCTGCTCTTCCAGACCGAGCCGGACCTGGTGTGGACGCTCATCGCCAGCCTGTTCATCGGCCTCGTGCTGCTGCTGGTGCTGAACCTGCCGCTCGCGCCGGCCTGGGCGAAGCTGCTGCGGATCCCGCGGCCGTACCTCTACGCGGGCATCCTGTTCTTCGCCTGCATCGGCGCGTACGCGGTCTCCGGGCAGGCCGTGGACCTGCTGGTGCTGCTGGCGATCGGCGCCGTCGGGTTCGTGATGCGCCGCTACGGCCTGCCGGTCCTGCCCGCGATCATCGGGGTGATCCTCGGGCCGGACGCGGAGCTGCAGCTGCGCCGGGCCCTGCAAATCGCCGACGGCGACGTCTCCACCCTGGTCTCGACGCCGCTCTCGATCACCGTCTACGTCGTGATCGCCCTGCTCCTGCTGTTCCCGCTGGTCCGCAAGGCCCTTCCGGCCCGGAGCGCGCCGCCGTCCGACCGGGACCGGGAGCACACCGCAGTCTGACCCCGGTCCGTCGGGCGGTCCGCGCCGCCCCCGCCCACACCCGCCCCCGCGATCACGAGCATCGCGGGGGCGGGTGGCGTGTGGAGGGCGATGATGCTGCTCGCGCTGTCGGCCGCGCGCTCTCAGGGAGAGGCCGGCAGCTTCTCCCCCGCCTCCACGGCGACGGAGAGGGTGTTGCCCTCGGGCGGCAGCGGGCAGGTCGCGAAGGCGGTGAACACGCAGGGCAGGTTGACGACGCGGTTGAGGTCCAGCGTCAGCGTCCCGTCCGCGGCCGGCGCGCCCACCCTGAGCATCCGCCCGCCGCCGTAGGTGGTGCGGCCGGAGGTGGCGTCGCGGAAGTGCAGGGACAGCCCGTCCGGCTTCCCCGCGAGGGCGACGAGCTCGTGCTCGGTGCCGTCGAGGGTGAAGCGGACGGTGCCGACCGCCGTCGGGAAGTGGTTCAGCCCCTCGACGACCGCGCCGACGGTGATCCGCCGGGGCTCGGGATACGGGGTGAACCGGGCCTCGACCACCCAGCGCGCGTCGACCGGGAAGGCCGGGACGCCGGTGAACGCGGTGCGGGTGGGCGCCTGCGGGTCGCGCACCCGCAGCGCATAGGTGTCCGTGCGCCGGACGACCTCGATCTTCCGGTCGCCCGCGGTGACCAGGGCGCCGGGCAGGCCGTCGCGGGGCTCGAGCCGGACGGTGCCCTCGACCGGCTTCCCCGCCGCGACGAGCCCCTCGGCGGCCGGGGCGGTCAGCTCGACCCCGCCGTCGCCGGTGGCGCGCCAGGTGCCGGGGACGCCGTCGAACCGCTGCGGCGTCCCGGTGATCCACTCCAGCGCGGTGAGGCTGAGCCAGCCGTGGGGCGTGCCGAGCTCCTTCTCGCGCGCCGCGTGCCAGGTGTCCCACTCCTGCCGGAGGGTGCTCGCCGTCGTCGTCGTCTCCGTCGTCGTCACCTCCACGCGAACGCCCGGTGCTCCCGCGGCATTTCGTGGTGGCCACGATTCCCGCCTGCTGGATGGGCCGGTCCGCTGGACGGCGCGATTGTCCGGACCGGTTCGGGATGTGGGAGGCCGTTTGACCTGCCGGGGCCCGTCTGGTGTGGTCGGTGCGTGGCCACGATCCTGCTGACGCGCCGGCGTCACGTCGACCACAAGCGCGTGCACTCCTGCGCCTGTCGCTGACCCGCGATCCCCGCGCGTCCCGACACCCCTTCTCCCCGCAGGAGCACACCCATGTCGTCCCCCGACTCCTCCGCCGAGCCCCTGACGTTCGCCTACTGGGTGCCCAACGTCAGCGGCGGCCTCGTCACCAGCACGATCGAGCAGCGCACCGACTGGGGCTACGAGTACAACGAGCGCCTCGCGCGGACCGCGGAGGACAACGGCTTCGAGTACGCCCTGTCCCAGGTCCGGTACATGGCGTCGTACGGCGCCGACCACCAGCACGAGTCCACGAGCTTCTCCCTCGCCCTGCTGCTCGCCACCGAGCGGCTCAAGGTCATCGCGGCCGTGCACCCGGGGCTGTGGCACCCGGGCGTGCTCGCCAAGTGGGTCGCGACGGCCGACCACCTCTCCGGCGGGCGGGCCGCGGTCAACGTCGTGAGCGGCTGGTTCAAGGACGAGTTCACCAGCCTCGGCGAGCCCTGGCTGGAGCACGACGAGCGCTACCGCCGCTCCGAGGAGTTCATCCGCGCGCTGCGCGAGATCTGGACCAGTGACCACGCCGAGCTGCGCGGCGACTTCTACCGCATCCACGACTTCGACCTGAAGCCCAAGCCGGTCGCGGTGCCGGGCCGGCCGCACCCGGAGATCTTCCAGGGCGGCAACTCCACCGCCGCCCGCCGCAACGGCGGCCGCGTCGCCGACTGGTACTTCTCCAACGGCAAGGACCCCGACGGCTTCACCGAGCAGGTGCTGGAGGTGCGCGAGCACGCCCGCGCCGCCGGTCGCCCGGAAAGCGGCCCGGGCGCGGTCCGGTTCGGGCTCAACGGCTTCCTCATCGCCCGCGACACCGAGCGCGAGGCGCGCGAGCAGCTGCGCGAGATCGTCGCGAGGGCGAACGTCGAGGCGGTCGAGGGTTTCCGCGCCTCGGTGCAGCAGGCCGGTGCCTCCACCGGCGACAAGCGCGGCATGTGGGCGGACTCCACGTTCGAGGACCTGGTCCAGTACAACGACGGCTTCCGCACACAGCTCATCGGCACCCCGGAGCAGATCGCCGACCGCGCGCTCGAGTACAAGCGCCGCGGGGCGAACCTGCTGCTCCTGGGCTTCCTGCACTTCCAGGAGGAGATCGAGTACTTCGGGCGGCACGTGCTCCCCGTCATCCGGGAGAAGGAGGCGGAGCTCGCCGAGCGCGAGCCGCAGCTCGTCGCCGGCTCCTGAGCCGTGCCGCGCCCGTCCCGGCGCGGCGTGCTCCCGGCGGGGGCGGCCCACACCTGGCTGACCCGCCGCCGCCACATCGACCACGCCCGCGCCGTCACCCAGTCCTGTCCCTGACCCGCCCCGTCCGGCTCCCGCGAGTCGGCACTCCCGGGCGGCCGAACCGCACACCCGGTCGCCCGGTCGCCCACCTCACCTTCCGCGTGCCCGCCGCCCGCGTCCGAGCCCTCCCGCCCCGGTCGCCGGTGCCGTCCCCCGACCGCCGGACGCACCGCTCGCGCGGGCGGTGCCGGCACGCGCCCCTCCACCGAACAGGACCTGACATGACCACGCTCGAGACCCGTCCCGAGACCCGTTTCACGACCGTCCCCGTCACGCCCGAGGAGTGGCTCGCCCGCGCCCGCGAGGTCCGCGCGATCCTCGCCGAGGGCGCCGCCGCCCGGGAGCGCGCCGGGGCCACCCCGTACGCCGAGGTCGAGCTCCTCAAGGACGCCGGCCTCGTCACCCTGCTCGGCCCGGCCGAGCACGGGGGCGGCGGCCAGGAGTGGCCGCTCGCCTACCGGGTGATCCGCGAGGTCGCCGCGGGCGACGGCTCCATCGGCCAGCTGCTCGGCTACCACCTGCTGTGGTTCTGGGCCGCCCGGCTGGTCGGCACCCGCGAGCAGATCGAGGCCGTCGAGGCCGAGGCCACCCGCAACCGCTGGTTCTTCGGCGGCGCGGTGAACCCGCGCGACGAGGACGTCGTGATCCGCGACGCCGGCGACCACCTCGTCTACAACGGCCGCAAGTCCTTCTCCACCGGCAGCAAGGTCTCGGACGTCACGGTGCTGGAGGGCGTGCTCGACGGCGCCGATCCCGATGCTCCCGGCGCGCACGTCTTCGCGATCGTGCCGAGCCGGCAGCCGGGCATCGTCTTCCACGACGACTGGGACAACATCGGCCAGCGGCTCACGGAGAGCGGCAGCGTCACGATCTCCGAGGTCCAGGTGCCGTGGGAGCAGGCGGCGGGCTTCAGGGACAAGGCGTTCGAGCCGCGCGTCTACACCACGCTCAACGTCCCGACGATCCAGCTCGTGTTCGTGAGCTTCTACCTGGGCATCGCCCGGGGCGCCCTCGAGGAGGCCGCGGAGTACACCCGCACCCGAACCCGCCCGTGGCTGCACGGCGGGCAGGAGCGGGCCGTCGACGAGCCCTACCAGCTCGACCTCTACGGCGATCTCGCGTCGAAGCTGTGGGCCGTGGAGGCGCTGGCGGACGCCGTCGCGGAGGAGGGCCTGGCCATCCACCGCAGCGCGTGGGACGTCACGCCGCAGCAGCGCGGCGAGCACGAGGTCCGGGTGGCGGCCGTCAAGGCGCGGGCCACGGAGGTCGCGCTCGAGGTGACCAGCCGGGTGTTCGAGGGCCTGGGCGCCCGGGCCACCGCCACCGAGCTGGGCTTCGACCGCTTCTGGCGCAACGTCCGCACCCACACCCTGCACGACCCCGTCGCGTACAAGCGGCGTGAGGTCGGGGCGTTCCTGCTGCGCGACGAGCTGCCCGAGCCGACCTGGTACAGCTGATCCCCGATGAGCGAACGGCGCTCTCGTTCACTCCTCATGAGCGAGAGCGCCGTTCGCTCACCCCAGGACGGGGTCAGCCGACGCGCTCGCGCTCGTTCTCGGGCAGGCCCGCGCGCCGCTCGGGGTGCGGGGTCCGCAGGCGCGGCAGGAACCGGCCCGTGCGGGACAGGTACTCCGCG
This sequence comes from Pseudonocardia yuanmonensis, assembly GCF_039542425.1. NCBI lineage: Bacteria > Bacillati > Actinomycetota > Actinomycetes > Pseudonocardiales > Pseudonocardiaceae > Pseudonocardia > Pseudonocardia yuanmonensis. The sequence continues at coordinate 120,887 of NZ_BAABIC010000005.1, forward strand.
TACTCCTCGCCCAGGGCCTGGGTGAGCCCGGGCTCGCGGACCGCGCGGGCCTGGATCTGCACGGCGACGACGATCAGCAGGGTCGCGAGCACGCCGAGCATGGTCGGCGCCATGACCAGCCCGCCCGCGGTGGCGACCACCATGCCGGTGAACGCGGGATTCCGGACGCGGGCGTAGAAGCCGCTGCTGGTCAGCGCCAGGTCCTCCCCACGGCGCCGTGCGGTGCCCATCTGGACCAGCGAGGCCAGCACGACGGCCACACCCAGGAGCAGCAGCCCGACCCCGACCACGACCCAGCCCGGCGAGCTGAACACCGCGATCGGCTCGATGACGTCGAACGCCACCAGCAGCGGGGCGACCAGGCCGAGCAGCAGGGCGACCCCGAAGAGCGCCCGCGACCACCAGGCCGGCGAGCCGAGCCCGGTGCGCATCGGCGAGCGGTGGGCGCCGGCGCGGGCCCACCGCCGCCCGACGCCGACGAGCACGCACGCCACCACCCCGAGGCCGACGGCGAGCCACGCGGCCAGGTGGTGGTCCAGCGTCTCCGAGACGACCTCCCAGGCGCCCCGGCCGGTGAGCTGACCGATCGCGTCGACCAGCAGCACCACGCCGAACACGACGAACCCGGCCGCCGCGCCGTAGCGGATCGTCCGCTCCGGCAGCCGCTTGCCGAGCTGCCGGCCGACGACGATCGCCAGCGCGTCGGCCGCCACCATGCCGAGCGTGGAGCCGAGCCACACGCCGAACCAGCCGTGCTGGGTGGCCAGCGTGATCGTGGCCAGCATCGTCTTGTCGCCGAGCTCGGCCAGGAAGAACGCCACCGACGCGGCGACGACGGCGGAGCGCGCCTTCCGGTTGACCTTCTCCTGCTCGTCCTCGGACAGCGAGTCGCCCTTGAGCGTCCACGCGCCGAACCCGAGGAAGGCGACGGCCGCGGCGAGCGCGATCCAGCCGGTCGGGATGGTGGCGCCGAGGCCGTGGCCGACGGCGACGGAGACGAGGTGCACGACCGACGTGGCGATCGTGATCCCCAGCAGGACGGGCCAGGTCTTGTAGCGGGTCGCGAACGTCAGGGCCATGAGCTGGGACTTGTCGCCCAGCTCGGCCACGAAGATCACGCCGAAACTGATCAGGAACGCCGCGAGCACGTCCTGCATCGCCACACAACCCCTCGATCTCGGGCCGGATCGAGGGAACGGGGTCTCTTCGATCCGACGTGAACCGGATCGAAGGTCTCGCTCGCCTGGTGGTGTCAGGCCCCGCAGCCGGGCGATACGGATCGCCAGTATGTCGACCGCGACGTTGAGAGCTACTCCCCTTCGCTGCGGGACAAGCTACCTCATCGATCCAGTGCCCCTCGACCCCGGTTGCGGGCCCGTGAGGTAGTTCACTCGGGTTCTCGTGGGCGGCACAGTGTCGTACGTTCGTTCAGATAGCTCTCGAGAAGGACGCGGAGGAACCATGCCCGAGGCCGTCATCGTCGACGCGGTGCGCACCCCCATCGGGAAGCGCAACGGCTCGCTCGCCGACGTCCATCCCGCCGACCTGTCGGGGTACGTGCTGCGGGCGCTGCAGGAGCGCACCGGCATCGACCCCGAGGTGATCGACGACGTCGTGTGGGGCTGCGTGAACCAGGTCGGTGACCAGGCCGCGCAGATCGGCCGGTACGCGGTGCTCGCGGCCGGCTGGCCGGAGACCGTCCCCGGCGTCACGATCAACCGGGCCTGCGGGTCCAGCCAGTCCTCGTTCGACTTCGCCGCCGGGATGGTGATCGCCGGGCAGTACGACGTCGTCGTGGCCGGCGGCGTCGAGACCATGACCCGGGTGCCGCTCGGTGCCGGCCGCGACCTCGGCCGCCCCTACGGCCCGCTCGTGCGCGAGCGCTACGAGGCCGACCTGACCAGCGGCGAGTTCCCCGGCAACGACTTCAACCAGGGCATCGGCGCCGAGCGGATCGCCAAGAAGTGGGGCTTCACCCGGCAGCGCCTCGACGAGTACTCGTCGCGGTCGCACGAGCTCGCGGCCGCGGCCGTCGACGCGGGCGCGTTCGACGGCCAGCTCGTCCGCGTTCCCGGCAGGGACGAGTTCACCGCCGACGAGGGCCTGCGCCGCGGGACCACGCCGGAGAAGCTCGCGAAGCTCAAGCCCTCCTTCCGCGAGGACGGCGTGATCCACGCGGGCAACGCCTCGCAGATCTCCGACGGCGCGTCGGCCACCCTGATCACCACCCCGGAGAAGGCCAAGGAGCTCGGGCTCACCCCGATCGCCCGCTACCACTCCGGCGCGGTCTCCGGCGCGGACCCGCTGATGATGCTGACCGGCCCGATCCCGGCCACGCAGAAGGTGCTGCGCAAGAGCGGCCTGTCGATCTCCGACATCGGCGCCTTCGAGGTCAACGAGGCCTTCGCCCCGGTGCCGCTGGCCTGGCAGGCCGAGCTGGGTGCGGACGACAAGGTGCTCAACCCGCTCGGCGGGGCCATCGCCGTCGGCCACCCACTGGGCGCCTCGGGCACCATCCTCATGACGCGGCTGCTGCACCACATGCGGGACAAGGGCATCCGCTACGGCCTGCAGACGATGTGCGAGGGCGGCGGCACCGCCAACGCCACCATCGTCGAGCTCCTCTGACCCTCCTCCCGGTCCGGACGGGCCCCGCGGTGCGGCACCGCGGGGCCCTCTACCGGAAACCGTGCCGAACTGCACGTCCTTTCCCAGCCCGAGCACAGGCGCATCTCAGCTTCGGGGCGCACAGTCTGTGTCATGACCGACGAGCAGCGGGGTCACTCCCGGCCCGATGGGGACGTTGCGCACAGCTCCGACAGCACCGTGAGCACCTCCGCCGGGGACTCCCCGACCCAGCAGACCCAGCAGGCCCAGCAGACGGACCCGACCCGTTCCTACGGCTCGCCCTACGCCTACGGCCGCGGCTCCGTGTACGGCACGCCCGGCTACGCCCAGACCGCCGGGCACGGCGGCGACCAGGGCACCCGCCCCTACGGCAGCCCCGCGTACGGCCCGTACGCGCAGCACGGCGCCACCGACCCGCACGGCCCGGCGGCGGCCGCTGGCGGGCCGAATGATCTCCCGCCCGGCGGGAACACCCCCCTCGTGCACGACGAGCGGCCCCGCAGGAACTCCCGCCCCTGGGCCGGCATCGTCGCGGCCGCGCTGATCGCCGGCATCGTCGGCGGCGGCGCGGGCTTCGGCGGCGCCTACGCCCTGCTCGACCGCGACAGCTCGGCGAGCGGGGTCACCCTGTCCGGCCAGCCCGCGTCGAACGCCTCCTCGGTGCAGACCAACGGCACCGTCCAGGCCGCCGCGGCCAAGGCCAGCCCCAGCACCGTCGACATCCGGGTCACCACCGGCCAGGGCACCGCCGAGGGCTCCGGCGTGATCCTCACCTCGGACGGCGACGTGCTCACCAACAACCACGTCGTCTCGGGCTCGACCGGGCAGATCCAGGTCACCCTGTCCGACGGCTCCCAGCACACCGCCTCGGTCGTCGGCACCTCGCCGAGCTACGACCTGGCCGTCATCAAGCTCGACGGCGTGTCCGGCCTGACCGCGGCCGAGCTCGGCCGCACGGGCGACGTGCAGGTCGGCCAGCAGGTCGTCGCGATCGGGTCGCCGCAGGGCCTCGAGGGCACCGTCACGACCGGCATCGTCAGCGCCCTCAACCGCACCGTGCAGGTGCAGGGCGAGGACGGCTCCGCCGTCGTCTACAACGGCCTGCAGACGGACGCCCCGATCAACCAGGGCAACTCCGGCGGCCCGCTGGTGAACCTCGACGGCCAGGTCGTCGGCATCAACTCCGCGATCGCCACCGCGGGGCAGAGCAGCGGCAGCGTCGGCCTCGGCTTCGCGATCCCGGTCGACCAGGCCCGCCGGGTGGCGCAGGAGATCATCGACTCGGGCAGCGCCACCAAGCCGGTGCTCGGCGTGCAGGGCAGCACCCGGTCGTCGGGCGCGGAGAACGGCGCCACCATCGCCGCGGTGACGGACGGCGGGCCGGCGGCGGCCGCCGGGCTCAAGGCCGGTGACGTCGTCACCAAGGTCGGCGACGCCACCGTCAGCGACTTCTCCGACCTCGTCGCCCGGATCGGCTCCTACGCCCCGGGCGACAAGGTCACGTTGGCCGTCGGCAGCGGGTCCTCGGCGCGGACGGTCGACGTGACGCTCGGCAGCACCAAGGACACCGGGGCCACCACCAGCAGCGGCGGCACCAGCCAGGGCGGCGGCAGCAGCAACCCGTTCGGGCAGCTCAACCCGTTCGGCGGCGGCTCGCCGTTCGGCGGCGGCAGCGGCGACGAGGGCGGCAACGGCGGCGGCTGACCCCCGGGACCGGCCACTCGGCCGATCGGAGACCCCGGCCGCCACGGCGGCCGGACCGGCGCGGGCCGGGCGGGGATCCCCTCCCCCGCCCGGCCCGTCCCGTACTCAGCTCTTCAGCCACGCCTTGACGGCCTCGGTGTCCGCGCCGAGCGCCGGCGGGGTGCGCCGGTAGTCCGGCGGGGTCGCCGAGTAGTCCACCGGGTTGCGCACCGCGCCCGGGCCGCCGCCGGGGTGCACGACCGGGGCGAGGCCGAGGCTTTCCGCCAGCTCGATGCCCTGGTCCACGGTGTTGATCGGACCGCACGGCACGCCGGCCGCGCCGAGCACGTCGAACCACTCCTGCGCGCCCTTCGCCGCGAGCTTCTCCAGCAGCAGCGGGCGCAGCTCCTCGCGGTGCCGGGTGCGCTCGACCATCGACCCGAAGCGCGGGTCGTCGAGCAGCTCGGGGGCGTCGATCGCGCCGCAGAGCCGGCGGAACTGGTGGTCGTTGGCCGCGATCACGATCAGCTCGCCGTCCCCGGTGGGGAGCGGCTCGTAGGGGAAGAGCGAGAGGTGCGCGTTGCCCATCCGCTTCGGCACGACCCCGCCCGCCACGTACGCGGAGGTCTGGTTGACCAGGCTGGACAGCGCCGCGGACAACAGGTTGGTCTTGACGTGCTGCCCCTCGCCGGTCGCCTCACGGTGCCGCAGCGCCGCGAGGACCGCCACGGCCGCGTGCAGCCCGGTCATCACGTCGAACACCGCGACGCCGGCCCGGTAGGGCGTGCCCTCGGGGTCGCCGGTGAGGCTCATCAGCCCGGACGTCGCCTGGATCAGCAGGTCGTAGCCGCCGAGCTTGGCGCCGCCCGCGTCGCCGAACCCGCTGATGGAGCAGTAGACGACCGACGGGTTGGTCCCCCGCACCGAGTCGACGTCCAGGCCCCACTTCGCGGTGGAGCCGGGCATGAAGTTCTCGATCAGCACGTCGGCGCGGGCGGCGAGCTGCCGGGCCACCGCGAGGTCCTCGGGGTCCTTCAGGTCGAGGACCACGGAGTGCTTGTTGCGGTTGATGGACAGGTAGTAGGTGGCGACGGGGCCGTCGGGCCCGTTGACCGTGGGCGGCTGCCAGGTGCGGGTGTCGTCGCCGGTCGGGCCCTCCACCTTGACGACGGTCGCGCCGAGGTCGCCGAGCAGCATCGTCGCGTAGGGGCCGGCGAGCACCCGGGAGAAGTCGGCCACCACCAGCCCGGCCAGCGGGCCGGAGGGCGTCGGTTCCTCGGGGTCGAGCGGGGGGAGATCAGCCACGGTTCCTGTATAGCCGCCGTGCGCGGGAAGTGGGGCCCCGGCACCACGTGCCGCGAACGGCGCATCACAGGACGGCGAGGACCACCAGCGCCAGGCCGGCGAGGGCGAGACCGGCGCCGATCCACGCCCAGATGCGCTGGCCCCTGCGGGCGGAGTCGGTGAGCTCCTCCTCCGTCCTCGTGGACATCACGAACGGCGAGCCGTCGCGCGGCGGGCGGACGACGAGCGGGCCGTCCCGGTCGTCGACCTCGCCGAGCACGTACATCCGCGTGCCGGGGCGCAGCACCCACTCGGTGTGCTGGTAGCCGATCGTCTCGTCGCGGTCGCCGCCGGCCAGCGCGCCCAGCACCGAGATCGCGCCGGCGAGCGCGCCCTGCGGCCGGTGGTCGTGCGCGGGCTCGAACCGGTCGAGGACCGTCTCGACGCCGTCGGGCCGCCGGCCGCCGTGGTCGACGCCGATGGTGTGCCCGTCCCGCAGCAGCGCCCAGCCGTGCGGTGAGCTGAGCTCGGCGACCGTCTCGGTGCGGGTGGTGACCCGGATGTCGCCGTCCGAGTCGCGGTCGTAGTGCTTGTAGCGGCGCTGGACGCGGTGCGCGTGCCACACGCAGTCCACCCCGGCGAGCTCGGAGCGCAGCAGCCCGACCGGCGCCGGCACCGTCTCGCCGACGACCTCGCACACCTTGCGGAACCGCCCCGGTCCGGCGAGCTCGGCCGAGATGCCCTGCAGCTCGACCAGCTCCGGCACCGACAGCGTCTCCGCGGCCAGCATCGCGTGCGCCTTGCGCTGCGACCGGGCCGCGGCCCACAGGCAGCCGCACGCCGCCAGCAGCAGGATGATCCCGAACCAGAGCATCGTCGTCCCTCTCGTGAAGCGGTGAGGGGAACGCTAGGCAGCGCGCGGGACCCGGACAGGTGTGCTGGCACCACACCCGGTGGGCGGGCTACCGGCGCCTCCGCACGGGGTCCAGCCTCCGCAGCACCAGCCCGGTCGCCGCGGCGAGCACCACGGCCGTGCCCACGAGCATCCCGGCACCGAGCAGCCAGTGCGCGGCGTCGTGCGTCCAGAGCGGGTCCGGACCCCCGCGCCCGATGCGGTTGAGGTCCACGGTCGCCGCGCCCATCGCGAAGGCCCAGCGGGAGGGGACGAGCCAGGCCAGCTGCTCCAACCCGGCGTAGCCCGCCACCGGGAACAGGCCGCCGCTGACCACGAGCTCCAGCATGAGGACCAGCACCAGCAGGGGCATGCCGCGGTCCGCGTTGCCGATCGCGGCCGAGACCACCAGCCCGACCAGCATGGTCACGACGGTGACGCCCACGACCGCGAGCAGCACCTCCGCCAGGCCCGACCCGAGCACGACCGCCGAGTCGGGCCCGGGTCTTCCCGCCAGCGCGAGCAGCGTGAACACCGCCGCCTGCAGCCCGGTGACCACGCCCAGCACCAGCAGTTTCGACAGCAGGTACGCCGGCAGGGACAGCCCGATCGCGCGCTCGCGGACGTAGACCGGCCGCTCCTTGACCAGCTCGCGGATCGCCGCCGCGATCCCCATCAGCGCACCGCCCAGCACCAGGACGAGCATCAGCTGACTGGGTTGGACCTCCTGCAGCTCCAGCGCCCGGGTCGTACTCAGCCCGGAGCCGCCCGGGACCAGCCGGGCCAGCGCTGCGAGGACCAGCGGCAGCGCCACGAGGAAGATCGCGTACTGCCGGTCGGCGGCGATCACGGCCAGGTACCGGCGGCACAGCACGGCCAGCTGCGCACCGAAGCCCTGCTGGCGCGGCGCCGCCTCCGGGGCCCGCCGCTCGACGATCCTCGGCATCCCCGCCGTCGGCTGGGCCACGTACCGGGAGTGCTGCCGCGACTCCCGGTACCGGGCGGCCAGGGTCTCCCCGGGCACGCGCTCCAGCAGCAGGAACATCTCGGCGTAGTCCGGCGCGCCGAAGTACTCCAGGGCTTCGCGGGGCGGGCCGAAGAAGGCCACGTGCCCGCCGGGCGCGAGCACCAGCAGCCGGTCGCAGAGGTCGAGGTTGAGCACGCTGTGGGTGACCACGACGACCGTGCGCGCGCCGTCGGCCAGCCCGCGCAGCGTCTGCATCACGGACTTGTCCAGGCCGGGGTCGAGGCCCGAGGTCGGCTCGTCGAGGAACAGCAGGCTCGGCCGGGTCAGCAGCTCGAGGGCCACGGACGTGCGCTTGCGCTGCCCGCCGGACAGCGTGTCGATCCGTTGCCCGGCCTGCCCGGTGAGGTTCAGCTCGGCCAGCACCTCGTCGATGCGGCGCTCGCGGTCGGCCTCCGGCACGTCGGCGGGGAAGCGCAGCCGGGCGGCGAAGCGCAGCGCGCGGCGGACGGTGAGCTGGGGGTGCAGCACGTCGTCCTGCGGCACGAGGCCGATGCGGTGGCGCAGCTCGGCGTACTCGGCGTAGAGGTCGCGGCCCGCATAGCGGACCTCGCCGACGTCCGCCGGGCGGGAGCCGGTCAGCGCGCGCAGCAACGTCGACTTGCCCGCCCCGGACGGCCCGACGACGGCGAGCAGGCTCCGGCCCGGGAGCGCGAAGGAGACCTCGCGCAGCAGGGTCCTGCCGGAGTCGGTGGTGACCGCGACGCCCTGGACCGAGAACCCGACGTCGCCGGTGTCCTCGGCCGAGACGAGCCGGTCGCCCTGCAGCTGCAGCAGCGCGTGCCCGATGCCGACGACGTCCCGCGGGGTGATCTCGGCGGAGGTGACCCGGACGCCGTTGACGAACGTGCCGTTGCCGCTGTTCAGGTCCACGATCCGCCAGCCCGCGCCGCTGCGGTGCAGCTCGGCGTGGCGGCGGGAGACGAGCAGGTCGTCGAGCACGACGTCGTTGTCCGGCAGGCGGCCCACCGTGAGCCGGGTGGTGAGGACGTGCCGGACCGAGGTCTGCCCGCCCTGCCGGACGAGGACGTCGGTGGGGGTCTGCGGCGGGACGGGCCGCGCCGGGGGTGCGCTCGCGGGGAGGACCTGCACGACCGCGGAGTCGACGGTGTCGCCGAGCCGCACGGAGACCGGGCCGGCGAGCGGGACCGAGGTGACCCGCCGGCCGTCCACCCAGGTGCCGTTGCGCGAGGCGTCCGTGAGCGTCCAGCCCTGAGGGGTGTGCTCCACGATCGCGTGCCGTCGCGAGGCCCGCGGGTGCCCGACGTCGAGGTCCGCCTCCGGGCCGCGGCCGATCACGAACGGGCGGCCGGGTGGGACCGGCAGCCGCCGCCCGCCGACGACGATCTCCAGGGCGGGCGGCGTCATGCGCGGACGATATCGGGCGGACCGGGCGTCGTCACCGATCACGGCGGCGCCCGGATCGTCCGGGTTGCGACGGCCACCCGAGTGTGCGTCCCTGGGGGCCGAGGCCGGTAGGGTCCCGGCAAGCTACCCGCCCGTAACCCCGGAGAGTCGACGATGACCAACCTGGCCGCGAACCTCGTCGCGACCGCCCGCGAGCACGGCGACCGCCCTGCCGTGAAGCTCGACGAGTACGTGTTGACCTACGCCCAGCTGCACTCCGCCGCCGCGGCCGTCGCCGGGGACCTGAAGGAGCGCGGGATCGAGCCGGGCGACCGGGTCGGTCTGGTGCTGCCCAACGTGCCCGCCTACCCGGTGCTGTACTACGGCGCGCTGCTCGCCGGCGCGGTCGTGGTGCCGATGAACCCGCTGCTCAAGGCCCGCGAGGTGGAGTACTACCTGAACGACTCGGGCATGTCGCTGGTCTACGGCTGGGACGGCTCGGGCGATGTGGTGCCCGAGGCCGCCGCGGCCGTCGGCATCCCGGGCGTCGTGGTGCCGGCGACCGGCCCGACCGGGCTGGGCGGCACCCCGGCCCCGGAGCCGGTCGAGCGCGCCGACGACGACACCGCCGTCATCCTCTACACCTCGGGCACCACCGGGCAGCCCAAGGGCGCCGAGCTGACCCACCACAACCTCGACTCCAACGCCCGCACCACGGTCGAGACGCTGATCGAGATCACGTCCGAGGACGTGATCATGGGCTGCCTGCCGCTGTTCCACGTCTTCGGCCTGACCTGCGGGCTCAACGCCGCCGTGGTCGCCGGGGCCACGCTGACCCTGATCCCGCGGTTCGACCCCTCCAAGGCCCTCCAGGTCGTCGCCCGGGACGGGGTCACCGTGTTCGAGGGCGTGCCCACGATGTACGCGGCGATGCTGCACAGCCCCGACGCCGAGGGCGCCGACATGGCCTCGCTGCGCACCTGCATCACCGGCGGCTCGGCGATGCCGGTGGAGATCCTCAAGTCCTTCGAGAAGCAGTTCGGCTGCGAGATCTTCGAGGGCTACGGGCTGTCCGAGACCGCGCCGGTCGCCTCGTTCAACCAGCCCGGCCGCCCGCGCAAGCCCGGCACCATCGGCTTCCCGGTGCGCGGCTGCGAGATGCGCGTGGTCGACGACGAGGGCAACGACGTGCCGGACGGGCAGCCCGGTGAGATCGCCATCCGCGGCGAGAACGTCATGAAGGGCTACTGGAACCGGCCCGACGCCACCGCCGAGGCCATCCCGGACGGCTGGTTCCGCTCCGGCGACATCGCCACGCGCGACGCGGACGGCTACTACACGATCGTCGACCGCAAGAAGGACCTGATCATCCGCGGCGGCTACAACGTCTACCCGCGCGAGGTCGAGGAGACGCTCTACGAGCACCCGGCCGTGGCCGAGGCCGCCGTCGTCGGGATCAAGCACGCCGAGCTCGGCGAGGAGATCGGCGCCGCGGTCGCGCTCAAGCCCGGCCAGTCCGCCGACCCCGACGAGCTGAAGAACTTCGTCCGGGACCGGCTCGCCGCCTACAAGTACCCGCGCGCGGTCTGGCTGGTCGACGCCCTGCCCAAGGGCCCGACCGGCAAGATCCTCCGCCGCGAGGTGGAGCCCCCGGCCGAGGTGTAGGTGCCTCAGGCGAGGAGGGCGGCGACCGTGCCCTCGGGGTCGGTGACCATCGCGTCGTGCCCCGTGGGCAGGTCCCGCCACTCCCAGCCCATGTCCTTCACCACCTGGTGCGACGACGCGATCACCGGGTAGGGCGGTGCCGAGCAGTACACGTAGGTGACCGGCAGGCCGGCGCCGAGCGGGCCGTCGAGCGCCAGCGGTTCCCGGTAGCTGCGCAGCGGCTGCGCGGTGAGGTGCCGGGCGAGCCACGTGGCGTCCTCCGGGTCGGTCACCCCGAACGCCTCGGGCGGCGGGGGCGGGATCGCGATGCCGTGGCCCCGCCGCCTGGCGTCGAGCTCGCGCTGCACGACGACGTCGTCGGGCAGGGCGTCGAACCCGCGCCGCCCCGCCGCGACCACCAGCCCGTCGAGCAGCACGATCCGGCGGACCCGGTCCGGCGCCCGGTCGGCCGCCCCCAGCACGGGCAGCGCGCCGAAGCTGTGCCCGACGAGCAGGACGTCCGTGAGCTCCTCGGCCTCCAGCAGCGCGGTGACGTCCCGGGTCATGGTCGCGAGCCCCACCTCGGGGGTGAGCAGGTGGGCGCGCTCGCCGAGGCCGGTCAGGGTGGGGGTGAAGACCTCGTGCCCTGTGTCCCGGAGCAGCCGCGCCACCCGGCGCCAGCACCAGCCGCCGTGGTGCGCCCCGTGCACCAGCACGACCGTCCCGCCCATCGCGCCTCCCGCCCCCTCGCGACCCGCTCGCCCAGCCTGCCACCGGGACCACCGGCGAGGAAGCACACTCCCGCGTCACGCCCCGCTCGAAGATCGATCCGAGCTTCACGCCACAGCAGCCGCCGCAGCACTCCCGTCACGCTCGGAACGATCACCGGGAGCGCGCCACCTCTCACCGCAGCTGCGCGGCCCGCTCCGCCACCTCGGCGACGCGGGGGGCCGGGCGGTCGCCGGCGGGCTCGGGGTGGCCGAGGTCGGTGAGCCAGCCCCGCAACACCCGGTGCAGGTGCTCGGCGCCCACGATCTCGCCCGGGTCGGCGAGCTCGGACGGGGCGAGCAGGAAGCCGCGGCTCTGCGGGCCGCCGAGCCCGCCGTGCGACCCGACGTGCGGCTCGAAGGGCGAGGCGTCGTCCGTCGCGGGGTCGTAGCGGCTGTTGATCATGATGTCCGGGCAGTGCGGGAAGGTGTCGACGCGCCGGACGAGGTCGGGGGCGTGGGCGCCGTAGTCCGCCAGCGGGTCCTCGCCGATCACCGTGCCGCTCGCGAGCCGGTGCACCCCGTCGCGGCCCAGCACGACGGCGCCGTGCTCCCCGCTGCGGACCAGCACGAACCCGACGCCGGGGTGGTCGACGAGCGAGGGCAGCAGGTCCGGGAACTCGCGTTCGATCGTCTCGAGCTCCACCCGGCCCTCGTGGTCGGTGAGCGACACCATCGCCACGTGGCCGGACGCGCACACCACGACCCCGGGCGCCGCCCGCGCGACCTCGCCGGGCTTCCCCGACTCGGTCCGGTGCTTGGCCGGTGAGGCCCCCGCCTTCTCCACGCGGGCCCGCAGCCGCCGGGCCACGAACCCGCCGCCCGCCGACGCCTCGGCCAGCGCCGCGCCCACCTGCCAGCCCTCCGCGGCGCGGCGGGTGGAGCGCTCGGCCGGGGTACGCCCGAGGAACCGGCGGCGCGGCCGCGGCGGTGGTCCCCCGCACAGCCGCCCGACGTACTGCTCGATCGTCTCGCCGAACCGCTCGGCGAAGGCCTGGCCCTGGGTCTGCCCGTGGTCGGACAGGCACACGATCAGGTACGGGCGCGGGGCGAGCTGCGCGGCCCGGTGCAGCCGGCCGATCTGCTGGTCGATGGTGCGCCGCACCGCGAGGCTGTCGAAGCGCTCGATGCCCGAGTGGTGGGCGACCTCGTCGTAGCCGAGGAAGTCCGCGTAGGCCACGGCCCGGCCGGCCAGCATGTCCTCGATCAGCGCCGACACCACGACGTCCCGGGCGATCACCGTGGTCCCCGGCCGGGCCAGCGGGTAGATCCCACCGCGGTGGGTGCGCGGGCGGACGTCCGCGCGGCGCTGGTCGGCGGCGGCGACGACCTCGCGCACGGCGTCGACCAGCGCACCGGCGAAGGTGCGGATGCCGTTGACCGGGTTGGCGAAGTAGGCCCAGTACCCGCCGCCGACGTGGTCGCGCCGCCGCACGGAGCGCTTGCCGCCGAGCACGGTCACGGTGCTCATGGTGAGGCTGTAGTGCGGGGCGTCGCCGGTGAAGAGGTTGCCGCGGCCGGCGCCGTCGACGGCGAGCAGGCCCCGCCCGTCCGAGTGCCGGCGTTCGATCTCCGCCGCGTCCGCGGGGTGCGCGCACGCCATGACGTGGTCGCGGTCCTTCTCGTACCAGCGGAACCCGAGGATGTCGTGGTTGTTCCCGTGGAGGATCCCCGCGACGCTCGCTCCCGTCTGCGAGCTCCAGTCCGTGGTCCAGTACCGCAGCGTGTGGCTGCCCTCGGCGAGCCAGCGCGCGAGCGTCGGCATGGTCCCGTCCCGGACCGCCCGGCGGGCGGTGTCGTGGCCCAGCCCGTCGATCTGCAGGAACAGCACCCCGGACGGCTGCTCGGTGGCCGCGCCGGGCCCCTCGGCCTCCGTGGCGACCCGCCGCCGACGGCGCCGCGCGGCGCGGCGGAAGAACAGCTCGTCCTCGTCGATCGCCAGGAGGCTGGTGGCGACGGCGTTGACCACCGTCATCACCACGACCACCACGAACGCGGTGCGGATGTTCGTCAGCTCCACGCCGGGGATCAGCCAGAAGACCGCCAGCACCGCGGCGGCGAGCAGCACGAAGCTGCCGAGGCCGAGGGTGAACAGCGCGAGCGGCAGCGCGACCCGCAGCACCAGCGGCCAGACGACGGCGGTGAGCAGGCCGAGCAGCAGCGCGCAGACCGTGGGCTGCCACCAGCCGGCCATGGCGAACCCGGTGAGCCAGACGTCGAGCAGGTGCAGCGCGGCGGTGACCAGTGCCCACACCAGCACCACGCGGGCCACCACGCGCCCGCCGCGCAGCAGCGGGCCGCGCACGACGGGCGTCACGCGGTAGTCGCGGACGATCGGGCTCGGCAAGGTCACGGATGCTCCTGGTCGGTCGGCGGCTGCGGACCGCCCCGCGCCGGGCCGACCGCGGGATCGATCATCTCCCCGCCCCCGCCGGGAAGGGCCGCCGGGGCACGCCGGGCCCGCCGTCGTCGCACCAGGCGGGCGACGCCGGCGGACAGCGCGCCGACCACGAGCACGAGCGCGGCGGCGACGAGCGTGGCCACGAGCGGGTCGTCGAACAGGCCGCCGGAGAGGATGCCGAGCAGCGCGTACGCGACCGCCCACAGCAGGCACGCGACCAGCGCCGACGGCAGCAGCCGCCGCCACGGGTAGCCGAGCGTGCCCGCGGCGACGAGCGCCGGGATCCGCCCGGCCGGCACGAGCCGCCCGACGACGATCAGCTGCCAACCGTGTCGCGCGAACCGCCTCCTGGCCCGGGCCAGCTGCTCCGGCGTCTGCCCGCGGGCGACGAACCGGACCGCCGCCTCACCACCCAGACGGGCGACGCCGTAGGTCACCACGTCGCCCGCGAACGCGGCCAGGGTCGACGCCAGCAGGACGAGCGGCAGCGACAGGTGGGTGGTCGTCATCGCGACGGCGGCGGCCGCGCCGACGACCGCGCCCGTCGGCACCACCGGCACGACCGAGCCGAGCAGCACGCCGCCGATCAGCACCGGGTAGCCGATGGCCTGCGGGTTCGTCCAGTCCGCGGCGAGGGTGCCCGTCACGCGGCCATCATTCCCGGCGGACCGGGCCCGGACCGTCCGCACCCCGCGCGATCGGCCCGGGCGTGCGATCATCGGGGTCGGGCGCGGTGCCGTCGAGCGGCACGTCCTGCCCGGGCCGGGCGATGGTGACGGTCGTGGCGCTCCCCCGCCGCTCGGTCGCGGCGGCGAACCGGTGGGGCGGGTCGTGCAGCAGCGCCCGCATCCGGGCGCCGTGTCCGGCGGGCGCACGGGTCAGCCCGGCGACGGCGAGCGTGCCCCAGTGCACCGGGACGGCCAGCCGCGGCCGCAGCACGTCCAGGGCCTCGGCCGCCCGCTCCGGGTCGAGGTGCCCCGGCCCCAGGTTCGGGCCCCACCCCCACACCGGCAGCAGGGCGACGTCCAGGCCGAGCGAGCCGAGGTCCGCCATCCCGTCGAACAGGTCGGTGTCGCCCGCGGCGTAGATCCGCAGGCCGTCGGCCTCCAGCACGTGCCCGAGCGCGGGCGACTGCGGCCCGCGCGTGGAGCGCGGGCCCCACCGGTGCCCGCTGTGCGCGGCCGGCACCGCGGTGATCCGCAGCCCGCCCTCGCGGATCTCCTCCCCGACGTCGATCTCCTCGACCCGGCGGACCCCGCGCCGGCGCACCCACTCGGCCGCCCCGCGCGGCACCACGACCCGCGTGTCGGGCCGGAGCAGCCGCAGGGAGGGCAGGTGCAGGTGGTCGCCGTGCAGGTGGGAGATCAGGACGAGGTCGGCGTCCGCCCAGTCCTCGGGGCGCAGCGGCGGCACCACGCGGCGCAGCAGCGACACCCGCGGGGTGAGCACCGGGTCGGTGAGGACCACCCGCCCGCCGAGCTCCAGGCGGGTGGTCGAGTGGCCGAGGAAGCGCAGGGCCGGGTGGTGCACGTGCGCCAGTATGCGGACTCGCGGCGCGTCAGGCGCCGAAGCGGACCGGCTGGCCCGTGGACTCGAGCACCGCCTGCCAGAGGTCGCCGTGCGGGTCGACCTGGTTGCGCTTGCTCACCGCGAGCGGCATCGGGATGTGCACGAACCGGCGCCGCACCCGCCCGACCACCATCGCCGTGCGCCCGGACATGGCCGCGTGCACGGCGGCCTGCGACAGCCGGACGGTGTACACGCTGTCGTACGGGTTCGCCGGCACGGACCGGATCGCGTAGCTGGGGTCGATGTAGCGCACGGAGGTCTCGATCCCGGCCTCGCCGAAGTGGTCCTCGATGCGGTCCCGCAGGTAGCGGCCGATGTCGCCGAGCCTCCGGTTGCCCGAGGCGTCCGTGTTCCGGCCGGCCTGGGCCGCCTCCAGCAGCTCCTGCCCCGCTCCCTCGGCGACGACGACCACGGCGTGCCCGCGCTGCTCCACGCGCCGGCGCAGGTGGGCGAGCAGCCCCGTGTCGCCCTCCAGGGCGAACGGGACCTCCGGGATCAGCACGACGTCCGCGTCGCTGCGGGCGAGCGCGGCGTAGCAGGCGATGAACCCCGAGTGCCGGCCCATGAGCTTGACCAGGCCGATGCCGTTGGCCGTGGACTTGGCCTCGACGGTGACCGCCCGGATCGAGTCCGACGCCCGGGAGAAGGCCGTCTGGAAGCCGAAGCTCTGGTCGATGTACGGGATGTCGTTGTCGATCGTCTTGGGCACCCCGACGACCGCGATCTTGAGGTTGCGCTCGGCGATGACCCGCTCGATGCCCATGGCGCCGCGCATGGAGCCGTCGCCGCCGATCACGAACAGGATGTTGATGTGCATCCGCTCCAGGCAGTCGACGATCTCCTCGGGGTCCTGGTGGCCGCGCGAGGTGCCGAGCACGGTGCCGCCGTCGACCGCGATGTCCCGGACGAACTCGGGCGTGAGGTCGACCTCGTCGTAGCCGTAGCGGGAGATGAAGCCCTGGTAGCCGTTGCGGAAGCCGACGATCCGGCGGACGCCGTAGTGGTAGGTCAGGGTGCGGACGAGGCCGGCGATGACGTCGTTGAGCCCCGGGCAGAGCCCGCCGCAGGTGACGATGCCGACGCGGGTCTTCGACGGGTCGAAGTAGATCTTGCGCCGCGGCCCACAGGGCTCGAGGCCCGGCAGCTGGTCGACCGGCACGCCGCGGGCCGTGACCCGGGCGACGGTGTCGTCGAGCAGGACACGGTCGTCCTCGTCGACGTAGTGCTCGGTGGTCTGCCGCGCGTCGAGCAGGTCGAGCATCGGGGAGTCGATGCGGCTGGTCCCGAGCCGGCGGATCTCCAGGTCCGCCTGGGTGACGGTCTGGGTGCGCGAGAAGTGCACGACGTTGTCCGGCGCGTCCGGCGCGCCGGCCGTGATCGCGCCGTCGCCGGTCGGGTCGGCCGTGCTCGCGGCAGGTTCGTGTGCGCTGCTCACCGTGTCCCTCGGTCCTCGCGTGCTGGTGCGTGGTCTGCGTGCTGTGCTGTCCTGCGCTGCCCGGCACCGGATCGTGACGGTGTGCCGGACGGGCCGGCCCGCGACGGTGGGGACTCCTGACCCGGTAAGTGCGTTCAGCGTGCCCGATCCGGACACGATCCGACAGGTCCTGCTTCGGGATCGGTTCAGACCATACCGAGGACGCGGTCGACGCGGATCTCGATGACCACCCGCTCCGGGTTCGGCCGGGGCACGCGGAAGCGCGCGGCGTAGCGCTGCTCGGCGTCCCGCACGCCCTCCGGGTCGTCCCGGACCACGGCGACGCCCTCGAGCGTCGACCAGCGCCGGCCGTCCACCTGTGACACCGCCACGCGAGCGCCCTCCGGCCCGGCCTCGGCGACGTTGCGGGCCTTCTGCGAGCCCCCGCGGCAGATGACCCGGGCGACGCCTTCCTCGACGTCGACGGTGACCCCGACCGGCACGACGTGCGGCGTCCCGTCCTTGCGCAGCGTGACCAGGGTGCCCAGGTGCCGCTCGGTCCAGAACGCGCGGAAGTCCGCGGAGACGACGTCGGGGGCGAGGCGGGTACGCAGGGGGCGTGCGGTCACGCCCGCATCATGCCTGCGCCGACACGGCTGCGCCCCGGCGCCCGCCCCACCGGACCGCGCCCGCGCCCGCGGCGACGACCAGCCCGATCGCGACCGCGCCGAGCGGGCTGAGGGTCTGCCCCAGGACCAGCGCGCCCGCGAGCGCCGCGACGGCCGGTGAGAGGCTCATCACCACGGCGAAGGTGCTCGCCGGGACACTACGCAGGGCGAGCAGCTCGAGCGAGTAGGGCAGCAGCGAGGACAGCACCGCGACGGCCGCGCCGAGCCCCAGGGCGACCGGGTCGAGGAGCGCGGCCCCGGCGCCCGCGACGCCCAGCGGCAGGGCCACCACGGCGGACACGCCGAGGGCGAGGGCCAGGCCGTCGAGCTTCGCGAAGGAGCCGCCCGCCCGCTGCGCCAGCACGATGTAGCAGGCCCACAACACGCCCGCGAGCAGCGCGAACCCCACCCCGACGAGGTCGAGGCCCCCGGTGAACCCGTCCTCCCCCAGCAGCGCGACGCCGGCGAGCGCGAGCGCCGCCCACAGCGCGCTCAGCAGCCCGCGGCCGGTGAGCACCGACAGGGCGAGGGGCCCGAGCACTTCGAGCGTCACGGCGGCGCCGAGCGGGATCCGCGCGATCGCCTCGTAGAAGCAGATGTTCATCCCGCCGAGCGCCAGCCCGTAGCCGAGGACGGTGAGCAGGTCGCCGCGGGTGCGCCCGCGCAGCCGGGGCCGGCAGACCAGCAGCAGGACGAGCGCCGAGATCCCGAGCCGCAGGCCCACCGTGCCGGTCGCGCCGAGGCGGGCGAACAGCAGCGCCGCCAGGGCCGCACCGAACTGCATCGAGAACTCGCCGCCGACGACCAGCCCGATCGCCGTCCGGCGCGCGGGGCGGGTCGTGTGTGTCGTCGGGCGGGCGGCGAGATCGGTCACCCGATCGACGCTAGGAGCCGGATCGGCCGCCGGGAAATGCCGGTCCAGCGGTGGTTATGCTCCTCAGGCATGAGCGCCGACGTGCGGCACCTGCGGGCCTTCCTGGCCATCGCGGAGGCCGGCACGATCACCCGCGCCGCCGCCCGGCTGCACCTCGGCCAGCCCGCGCTCTCGCGCTCGCTGCACCAGCTGGAGGCGCACCTCGGGGTGCGGCTCGTCGACCGCTCGACCCACCACCTCGCGCTGACGCCGGCCGGGGTCGCCTTCCGGGAACGTGCCGAGCGGGCCGTCGAGGCCGTCGACGCGCTGCTCGACCCGGCCCGGGCCGGCGAGTGGCTGCGGGTGCCGCTGCGCCTGGGGCACGCGTGGTCGGCGCTGGGCGGGCGCACGCCGGAGCTGCTGCGGCGCTGGCGGGCGGCGCAGCCGGACCTGCCGCTGGAGCTGGTGCAGATCGACGCCCGGACCGCCGGGCTCGCCGACGGCCGGGTCGACGCCGCGGTGCTGCGCGGGCGGGCGCGTGTCCCGGGCACCCGTACGGTCCGGCTGCCGGACGAGGCGCGGATGGCGGCGGTGCCCGAGGGCGGAGACCTGGCCGCCCGCGGGTCGCTCACCCTCGCCGACCTCGCCGGTCGCACCGTGGCGGTCAACCGCGACACGGGGACCACCACCGCGGCGCTCTGGCCGGCGGACGCCCGGCCCGAGACCGTCTGGGTGGCGACGACCGAGGACTGGCTGGTCAGGATCGCGTCCGGCGGGGCCGCGGGGGTCACGGCGGCCGCGACCTCGGAGCTGCACCGCTTCCCCGGCGTGGCCTACGTGCCGCTCACCGACGCCCCACCGGTACCCGTCTGGCTGGCCTGGAGCGACCCGCCCACGCACCCGGCCGTGCCGCGCCTGGTGGAGCTCGTGCAGGAGGTCACCGGCGCCCCAGCAGGGTGACCGTCCCCGCGGAGCCGTCCACCCGGACCCGGTCGCCGGTGCGCAGCCGCGTCGTCGCGTCCCCGCAGCCGACGACGGCCGGGAGCCCGAGCTCGCGCGCCACGATCGCCGCGTGCGACAGCGGCGCGCCGACGTCCGTGACCACCGCCGCGACCAGCGGGAACAACGGCGTCCAGCCGACGTTCGTCACCGTGGTCACCAGGATCTCGCCGGGCTGCAGGGCAGCGCCCTCGGCCACGTCGGTGAGCACCCGGACGGGGCCCTCGACGATCCCGGCGGCGCCCCCGAACCCGGTCACTGTCCCGCCGGTGCGGTCGGCGGGCACCGGCCGGGACGGGGCGCCGGCGACCCACACGTCGGCGCGGCGGTGCGGGTCGGCGGCCCAGGCGAAGGGATCGAAGGTCCCGCGGATCACCGCGGGGTACGGCGGCAACGCGTCGTAGGCGTCGAACACCGCGCGGTTCCGTGCCGCCCGGGCCGCCGCCCCGGTCAGGTCGGCGTCCGGTTCCAGCGCGCCGAGGAGCGCGTCGAGCTCGAGGAAGAACACGTCGTCGCCGAGCCCGGTGACCTCGCCGGCCCGCAGCGCCCAGGCCCGGAGCACACCGAAGACCCGCACGACCTCCGAGCGGGTGCGCTCCCGCATCCCGGCGGCGCGGATCCAGCGGGCGACGGCCCGCCGCGCGCCGCGGACCCGGTGGGGATGCTCGCGCCCGAGCCGCGCCCAGGCCGCCTCGCGTGTCGCGCGTTGCCGCTCCAGCAGCGCCGCGGGACCCGCGCCGGCCGCGCGGAGCCGGGCCAGCTCGGTCCGCACCCACGCCGGGTCCTCCGCGGGCCGCGGCGTCGAGACCTCGAACTCGCGGGGGCCCCGGTGCCCCCACCGTCGCAGGTACTCCGCCTCGGCCAGCTCCCCCGTCTCCACCCGGGCGAGCCCGACGACGGGGCCGAGGCTCTCGAGCTCGCCCCCGGTGGCGAGCGCGGCCGCGGTCTCGGGCCCGAGCAGGCGCTCGAGCCGGGACCGGGCGCCGAGCAGCGCGCGCGGATCGCTGCGCCCGGCCACCTGCAGCATCGTGCTGGTGTGCACCAGCAGCGGGCGCAGCTCGGCCGTCCAGGTGGTGAGCAGGCCGGCGGCGTCGAGCCCGGCGACCCGCTCGGTCAGCTCCGCGCAGCGCGCCGGGTTCCCGGCGACGGAGGCGTCGACGTGCGGTTTCTCCCGGCGAACGGCCCGCACGACCTCCCACACGGCCGGCAGCAGCACGCGCCGGGCCGCCCGGCGGTCGAGGGCGGCGCGCGGAACGGCGAGGCCGGCCGGGATGCGGCCGAAGGCGCTGCCGACGAGGCGCACGAACAGCCCCCGCGGCACGCCGACGAGCCCGGCGAGCGCCGAGGCCGTGGACAGGTCCATGTAGGCCCGGCCGCCGATCCGGCCGTAGGCCCGCAGTCCCGGCAGCGCCATCGTCGTCATCGCGTGCGCGCTGAAGATCTCGAGGAAGGACCAGGTCAGCGGCGTGACGGTGCCGGGGACCGCCTCCCCGAGGTTGCCGTTGGTCCACAGGTGGTCGCGGCCGCGCGAGTCGTTCCAGGGGTCCCGGACGGTCGTGACGGGGCGGGCCTGGAGCAGCGCGAAGCGACCCCCGGCGCGCGCCCACTCCACGTCCGTCGGGCCGCCGTACAGGTCCGCGACCCGCCGGCCGAGCGCGACGAGCTCGGCCACCGCGGCGTCGTCGAGCACGGGCGCGTGCCGCCGCTCCTCCGGGACCGGGCGCTCGACCGTCCCGCTCCCGGTGCGCACCGTCATGACGGCCTTCTCGGCCGTCCGCCGGGAGCGGACCGCGCCGGTGGCCGCGTCGGCGACGATCGCGTCCGGTGTGACCAGCCCCCCGACGACGGCCTCCCCCAGCCCCCACGCGGCGTCGACGAGCATGCGGTCGGTCTCCCCCGTCACGGGGTCGGCGGTGAACAGCACGCCGGAGCACTCCGCGGGAACCAGCTCCTGCACGACGACGGCGGTCTCCGCCCCGGTGCTCCCCGCGCGCTCGCGGTAGGCCACGGCCCGCTCGCCCCACAGCGAGGCCCAGCAGCGGCGCACCGCGTCGAGCACGCCGTCCGCGTCCCGGACGTCGAGCACCGTCTCCTGCTGACCGGCGAAGGAGAACCCGGGCAGGTCCTCGGCGGTGGCCGACGAGCGGACCGCGACCGGCGGGGCCCCGAGGGCCGCGTAGGCGACGCGGACGGCCGCCGCGACCTCGGCCGGCACCTCGGGCACGTCCTCCGGGCGCGGGCGCTCCGGCAGCCCCGCGGCAGCCCGCCGGTAGGCCTCGGTCGCGACGACGAAGCCCTCGGGCACGGGCAGCCCCGCGCGTCGCGCCCGGGCCAGCGAGGCACCCTTGCCCCCGGCCGTCGCGAGGTCGGTCGCCGCGGGCGAGTCGAGCAGGAGCACCAGGTCCGGCACGGGAGAACCGTAGCGTCCTCCGTATTCCCGGACGGACGTCCGGCGTGAGTTACTTGGCAAAGGCAAGGTTTCGCCTTGCCACGGACTCGGAGTCGTGGTCACCTGTTTGAGCACCCTCTCGTGGACGGAGACCCACCCCTCGTGAGCGCCGACCTGGCCGTAACGCCCACCTCCGCCGCAACCGAACCGCCCGCCCGCCCGACCGTGGCCATCCTCGTGCTCGCGTCCTGCGGTCTGCTGGTGTCGCTGATCCAGACGATGGTCGTGCCGCTCCTGCCGCAGTTCCCGCGGCTCATGTCGGTCTCGCCGTCGACGGCGGCCTGGCTCGTCACGGCCACACTGGTCGCGGGTGCGGTGTCCGCGCCGGTCCTCGGGCGGCTCGGCGACATGTACGGCAAGCGCCGGATGCTGCTGGTGTCGATCGCGCTGATCCTGCTGGGCTCGGTCATCGGGGCGACGGCGCCGAACATCGTGCTGCTGATCGTGGGGCGGGTGCTGCAGGGCGTGTCCTTCGGCGTCATCGCGCTCGGGATGAGCCTGATGCGGGACGTCCTGCCGCCCGAGCGGGTCGGCAGCGGCGTCGCCCTGATGAGCTCCTCGCTCGGCGTCGGCGGCGCGATCGGGCTGCCGATCACCGGGCTCGTCGCGCAGTGGGCCTCCTGGCGGTGGCTGTTCGCCGGCGCGGCGGTGGTCGCGGCGATCCAGATCGTGCTGGTCGGGAGGCTGGTCTCGGAGTCGCGGGTGCGCACCGGCGGCCGGTTCGACGCCGTGGGCGCCGTGGGCATCGCGGCCGCCCTGGTCTGCCTGCTGCTCGCCATCTCGAAGGGCACGGACTGGGGGTGGGCCAGTCCGACCGTGCTGGGCCTGTTCGGCGCGGCGGTCGTGCTGCTCGCGGTGTGGGCGCGCTGGGAGCTGCGCCGCCGCGCCCCGCTCGTCGACCTGCGCGTCTCGGCCCGTCCCGCGGTACTGCTGACCAACGGCGCCTCGGTGCTGATCGGCTTCTCGATGTTCGCGACCTTCATGCTCGCGACCCAGATCCTGCAGGCCCCCGTCGAGACCGGCTACGGCTTCGGGCTGTCGCTGCTCCTGGCCGGTGTGGTGCTGCTGCCCATCGGCGGCTCGATGGTCGTCTTCTCCTCGGCCTCGGCGATGATCTCCCGGATCCGCGGGCCCCGGACCACGCTGCTGATCGGTACGGCGCTGCTGGCGGTGGGCAACGTCGGGTTCGCGCTGCTGCCCGACTCGATGCTGCTGCTGATCGCCACCGCCACCATCGGCGCCATCGGGGCGACCCTCGCCTACTCGACGCTGCCGCTGCTCATCATGCGCGCCGTCCCGGAGACCGAGACCGCCGCGGCCAACAGCCTCAACACGCTCATGCGCCAGCTGGGCACCTCGACCTGCACCGCGGTCGTCGCAGCCGTGAGCACCGCGCTGGTGGTGGACGTCGGCGGCGAGACCCGGCCCGCCGGCACGGCCTACACGGTGGTCTTCCTGGCCGCGGCGGTCGCCGCCGTCCTGGCGATGGTCGTCGCGGCGGTCACGCCCGCCCCCGAGGGCGTCGCCGACCCGCGCGACGACCCCGCGCTGATCCGCCGGGCCGCCGCCTGAGCGTCGCCCGGGTTTCTGGCGGCAACCCAGCCGCGCGGCTACCCTGACGGCATGGCGTCCGCAGCGTCTGCCCCGGCCCCCGGCTCGCCCTGGACCGACTTCGACAGCAGCACATGCTCCGTCGCCCGCACGGCGGCGATCGTCGGTGACGCCTGGACGGTGCTGGTGCTGCGGGACATGTTCAACGGCGTCCGCCGGTTCGACGACCTCGCCGCCCACCTCGGGATCGCCCGCAACGTGCTGACCCGTCGGCTCGCCGGCCTCGTCGAGGCGGGCCTGGTGGAGAAGGTGCCCTACCGGGAGCCGGGCCGCCGGGAGCGCCACGAGTACCGGCTCACGCCCGCGGGGAAGGACCTGCGCACGGTGATGACGGCGCTGCGGGACTGGGGCGACCGGCACCTCGCGGGCGAGGCGGGACAGCCGCTGGTGATCCGGCACGCCGACTGCGGCGCCGAGGTGCACGCGGAGCTGCGCTGCGAGGCGGGCCACCTCATCGAGCCGCGGACGAGGCTGACCTCCGACCCGGGCCCCGGCGCCCGCCTCCGCTCCGCCTGACCGGCCCTCGGGCCGCAGTACGGCTCCATCACGCGCTCAGGAGCCGCCTCCCGGGCGCGCTGTGGCTCCATGACCCGCTCGGGCCGCTCCGGGGCGCGTGACGGCGCCACGACGCGTGTCGGGAGGCGCCGGCGCGGTCAGTCCCCGCGGGTGTCCCGGCGCAGCGGGTGCTCGGGCGGGATCTCGATGAGGCCGATCCGGACGCCGTCCGGGTCGGTCACCCACATCTCGTCGAGCCCCCAGGGCTCGCGGCGCGGCTCGCGGACGATCGTGGCGCCCCGGTCCGCCAGTTCCTTGTGCGCGGCCGCGATGTCGCGCACCTGCATCCACAGCGCCACGCCCGTGCGCTCGGCGCGTTCCCCCGCCTGGCCCGACACCTCAAGGAAGCCGCCGCCGAGGAAGAACACGGTGCCGCCCGGGAACTCCCGGTAGACCGCCAGCCCGAGCACGTCCCGGTAGAAGGCCGTCGTCACGTCCGGGTCGGAAGGGCGCAGCAGCACCCGGCCGGCGAGGATCTCCATCCCGCCGAGCCTACCCAGCGGACGGTCGCCCCAGGCGGGCCGCGGGCAGGCCGTCCGGGCCCGCCGGCGCATCGGGGTCGATCCGCAGCGCGGTCATGATGCGGGCGAGGCCGAGGTAATGGGCCGCGGTGATTGCGATCTCCACTATTTCCCGTTCCGAGAACTCCGCCGCGAGCGCCGCGTAGTTCTCGTCCGACACCTCGCCGTCCCGCACGAGTGCGGCGGTGAATTCGAGTGCCGCGCGGGTACCAGGGTCGAAAGACCCTATTTCACCCCGGTCGAGGGCCTCGATCTGCTCGGCGGTACCGCCCGCGGCGAGGGCGATGGGCACGTGCTGCTCCCACTCGTAGCGGGCCGCGAGTCGTCCGACCTGGAGGATCACCAGCTCGCGCAGCAGCGGGTCGATCGCGAGGTCGGAGAGGATCGCGCCGCCGAACTTCAGCCACGGCCGGAAGGCCGTCTCGGCGTGCGCCATCATGCGGAAGACGTGCAGCGGAGGCATCTTGCCGAGCGTCGAGGCGACGGCGGGCGGGGCGGACTCGGGGGTCAGGTACGTGACACGGGCCATGCCCGTGGACCCTAGAGCGGATCGGCACCCGGTGCCACAACCGGTGGACCCGTCCATGCCGGGTACCGTCCACACCGGACGGTGATACGTCCGCGATCTGCGCCGATCCACACCCGGCCCGCCGAACCCACTGGTAAAACCCTTGAGTAGTACTCGCGGGTAACATTTCCTCGGAGACCCAACAAAGGTATCGGCAGACGGGTGAAGAGCCAGGTCACGTTCCGATCTCCCGGCAATTCCCGCTACGGTTCCCTCACCGCCGAAGACGAAACCGCCGGGTCCGTCGCGCCACCGCTCGCCGCACCGACCTGTGTTTCCTTCTCGTTCGGCCCACGTTCCGACCAGCGTCCGCCGCCTGGAGGCACCCGTAATGAAGCCGTTCGTGGTCAACCGCCACGGCCGCCTCGTGTTCCCCGCGAACTTCTCGCCGGATCTCGATTTCTCGGTGCTCGACACGCTCGAGGGCGCGGCCGCCGTCATCGGCCGCGACTTCGAGTCGAAGGCACCCACCGGGACCGAGATCGCCGAGCGCGTGGCCCGGGGCGCCTACACCCGCCGCTTCGACCTGCTGCGCGACCTGGGGCAGAACCTGTTCTGGGTCAACCGGTGGGCGCTGACCATGTACGAGAAGCGCCCGACCCGCTGGCGCGACCTGCCGCGCACCCGGGACGACGTGTTCCTGCCCGTCGTCACGCCCTGGGTCGACGGCGAGCGCAAGGCCGCCGCGGTGGCCGAGGCCTGGCGTGCCCTGCCCGAGGGCCGGTACCCGGAGGTCGAGGAGCGCCTGTTCGGCCTGCTCTACGACGTCTACGGCAACCGGAAGCACCACGGGACGGACCTCGAGGCCGTCAAGCCGACCGTCGCGGAGTTCCTCGAGTCGCCCGGCGCCCTGACCTTCGTCCTGCCCGACCTGGAGCCGGACTACCCGACCTTCTCCACGACCGAGATCCTCGACGCCCACGAGGAGGCCCCCGAGCTGGAGGCCCTGTCCCGCTGGGCGATGGTGCTGCACAACCAGTACCCGTGGACCCGCTCGCGGACCGAGCTGCGCGAGGCGTCGGCGATCGGCGACGACGAGGTCGTCATCGCGTTCCACCCGCGCACCCGGGAGGTGGCGGCGTTCCTGGAGCGGGTCCGCAACGGAGCGCCCGTCCGGACCCGCCCCTCCCGGCCCGCCGCCGCGCCCGTCGCGCCGGCGCGGCCGCTGCCGCCCGTGAAGGTCCCGGAGACCTTCTCGGTGGCCCCGAAGCTCGAGGCGCTGGCCGTCGTGCGCGGCGAGCACGTCTGCGAGAACGCGGACGTCGTGCGCAACTCCAGCTTCTCCTGGTCGCCGATGAGCGCCGCGGAGATCACCGCGAAGACCGGGATCGAGCGCCGGCGCTACTCCGAGCACGACATCGGCGACCTCGCCCTCGCCGCGGCGGACGCCGCGCTCGCCCACTCCGGCCGCGCGCCGGAGGAGATCGGCGCGGTCCTCGTGGCGACCTGCACCAGCGATCGGCTCATCCCGTCCCTGGCCACGTGGCTCTCCGGCGAGCTCGGCCTCCTGCAGACCCACTGCTCGGCGGACATCGTGGCGGCCTGTGCCGGGCTGCCCTACGGGCTCGCCGAGGCGGTTCGCCAGCTGCAGGAGGTCGGGCGACCGGTGCTGCTGGTCTGCGTCGAGAAGTTCAGCGACAAGATCGGCGGGGTCCGGACCTCGCGGATGATCTTCGGGGACGGCGCGGCCGCCCTCGTCGTCGCCCCGGCGGAGGAGGGGTCCGCCGGGGACGTCGAGGTCCTGCAGACCTACGCGAGCGGCCCGGCCTCCCAGGTCAACTCGATCATCTGGCCGAACCCGGAGTTCGACAACGACATCACGGTGTACGGACCGGAGGTGAAGGCGCTCGTCGCCCGCTACCTCGACCAGATGATCGGCGAGCTCGACGCGCTGCCGGGCCCGGACGGCGGGAAGCTGCTCGACGCCATCGAGCTGATCGTGCCGCACCAGGCCAACCGCACCATGGTCGTGCAGCTCGCCGAGAAGGCGGGGCTGAGCGCGGACCAGCTGTACTTCGACATCGGCGACATGGGCAACGTGTCCGCCGCGTCCATCCCGATCGCGCTGTTCGACGCCGTCCGGGACGGCGTCGTCACGCGGCCGACGCGGGTCTTCGCCCCCGGCTTCGGCGCCGGCGCCGTGGGCGGGTACGCGGTGCTCACCGTCGACCCCGCGATCATGGCCCCGGAGGTCGTGCTGCCGCCCGCGGTCCGGGACCGCTCGACAACGCCGTTACCGCGCAACCCGGTCGCCGGAACCTCCGTCGAGGATGTCCACGTGGCGTTCGGGGCGTAGCAGGATGGCCCTCGTGAGCAGCTTCTCCCGGATCGCGATCGTCAACCGTGGTGAGCCCGCAATGCGGCTCATCCACGCCGTGCGCGAGTGGAACGCGGCGGGTGGATCCCCGCTGCGCACCATCGCGCTGCACACCGCCGTGGACCGCAGGGCCATGTACGTGCGGGAGGCCGACGAGGCCGTGCTCATCGGCCCGGACGACCCCGACCACCTCGGCCCGTCGCCCTACCTGGACTACGCGGAGCTCGAGCGCGCGCTGAAGGTCGCCCGCGCCGACGCCGTCTGGCCGGGCTGGGGCTTCGTGTCCGAGAAGGCGGAGTTCGCCGAGCTGTGCCGGAACCTCGGCATCACCTTCATCGGCCCGTCGCCCGAGGTCATGCGCGACCTCGGGGACAAGATCGCGGCCAAGAAGCTCGCCGAGCGCGTCGGCGTGCCGCTGGCCGCGTGGTCCGGCGGGCCGGTCGCCGACCTCGGCGACGCGCGGCAGAAGGCCGAGGCCATCGGCTACCCGCTGATGGTCAAGGCCACCGCGGGCGGCGGCGGGCGCGGCATCCGCTACGTCGCGACGCCGGACGACCTCGCCGAGGCCTTCGAGCGCGCCGCGTCCGAGGCCGGCAAGACCGCCGGCGACGCCACCGTGTTCCTCGAGCGTGCCGTCCGCGGCGGGCGGCACGTCGAGGTGCAGGTCGTCGCCGACGCCACCGGGGACGTCTGGACCCTCGGCGTCCGGGACTGCTCGGTCCAGCGCCGCAACCAGAAGGTCATCGAGGAGTCCGCCTCCACGGCGCTCGACGCCGAGCAGGAGGAGCTGCTGCGCAGCTCGGCGGCCGAGCTGGCCCGCGCCGCCGGCTACGTCAACGCCGGCACCGTCGAGTTCCTCTACGAGCCCAAGGAGCGGCTGCTGTCGTTCCTCGAGGTCAACACGCGGCTGCAGGTCGAGCACCCGGTCACCGAGGCGTGCACCGGCGTCGACATCGTCAAGCTGCAGCTGCACGTGGCCGGCGGCGGCAAGCTCGCCGACATCTCCTCGGAGCCCCCGCGCGGCACCGGCTGGGCGATCGAGGCCCGCCTGACCGCCGAGGACCCGGAGCGCGGCTTCGCGCCCGCACCGGGCCTCATCGAGCACCTCGCGCTGCCCGCGGGCCCGGGGATCCGGGTGGACACCGGCGTCGCGACCGGCGACGTCATCCCGCCGCAGTTCGACTCGATGATCGCCAAGGTCATCGCGTGGGGCCGGGACCGCGACGAGGCCCGCGCCCGGCTGCTGCGCGCGCTGCGCCAGACCGCGGCCGTGATCGACGGCGGCACCACCAACAAGGCCTTCCTGATCGACCTGCTCCAGCGGCCCGAGCTCGTCGCCGGCGAGACCGACACGACCTGGCTCGACGGGCTGATGGCGCAGGGCTACACGCCGCCGCGCCGGCTCGACGTCGCGCTGCTCGCCACCGCCGTCGAGGCGCACGACGGGCACGTCGCCCGCCAGAAGGCGCGGCTGTTCACCGCCGCCGAGCGCGGCCGGCCGGAGGTCGGGGCCGAGACCTGGCACCAGACGGACGTCCGGGCGGCCGGTGAGTCCTACCGGCTGCGGGTCGCCCGCACCCGGGCGAGCCGCTACCGCGTGGTGCTCGACGTGCCCGGCGGCGCCGCGCAGGCGGTGGACGTCGACGTCGAGCGGTCCGGCCGCTTCGAGCGCAGGCTCACCGTCGGCGGCACCACGTACTCGGTGCTCTCGGCGCCGCAGGACACCGACTACCTCGTCGAGGTCGACGGCGCCGTGCACCGGATCTCCGGCGGCGAGGCCGGCATGGTCCGGGCGCCCGCGCCGGCGATGGTCGTCGCCGTGCCGGTGACCGCCGGCCAGGAGGTCGCCGAGGGCGACGTCGTCGCGATCGTCGAGTCGATGAAGTTGGAGACCGCGCTGCGCGCCCCGTTCGCGGGCACCGTGGCCGAGGTCCTCGTGCCGTCGAACACGCAGGTCGAGGGCGGCACCAAGCTCGTCCGGCTGGAGCCGGCGGCCGACGCCGCCGGGCCCGCCGCGGGCGGCGACCGTGCCGACTTCTCGGCGCTGCTCGGCACCGGCGCGGACACCGACCCGGCCGCCACCGCCGCGGACGTGCTCACCGCGCTGCGCTGGCAGGTGCTGGGCTTCGACGTCGACGAGCGGGAGTCGCGGCCCCTGCTCGCCAAGCTCGACGCCGCGCGCGCCGCGCTGCCCGGGGACGACCCGGCCGTGCTCGCCGGCGAGACCGCGGTGCTGCGGATCTTCACCGACCTGTCGGCGCTGTCGCGCAACCGCCGCGAGTCCGACCCCGAGGGCCCGGAGGCGAACGGCAACGGCGAGTCGGGCCGCAACCCCCAGGAGTACCTGCACGCCTACCTGCGCTCCCGGGACGCGGAGGCCGAGCAGCTGCCGGAGTCCTTCCGCGCCAAGCTGCGCCGCGCGCTCGCGCACTACGGCGTGGAGCTGGACGGGGACCCGCAGCTCGAGCCGGCGCTGTACTGGATGTTCCTGGCGCATCGCCGCGCCACCGCGCACGAGCCTGTGATCCTCAACCTGCTGCAGTGGCGGCTGGCGCACCCGGAGTCCCTGACCGGGCTGCCGGCGGCGAGCCGCGAGGAGTACCTGCGCACCCTCGACGACCTGGTGCTGGCCACCCAGCTGCGCCACCCCGTCGTCGGCGACCTGGCGCGCCGGGTCCGCTACCACTCGTTCGACGCCCCGGCCGTCGAGGCCGAGCGCGAGCGCGTGCAGCGCGAGGTCCGCGCGCAGCTCGACGAGCTGGCCGAGCGCCCGGACACCCCGGACCGTGCGCAGCGGATCGAGGCGCTGGTCGCCTCGTCCGAGCCGATCCTCGGGGTGTTCGGCGCGCGGCACAACGCCGCCCTGCTCGAGGTCATGACCCGGCGCTACTACCGGATCCGGTCGCTGCAGGACCTGCGGATCAGCGAGAGCATCGGGCTGCCGGTGCTCACGGCGTCCTACACGCACCGCGGCAACGACCACTCGGTCCTCGCCACGGTGATCGACAACAACGACCCGCGGCGCGCGCTGGCCGCGGCGAACCAGATGCGGCGCCTGGTCGAGGAGCTGCCCGAGGGCCGCACGGCGCTGGTGGACCTGTACGTGACGTCCACGCACGCCGACGACCGGGGCGACCCGGACGCCCGCGCCGACCGGGTCCGCGCCGCGATCGGGGCGGTGCCGCCCGGCCGGGTGGCCCGCGTCGCCGTCGCCGTGCGGCCGAACCCGTCCGGGGCGCCGGACGCGCTCGCCGACCCGGGCCCGGTCTGGTTCACCTTCCGGCCGGAGGCCGACGGCACGCTCGTCGAGGACCGCACGCTGCGCGGCCTGCACCCGCTCGTCGCCGAGCGGCTCGGGCTGTGGCGGCTCGGCAACTTCGACCTGCGCCGGCTGCCGGCCGAGCCGGACGTGCACCTGTTCCACGCCACGGGCAAGAACGTGCGCGAGGACCAGCGCCTGCTGGCCCTGTCCGACGTCCGGCGGCTCACCGTGCTGCGGGACGACGCCGGCGTCATCCGGTCGCTGCCGGAGCTGGAGCGGGCGATCGACGCCTGCCTCGACAGCCTGCGCAGCGTGCGGAGCCGGGACCCGAAGCTGGCCAAGCTCAGCTGGAACCGGATCCTGCTGCACGTCTGGCCGGTCGTCGACATCCCGTTCGAGGAGCTCGACACCGTGGTCCGGCGGCTCGCCGCCCGCACCGGGTCGCTGGGCCTGGAGCAGGTGCTGGTGCAGTTCCGGGCCGACCGCCCGGGCACGGACACACCGCACGAGTACCTCCTGCGGCTCTCCCGACCGCCGGGCGCGGGCCTGACCGTGCGGCTCGACGAGCCGCCGACGGGCCTGATGCGCGAGCTCGACGCGTACGCCCAGAACGTCATCAAGGCGCAGCGACGCGGGGCGGTCTACCCGTACGAGATCATCCCGATGCTCACGGGGCCCGAGGGCCGGTTCGTCGAGTACGACCTGGTCGAGGGCTCGGGCACCGACCCGGTGGCCGAGCCGGTCGAGCGCGAGCCGGGCCGCAACACGGCCAACATCGTGCTCGGGACGGTCACCGCGCCCACGGCGAAGCACCCCGAGGGCATGACGCGGGTGGTGCTGCTCGGCGACCCGACGCGGGGGCTGGGCGCGCTGGCCGAGCCCGAGTGCGCGCGGGTGTGCGCGGCGATCCGGCTCGCCCGCGAGCTGGACGTGCCGGTCGAGTGGTTCGCCGTCTCGTCCGGCGCCAAGATCGCCATGGACTCCGGCACGGAGAACATGGACTGGATCTCCCGGGCCCTGCGGGCGATCATCGAGTTCACCCAGGCGGGCGGCGAGGTCAACGTCGTCGTCACGGGGATCAACGTCGGCGCCCAGCCCTACTGGAACGCCGAGGCCACGATGCTGTTGCACACCAAGGGCATCCTGGTGATGACGCCGGACAGCGCCATGGTGCTGACCGGCAAGCAGAGCCTGGACTACTCCGGCGGGGTCTCGGCCGAGGACAACTTCGGCATCGGCGGCTACGACCGGATCATGGGCCCGAACGGGCAGGCGCAGTACTGGGCGCCCGACCTGGCCGGGGCCGTCGACGTCCTGTTCCGGCACTACGAGCACACCTACCGGGTGCCCGGCGAGCGGTTCCCGCGGCCGGCGCCGACCAACGACCCGGTGCAGCGCGACGTCACCACCGCGCCGCACGAGGGCGGGGAGTTCACCACGCTCGGCGAGATCTTCTCGGCCGACACCAACCCGGGACGCAAGAAGCCCTTCGACATCCGCTCGGTGATGCGCGGCGTGGCCGACCTCGACCACGCCCCGCTCGAGCGGTGGGCGGACATGCACGACGCGGACTCCGTCGTCGTGTTCGACGCCCACCTGGGCGGGCAGCCCGTGTCCCTGCTCGGCATCGAGTCCAAGCCGATCCCGCGGCGCGGCGTGCTGCCCGTCGACGGGCCCGAGCAGTTCACCGCGGGCACGCTGTTCCCGCGGTCGTCGAAGAAGACGGCGCGGGCGATCAACGCGGCGAGCGGCAACCGGCCGCTCGTGGTCCTGGCGAACCTCTCCGGGTTCGACGGCTCGCCCGAGTCGCTGCGCGAGCTGCAGCTGGAGTACGGCGCGGAGATCGGCCGGGCCATCGTCAACTTCGACGGCCCGATCGTCTTCTGCGTGGTCTCCCGCTACCACGGCGGGGCGTTCGTGGTCTTCTCCGCGACGCTCAACGACCACATGGAGATCGCGGCCGTCGAGGGCTCGTACGCCTCCGTGCTGGGCGGCGCGCCGGCCGCCGCCGTGGTGTTCGCCGGCGAGGTCCGCAAGCGGACCAACGCCGACGAGCGGGTCACCGAGCTCGAGGCGCGCATCGCCGCCGCCGTCGAGAGCGGGTCCGACGCGGAGGCCTCGCGGCTGCGCGCCGAGCTCGCCGGGGTCCGCGCCGCGGTCCGCTCCGAGAAGCTCGGCGCCGTCGCCGAGGAGTTCGACAGCACGCACTCCATCCAGCGGGCCCAGCGCGTCGGGTCCGTCCACCACATCGTCGATCCGCACCAGCTCCGGCCGTACCTCGTCGACGCCGTCCGCCGGGGCATCGCACGCACCCTCGAGGAACTGGAGACCTGATCATGACCTCCGCCGCCGCTCCGCTCGCCACCGACGCCCACCCCGAGCCCCGCGTCGCCCTCGTCACCGGTGGCGCCCGCGGGATCGGGGCGGCGATCACCACCACCCTGGCCCGCGCCGGGGTGCACGTGGCCGCCGGCTACAGCTCCAACTCGAAGGCCGCCAACGACCTCGCCGAGAAGCTCCGCGCCGAGGGCTGCTCGGTCTCGGTGCACCAGGGCAACGTCGGTGTCCCGGAGGACTGCCAGCGCTACGCCGACGAGGTGCTCGAGGCCCACGGGAAGATCGACTACCTGGTCAACAACGCGGGGATCACCGTCGACAAGACGGTGCGGCGGATGACCGTCGAGGACTGGCACGCGGTGCTGCGGATCAACCTCTCCGGCGCCTTCTACATGACCAAGGCCGTGCTGGACCACATGTCGGACAACGGCTTCGGCCGGATCGTCAACATCAGCTCGGTGATCGGCGAGTCCGGCGCCGTGGGCCAGGCCAACTACGCGGCGTCGAAGTCCGGTCTGTTCGGGTTCAGCAAGAGCCTCGCGCAGGAGGTGGCGCGCAAGGGCATCACGGTCAACTGCGTGGCTCCGGGCTACATCGAGACCGAGATGGTCGCCGCGGTCCCGGAGAAGGTGCTGGAGAAGCTGCTCGCGAACGTCCCGGTCGGGCGGCTGGGGCAGGCGCACGAGATCGCCCGCGCCGTCCAGTTCCTCCTCGACGACGAGGCCGGCTACATCACCGGCAGCGTCCTGGCGGTCAACGGCGGCCTGGACATGTGAGGTCCTGACCAGCCGAACGGCGCTCTCGCTCACACCTGGTGAGCGAGAGCGCCGTTCGTGTTCTCTCATCAGTGTTCTCATCAGTTCTGACGAAGCCCGCGAGGAGCGGTAACAGGAGCAGTGGGTTGCGCCGAAAGGCCCATCGTGACCACCTCCTCGCAGCCGCCGCAGAGCGGACAGCCCCAGCACCCCGGCCCGTACGGCCCGCCGCAGCAGTACGGCCAGTACCCGCAGTACGGCCGGTACGGCGCCCCGCAGCAGCCGTCGGCGCAGGTCCCGCCGCAGTACGCCCCGGTCCCTCCGCCGGCGCCCCAGCCGCGCAACGGCCTCGGCACCGCCGGCTTCGTGCTCGGCCTGCTGGCCCTGCTGTTCGCGTGGATCCCGTTCGTCGGTGTGATCGGCTGGCCGCTGTCCGTCCTCGGCCTGATCCTCTCGGGCTTCGGCCTGCAGCGGGTCACGACCGGCAGGGCCGACAACAAGGGCCTGTCGGTCGCGGGCCTCGCGCTCTCGGCGATCGCCCTGCTGGTCTGCGTCCTCTGGGCCACCGCCTTCGCCAGCGCGGTCAGCGAGACCTCCGCGTCCTCCGGCACGGTGTCCGGTGCCACCGCGCCGACCGCCGCGGCGACCGCGCCGGCCGCCTCGCAGGCGGTGGGCTTCGGGCAGACGTACACGTACGAGGACGGGCTGGCGGTGACGATTGCGGCGCCCGAGGCGTACACCCCGTCGACCTACTCGAGCCCGGCACGCAGCGAGATCGCGCGGGCGGTCGTCGTCTCCATCACCGTGCAGAACGGGACGAGTTCGCCGTTCGACCTCAGCACCATCTGGAGCGGGCCCGACGCGAGCTTCAGCGGCGGCGCTGCCGAGAAGATCTACGACTCCACGCAACTGCCTTCGGTCGAGTCGCCGACCGTGCTGCCCGGCAAGAGCTACACCTACGAGCGGGCGTTCGCCGTCGGTTCGGCTCCCGGTGAGTTGCAGGTCGAATGGACCCGCGACTTCCTGTCCGACCCCGTGATCTTCACCGGCCAGGCCTGACCCCCGAGCCCGTCACCGGGCCGCACCGGGTGGTCACGCACCGGCCCGGTGACACGAACGGCACTCTCGCTCATACCTACTGAGCGAGGGTGCCGTTCGCTCATGTGCGGCGGCAGAGGTTCTTCGCGGCGAGGATCCGCTCGACCGCGCGGTCGTTGTCCGCGGCGGGGATCTTCCCGGAGTCGAGCGCCTGCTGGAGGGTGTCGAGGATCGGGGCGACCGGCTCGACGTTCGACGACAGGGCGACGTCCGCGCCTGCCTCGAGCGCCGCGAGGCTCGCCTGCGGCAGGGTGAACCGGTTGCTGATCGCCTTCATCGCGCCCAGGTCGTCCGTCATGACCACGCCGTCGAACCCGTACTCGTCGCGCAGCAGGCGGTAGGTCGCCGGGGTGAGCGAGGAGGGCAGGTCGTCGGTCAGGCCCGGGACGTCCAGGTGCCCGACCATCACACCGACGCGATCGTGGTCGAGCCGGGCCAGCAGGTCGGCGTAGGGCTTGAGGTCGGCCTGCCGCAGCTGGTCGAGCGGCGGCACGGAGACGCGGCCCTGGTGCGAGTCGCCGCTCGAGTGCCCGTGCCCCGGGAAGTGCTTGAGCACCCCGTAGACGCCGGCCTGGCGCAGCCCCTCCTCGAAGGCGCCGGCGTAGCGGGTCACCACCGCGGGGTCGTTCGAGAAGGAGCGGTCACCGATCACGGAGTTGGCGGGCTGGTTGCTGACGTCGACGTCCGGAGCGAGGTCCCACGTCACGCCGCGGGCCGCCAACTGCCGGCCGCGCTCCTCGGCGAGGGCCCGCACCTGCTCCGGGGTCTTCCTCGCCATCGCGCGGGCACTGACCAGCTCGCCGTCGAGGTCGTCGATCCGCTGGACCCGGCCACCCTCGTCGTCGACGGCCACGGCGACGGACAGGTTCCCGGCCTGCTGCACGGCGTCGAGCGCCTTGTTCCGCAGCAGCGCGGTCGCGTTGCCGCCGAGGAAGATCCCGCCGACGTGCGAGTCGCGCACGATCCGCGCGGCGCCGGCCGGGTCGCCGGCGTCGACGCC
Organism: Pseudonocardia yuanmonensis; assembly: GCF_039542425.1. Classification (NCBI taxonomy): domain Bacteria; kingdom Bacillati; phylum Actinomycetota; class Actinomycetes; order Pseudonocardiales; family Pseudonocardiaceae; genus Pseudonocardia; species Pseudonocardia yuanmonensis. The sequence continues at coordinate 156,533 of NZ_BAABIC010000005.1, forward strand.
CACCATCAGCCGCTGGGCCAGCCGGTCGCGTGGGCCGAGCGCCTGCACCATCGAGACGCAGGTGGGGCGCGGGTCCGCAGGGGCCTGCTCGGGCGCGGGTTGCGGGGCGCGGGGGGCGGCCTCCTGATGGGGGGCCTGCTGGGGCGCCTGTTGGGCCCGGGCGGAGAGCGCGACGTCCGGCGCGGCCCCGGTGATCACCCCGATCCCCGCCAGCAGCGCGCCCACGACCAGCCCGGCGCTGAGGACCGAGACCGCACGCCGGCGCCGACGCGGCGGGCGCGGCGTCGGCGGGTGCTCCGACGCCAGGTCTCCGGGAGGGAAGCTCTCGATCCGCATCGCCCCCCAGTGTCCCTGCCGGCACCCGCCGCCCCGCACACCCCCGCCCCGCGCGTCGGGATGCGGGTGACGATCACCGGAAGTGGAGCGGACCGCGCGGTGAGCGCGGACCTCGCTCCCGACTCGGGATCATGCCGACCGGGTAGCGCCGCACGGGCCGCTCGTGCACCACGAGCCGCCGGTCAGCGCAGGGGCGGGACCTGCTCCCCCACCGGCGGCGGCTCCGGCGGGGTGCCGTCGCCGAAGGGGCGACCGCCCAGCTCCTCGCGGTGGTGCGGGGTGAGCCAGCCGGAGAGGTCCGGACCGACCGGGACGATGCCCGTCGGGTTGATCTCCCTGTGCACTCCGTAGTAGTGCTGCTTGATCTGGGTGAAGTCGATGGTGTCGCCGAAGCCGGGGGTCTGGAACAGGTCGCGCGCGTAGGCCCACAGCACCGGCAGCTCGGTGAGCTTCTGCCGGTTGCACTTGAAGTGGCCGTGGTAGGCGGCGTCGAAGCGGACGAGCGTGACCCACAGCCGCACGTCCACCTCGGTGAGGGTGTCGCCGACGAGGTAGCGCTGGTCCTCGAGCCGCTCGGACAGCGCGTCGAGCCGGTCGAAGAGCGCCGTGTACGCCCGCTCGTACGCCTTCTGCCCCTTGGCGAAGCCGCACTTGTACACGCCGTTGTTGACGTCGTGGAAGATCTGCTCGGAGAGTTCCTCGATCTCGTCCCGGTACTTGTCCGGGAACAGGTCCGGCGCGCCCGGGCGGTGGTAGGCGGACCACTGGGTGGCGAAGTCGAACTCGAGGGCCTTGTAGTCGTTGGTGACGACCTTGCCGGTGGCCACCTCGACCACCGCCGGCACCGTGACGCCCTTGTCGTAGCCCGGCTCCGCCTTCTCGTAGGCCTCGCGCAGGTACTCGATCCCCAGCACCGGGTCCTTGTCGTCCGGGTCGAGGTGGAAGCGCCAGCTCCGGTCGTCGTGCAGCGGGCCGGCGATGCCCAGCGAGATCACCGGCTCGAGACCGTGCAGTCGCCGCGAGATGATCGCGCGGTTCGCCCACGGGCAGGCCCGGGCCCCGACCAGCCGGTAGCGGTCCGGCTCGACCGGCCAGGGCGAGGAGCCGTCCGAGGTGATCCGCTCCTGCACGCCGAGCGGCTCGCGCTCGAACTCGTCCGTGCTCGACTGGGCGGCGCCTGCGATGTCGGCCATACCTGGAATCTAGGTCCTCCCGGCCCGTCCCGCCGTGTGGTCGAATCCGACCATGGTCACCGCGACGGAGCTGTCGGATCTGGTGCGCCCGGGCATGCGGGTCGCCCTCGGCGACGGGTGCGGGACGCCGGTCTCCCTGCACGGCCCGCTGAGCCGCGCGGCCGAGGGCAAGGCGGTCCGGCTGGTGCTCGGCTGGATGCCCGGCCTCGCGCCCGACCTCGATCCCGCGGCGTTCGCGGACGTCCGGGTGCTGATGGGCGGGCCCGGCGTGCGGAGCATGGTCGAGGCCGGGCAGGCGCACGTCGTCCCCTGCCGGCTGTCCGCCGTCCCGGCCCTGGTGGCGGGCGCGCTGAAGCCCGACCTGCTCGTCGCGACGCTGGTCCGCGGGCCCGACGGGCTGCACCTCGGCGCGGAGGCCTCCTACCTGCGCGGGATCGTTGACGCCGGAGTGCCGGTGGCTGCCGTCGTCTCCACGGCCGCGCCGCTCGCCGAGGTCGGCCCGCCGATCCGCGAGGGACAGGTCACCGTCCTGGGCGAGACGGACGCGCCGCCGATCGAGATCCCCGACGCCACCCCCACCCCGGCCGACGAGATCGTGGCGCGGCACGTCGCCGGGCTCGTCCCGGAGGGCGCGCGGGTGCAGGTCGGACCGGGCCGGCTCGCCCAGGCGATGGTCGGGGCGCTCGAGGTGCCGGTACGGATCGACTCCGGGCTGCTGCCCGATCCCGTCGTCGACCTCGACGCGAAGGGCCTGCTGCTCGACGAGCCGGTCGCCGCCTACCTCTGCGGCACGCGGCGGCTCTACGACTGGGCGGACGGCCGGCGGATCCTGCACCCGGTCGAGGTCACGCACGACATCGGGCGGCTGTCCGCGGCCGGCGCGCCGCCGTTGATCGGGCTCAACGCCGCTCTCGAGATCGACCTCGACGGCCAGGTCAACGTCGAGGGCGTCGGCCGGGCCAGCGCCGGCATGATCGGTGGGCACCCCGACTTCTGCGCCGCGGGCGTGCGGGGGTCCGGGCTGTCGGTGATCGCGATGCCGTCGACGGTCAAGGACCGGCCCACCCTCGTCGAACGGCTCTCCCGACCGGTCACCACGGCGTCGCACGACGTCGAGGTCGTGGTCACCGACCGGGGCGTCGCCGACCTGCGCGGACTGGACCGGGCGGAACGCCGGGCCGCGCTGCTGGAGCTCTGGGACGGGCAGGTGCGGCCCGCACCATGATCGCTGATCGCGGTCGGGGACGGTCGGAGATCGACCGCCCCGCTCCACGACGAGTGATCATGCTGCTCGACGGAGCGCCGCCCGCATCCCTGAGCAAGATCGTCGATCGTGGTCGGGACGGTCGGAGATCGACCACCCCGCTCCACGACGGGTGATCATGCGCCGGGCGGCGGGCCATGATCGTTGCTCATGGTCCGGGAGGGTCGGGAAACGACCTCCCCGCTCCACGACGGGTGATCATGCTGGTCGGCGGAGGGCCGCCCGTACCCCTGAGCAAGATCGTCGATCGTGGTCGTGGACGGTCGGGACACGACCTTCCCGCTCCACACGAGTGATCACGCGGCCCGGCGGCGGGGCATGATCGTCGATCGTGGTCGCGGACGGTCGGGACACGACCTTCCCGCTCCACAACGAGTGATCACGCGGCCCGGCGGCGGGCGTGATCGCCGATCGTGGTCCAGGACGGTCGGAAACGACCCTGCCGTTCTACGACGGGTGATCATGCTGGCGACGGAGCGCCGCTCGCACCCCCGGAGCAAGATCGTCGATCGTGGTCCGGGACGGTCGGGAAACGACCTTCCCGCTCCACGACGAGTGATCATGCTGCTCGACGGAGCGCCACGCGGATCCGCGCGACGACGTCGTCGGGCCGGTCCTCGACGTCGTGCCAGGTCACCCGGAGCACGGTCCACCCCGCGGCGACCAGCGCGTTCTGTTTGTCGCGGTCGTTCTGGAAGCGGGCGGCGTCGACGTGCCACGCCCAGCCGTCGAGTTCGACGGCGACCCGTTCCGCCGGGAACGCCAGGTCGATCGTCCACGGCCCGAACGGCAGCGCACGCACCCCGCCCTCGATCCCGGCCCGGCGCAGCAGGGCGAACAGGACCCGCTCGCCTCCGGAGTCGGCCCGGTCGGCCGCGGCGGTGAGCAGGGCCCGCATCCGCGCGGCACCCGTGCAGCCGAGCGCCCGGTGATAGGCCGAGAGGAGCTCGTCGAAGGCGACGTGGCGCTGCAGGGCCCGGTCGAGCAGGACCGAGCCGCCGGTGGGCAGCGCGGCCGCCACCTCCAAGACGGTGAGGGCCGGGGCGGTGATCCGGACGCCCCGCACGGACCGGACGTCGGCCGGGTCGAGCGCGCGACGTCGCACCACGATCCCCTCCGGCGGACGGGGACGCCGCATCGGCGGCACGGTGACCTGGATGCGCGGCGGGCAGCGGTCGGTCATCCGGTGCCACCAGCCCGCGGCCTCGCCGGACACGACGGCACCCTGCCCGGCCCAGATCGAGGCGATCCGGATCCGCGCGGCGTCGCTGAGCGGATGTCCGGCGACGAGGAAGACCCGGGGCGCCACCCGCCGCCACGCCCCGGAGGAGACCCGCCGGTGCACCGCGCGGGCGGACAGTCCCAGCTCACGGGCCTGGTCCAGGCCGAGCACGCCGTCCTGGCGCACGAGAAGGCGGTGCAGGTGGTCGTCCATGGCGACCAGCGTCACCGGCGTCCGGGGGCCGACGGGCCCGTTCGCTCACCTCGTTCACCACCGCGAACCGGCCTTGATCACCGGTCGTGGACGGAGAAGGTCGCTCTTCGACTCTCCCATTCCACGATCGGTGATCACGACGAGGGGCACTGCGCCTCCCCGCCAATTGCCCCCCGACCATGATCACTTCTCGTGGACTCCGAGAGTTGCTTTCCGACTCTCCTGGTCCAGAAGCGGTGATCGATAACAGAGACGACGGTCCGCGGCACCACAATCACGGCCGCAGCTCAGCCGGGGTCGTGGCAACTGCCGCTCTCGCGGCAGGTGCCACTCACAGGAAGTCGCGCAGGGCCGAGACCGTGGCCGGGAGGTTCTCCTCCACCAGGAAGTGCCCGGCGTCGGGGATCGCGTGCCCGGTGACGAGGGCGGGGTCGGCGGCCTGCCGGCGCCAGACGTCGAGCGGGGACTCGGGGTTGCGGCCGACCACGCCCTTCTCGCCCCACAACACCAGCGTCGGCGCGGCGAGCCGCCCGCCCTCGGCGTCGTGCTCCAGGTCGATCGTGGCGCCCGCGCGGTAGTCCTCGAGCATCGCGTGCCGCGCCTCGGGGTCGGCGAAGGCCTTCTCGTAGGCGGCGAGGGACTCGGCGTCATGGGCCGCGAGCCCGCTCCCCCAGCTGCCGAGCAGCCGGTGCAGGTAGTAGATCGGGTCGCCGGCGATCAGCCGTTCGGGCACGTCGGCGGGCTGGGTGAAGAAGAACCAGTGGTAGTAGGCCTGGGCGAGTGCGCGGTCGACGTGGTCGTACACGTAGGCCGTGGGCAGGATGTCCAGCAGCGCCAGCTTCTCCACCCGGTCGGGGTGGTCGAGGGCGAGCCGGTGGGTCACCCGGGCGCCCCGGTCGTGCCCGACGACGGCGAACCGCTCGAACCCCAGCTCGGCCATCACCCCCGCCTGATCGGCCGCCATGGCGCGGAACGAGTAGCCGTAGTGGTCCTCACCGGCGGGTGGTCGGTCGGAGTCCCCGTAGCCGCGCAGGTCGGTCGCCACCACCGTGTGCCGCGCCGCGAGCTCGCGCATCACCGGCCGCCACATCACGTGGTTCTGCGGGAAGCCGTGGAGCAGGAGCACCGGCGGGCCCTCGCCGCCGCGCGTCCCGTGGATCCCGACCCCGTCGACCGTGACGTCGAACGCCGTGAGCCCCGTCATGTCCACCATGGTCCGGACCGTAGCCGGGCTCGCCGGCCGCGGCACCCGCGTCGCCCTCCCGGGCCCCGGTCTCGAACACCCACGCCTTCAGCACGGCGAAGCGCACCAGCCCGCCGAGCACGCTGGCGAGGGTGACCGCGGCCGTCTCCTCCAGCGGCGTGGCGCCGGGGACGACCTCGTGCAGGACGAGCAGCACCGCGGTGCTGTAGAAGGCGTAGAAGGCGACGGTCCCGGCGTCCTGGACGTAGACGCGCCAGCGGTGGGCGGCAGCGCCCTGGAAGGTGAAGCGCCGGTTGACCTCGGTGCTCACCGCCGTGCTGAGCAGCAGGGCGACCAGGTTGGCCGGCACGGCGTCGAGGACCAGCCGCATCAGCAGGTAGAGGGCGGCGTTGACGGCCGTGCCGAGCCCGCCGACCACGCTGTACCGGATCAGCTGCGCCAGCAGCGGGAACCGCGCGCGGAAGGCCGTGATCCGACGACCGGCGCCGCGGCCGACCCGGCCGGCCGGACCCGCGACGGCACCGCGGACGACCTCCGCGAGGGCGTGCGCCGGGTGCGTCCCCCCGATCGCCCTGCTCGCCGTCACCCGTCCACCTCTTCCGCCGACCGCCGTCCCGATCGGTACCTTTGTCGCATCCCCGCCTGGGTCTCCGCCCTCTCCCAGCTGTGTGAACGCTGTGCGAGGCGATCTTTCATCCCTTCGGGGAAGATCCGTGACGAGGTCGTGATCACCTCTACCCGTCACCGGGCGGAGGTACGCGCGTTGACCGTGTGAGGTCGATCGCCACCCGTCCGGGTGGCAGGCCCGAGCACCGACAGGGGGACGACGGCGGATGCGTCGGACGGCACTGGCACTCGTGGTCACCGCGCTCGTCGCGGCGGGCGGCGTCGCGGCCGCCACCGCGGCCTCGGCCGCCCCGACGAGTGATCCCGCCGTCGCGCACGGCTACTACCTGGCGCAGAACGGCACCGCGCCGAACGGCGCGTGGTCGCCGCAGTCGGACACGCTCGTCGACCCGCAGGTCGGGCGCTGCTACGACCTGACGTCGCTGGCCACTGGCCCGGGCGCGGACTGGACAGAGTCGGTCAACCGCACCGACGAGGTCGCCCTGCTGTCGACGAGGACCTGCGCACAGCAGGAGGCGGACGCGGAGGACGCGAGCGGGGAGGCCGCGGCGGCCGCCCATCAGGCGGCGCGCTGGACCTCCCCGGACTCGGTCTCGGCGGGCTCCGGCGAGTACACGTTCCGCTCGGTGAGCTTCGCGAACGTGCCCTGACCGGAGCTCGGACCAGCACTAGACCTGCAGGAACACGGTCTCCCGGTCGCCCTGCAGGTGGATGTCGAAGCGGTACTCCGCCTCGCCCACCTTCTCGGCCACGAGGGTCGCCCGCCGCTCGGCCGGCACGGCGGCGAGGAGCGGGTCGGTGTCGTTGCCGGGCTGGTCGGCGAAGTAGATCCGGGTGACGACGCGGTCGAGCAGGCCGCGCGCGAACACCGAGACGTCGAGGTGCGGAGCCTCCTCGGCGTCGCTGTCGAGCGCCGGCAGCGCGCCGGGCAGCACGGTCCGGATGCTCCACCGGCCCGTCTCGTCCGTGCAGCTGCGCCCGAACCCGAGGAAGCCCGGCACCGAGGGCTCGACGGCCCCTCGCGGGTCGTCCGGGTGGGCGAAGCGGCCGTCGGGGTCCGCCTGCCATGTCTCGACGAGCCCGTCCGTGATCGGCACGCCGGCGCCGTCGTAGAGGATCCCGGCGATCACGATCTCGCCCGGGGTGCCGGGCGGGACGACGTCGGCGCCCTTCGACCAGTCCAGCCCGAGCCGCAGGTACGGCCCGACGGTCTGGGACGGCGTCAGGGGCAACTGCTCACTCATGGGGCTCCTCGAACGGGGTCTGCTCGCGGCCGCGCAGCACGATGTCCCAGCGGTAGGCCAGCGCCCACTCTGGCTGCGTGGCGTCCATGTCGAAGGTGGAGACCATCCGCCCGCGGGCGCCCTCGGGCGCGGAGTTGAAGATCGGGTCGAACGGGAACAGCGGGTCGTCCGGGAAGTACATCTGCGTGACGAGCCGCTGTGTGAAGGCCCGCCCGAACAGCGAGAAGTGGATGTGGGCCGGCCGCCAGGCGTTGTGGTGGTTGCCCCACGGGTAGGCGCCCGGCTTGATCGTGGTGAAGGAGTACTCGCCCTTCGAGTTCGTGACCACGCGGCCGCCGCCGGAGAAGTTCGGGTCGAGCGGCGCGGGCCAGTTGTCGCGCTTGTGCGCGTAGCGGCCGGCCGCGTTGGCCTGCCAGACCTCGACGAGCGTGTCCGGGACCGGGCGACCGTCCGAGTCGAGCACCCGACCGGACACGGTGATCCGCTGGCCCAGGGGCTCGGCGTCGTGCTGGCGGGTCAGGTCGTGGTCGTTCGGCCCGATCTCGCCGACGAGCAGCGGGCCGGTCACCTCGGTCAGCCGCTGCGGCACGAGGATCGGCCGCTGCGTGGGCGCCCGCAGCCCGGTGCTCTTGTAGCCCGCGAAGTCGAGCGGGGGGTGGGTGTCCCTCGGCTGCTGATAGGGCCGGGGATGGGCCAGGGTCATCGACCGCTCCTCTCCGAGCGTCTCGCTCCGCCGCAGTACACGTGTCGGCGCGTCGGACAGCACTGTGCGGCACGGCGCGGCCACGGCTCGACCCCCCTTCCGCTGTGCGGAAGAATGGCCGCTCGTGGCGGGAAGGTCGACGGTGACGGCACGGGTCCTCGACGTCCTCGGCGCCTTCTCCGCGGCCACCCCCGAGCTCTCCCTGACCGAGATCAGCCGGCGCACCGGGCTCCCGCTCACGACGACCCACCGACTCGTCGGCGAGCTCGCCGCCTGGGGCGCGCTCGAGCGCGGCGAGGGTGGGCTGTACCGGGTCGGCCTGCGGCTGTGGGAGGTGGGGGCGCTCGCCCCGCGGGGGCTCGGGCTGCGCGAGCGGGCGATGCCCTACCTCGAGGACCTGCACGAGGTCACGCGGGAGAACGTCCAGCTCGCGGTGCTCGACGGCGCCGAGGTCGTCTACGTCGAAAGGCTGGCGGCCCGGGACGCGGTCAGCATCCGGTCCCGCGCCGGGTCCCGGCTGCCCGCGACGGCGACGGGCGTCGGGCTGGCGCTGCTCGCCCACGCCGACCCCGAGCACGTCGAGAAGGTGCTGGCGGCCCCTTTCCGCCGGTTCACAGTGAAGACGCTCACGGACGCGGACCGGGTCCGGCACCTGCTCGGAGAGGTCCGGCGCACTGGCGTGGCGATCAGCGAGCAGCAGATCGAGATGGTGTCGCAGTCCGTCGGCGCGCCGATCCGGGCCGGCCAGGGACGCGTCGTCGCGGCGCTCTCGATCGTCGTGCCGATCGAGGCGAACCCGCACGCCTACGTCCCCGCGGTCCTCGCCGCCGCGCGGGGGATCTCCCGGGCCCTGGGCGCCTCCGCGCTCGCCACCCAGAGCTGAGCGAACGGCGCGTTCGCTCAGTCCTGGTGAGCGAACGCGCCGCTCGCTCAGTCCTGGTGAGCGAACGCGCCGCTCGCTCAGCCGGGCGGCGAGGGCATCGCCGAAGGCAGCCCATGGCACGAGCGGCACTCTCGTTCACTAGGACTGAGCGAACGCGCCGTTCGCTCACCTGCGGGGGTTGTGGCGGGATGGTGGAAGGCGCAACGATCACGCGATGGACGTGGTGGAGTACCGGCCGACGCGTGACCAGTACGTCTGGACCTTCGGCGGGGTGGCGCCGTCGCACCGGATCACGCCCGGCACGTTGCTGCGGCTCTGGACCGAGGACGCCTTCTCCGGACGGCTGACCTCCACGGACGACCGGCCCAGCGCCGTGCTGAACATGGCCGAGGTCAACCCGCAGACCGGCCCGTTCTTCGTCGAGGGCGCGGAGCCGGGGGACACCCTGGCCCTGCACTTCGTCGACATGACACCGGCACGGGACTGGGGCGCCTCGACGACCATCCCCTTCTTCGGAGCCCTGTCCACCACGGACCGCACGGCGCTGCTGCACGACCCGCTGCCCGAGCGGACGTGGATCTACGAGCTCGACCGGGCCCGCAACGTGGTCCGGTTCGCGGCGCAGAGCGTGGACCTGCAGCTCGAGCTGCCGTGCAACCCGATGCTGGGCACGGTCGGGGTCGCACCGGCGGGGCGCGAGGTCCGTTCGAGCCTGGTGCCGGACCTTTTCGGCGGCAACATGGACACGCCCGAGATGAAGCCGGGCGTGACCTGCTACCTGGGCGTCAACGTCGAGGGCGCGCTCTTCTCGGTCGGGGACGGGCACTACCGCCAGGGTGAGGGCGAGAGCTGCGGCACCGCGGTCGAGGGCGCCATGGACGTCACCCTGATCGTCGAGCTGATCAAGGGCACGCCGACGGTGTGGCCGCGGATCGAGTCGGACACGCACTACACGGTCGTCGGCTCGGCCCGGCCGCTGGAGGACGCCTGGCGGGCCAGCCAGATCGGCATGATCGCCTGGCTCGGGGAGCTGTACGGGCTGGACCGGCTCGACGCCTACCAGCTGCTCACCCAGATCTCCGAGTCGCCGCTCGCCAACGTGGTCGACACGAACTACAGCGCGGTCACCAAGATCGCGAAGAACCTGCTGCCCGCCGGGTCCGCGTACGGGGGCATGCACGCCCACCTGCGCGACACGGCCCGCACGATCTAGAGGAGAGACGCGTGGACCTGCAGCTCCGCGGCCGGAAGGCCCTGGTCACGGGCGGGACGAGGGGGATCGGCGGCGCGGTCGTCGACCTGCTCGTCGAGGAGGGTGCGACGGTCGCCTTCTGCGCCCGCAACCCTGACGAGGTCAAGGCCAAGGCCGAGGCGACGGGCGCGTCCGGCCGGACGCTCGACGTCGCCGACGCCGAGGCGCTCGCGGCCTGGGTGCGCGACGAGGGCGACGTCGGCGGCATCGACATCGTGATCGCCAACGTGAGCGCCCTGGCCATCGGGCCGGGCGAGGAGAACTGGAGGAACTCGTTCGAGGTCGACCTCATGCACACGGTGCGGATGGTCGAGGCGGCGCTGCCGTACCTCGAGAAGAGCGAGGTGCCCTCGATCGTCGCGGTGTCGAGCGTGTCGGGGCGCGAGGCGGACTTCGCCGGCGGCTCCTACGGCGTCATGAAGGCCGCGATCGTGCACTACATGTCCGGGCTCGCGTTCGACCTCGCGGCGAAGGGCATCCGCGCCAACACCGTCTCGCCCGGCAACGTCTACTTCGACGGCGGCGTCTGGCAGAACATCGAGCGTTCGCAGCCGGAGTTCTTCGCCGAGGCCATGGCGCTGAACCCCACCGGCCGGATGGGCACGCCGGAGGAGACGGCCTACGCCGTCGTCATGCTCGCCAGCCCGCGCGCCAGCCGGATCAGCGGGACCAACCTGGTGGCCGACGGCGCCCTCACGCGCGGCGTGCAACTGTAGGGGCCGTGCGCGACTTCCGGATCGAGATCCCCGAGTCCGACCTCGACGACCTGCGCGAGCGGCTCCGCCGCACACGCTGGCCGGAGCCGTCGACGGTGGAGGGCTGGGCCCAGGGCGTCCCGCTCGAGTACGCCAAGGAGCTCGTCGCCTACTGGGCGGAGGAGTACGACTGGCGGCGCTGCGAGCGCGAGCTCAACTCCTACCCGCAGTTCACGACGGGTCTCGACGGCGGCGGCGACGACACCCTCGAGGTGCACTTCCTGCACGTCCGGTCCCCGCACGAGAACGCGATGCCGCTGATCCTCACGCACGGCTGGCCCGGGTCGGTGATCGAGTACGTCGGGCTGATCGACGCGCTGACCAAGCCGGAGGACCCGGCGGACGCCTTCCACGTCGTCATCCCGTCGCTGCCCGGGTTCGGGTTCAGCGCCAAGCCCTCGGTGTCCGGCTGGGGCGTGGCGCGGATCGCGACCGCCTGGGCGCAGCTCATGGACCGGCTCGGCTACGACCGCTACGGCGCGCAGGGCGGCGACTGGGGCTCGATGATCACCGCCGCGCTGGGCACCGGGATCCCTGAGGCGATCACCGGGATCCACCTGACGATGCCGCTCGCCGAGGCACCGCCCCAGGAGGAGCGCCGGGCCCTCTCCGCCGAGGAGAAGGAGGCGCTGATGTTCGCGAAGCGCTTCAAGGTGACGGGCACCGGCTACTCGGCCGAGCAGGCCACCCGCCCGCAGACGCTCGGGTACGGGCTCACCGACTCCCCCGTCGGTCAGGCGTGCTGGATCGTCGAGAAGTTCTGGGACTGGACGGACTGCGCCGGGCACCCGGAGAACGTGATCTCGCGGGACCGGCTGCTGGACAACGTGATGATCTACTGGCTCACCGCGAGCGCCGCCTCCAGCGCGCGGCTGTACTGGGAGAGCTTCCGCAAGCAGCGGCTGGACGTCGTCGAGGTCCCGACCGGCGCGTCCGTGTTCCCGCACGAGATGAGCCGGCTACCGCGGCACTGGCTCGAGCGGCGGTTCACGGACCTGCGGTACTTCTCCCACCCGGTCGCGGGCGGGCACTTCGCGTCGCTGGAGCAGCCGGAGACCTTCGTCGACGAGGTGCGCACCTTCTTCCGGATGGTGCGCTGACCGGGCGAGGGCCGGCGCCCTCCTACTCGAACGCCAGCACCGAGGCCGTGAAGCTGTGCAGGTGGTTCCGCCCACCCACCGGCCCGATCTCGCCGGCGGCGAAGAAGCCCGCGACCGGTACGTCGCCCAGCCGGGAGCGGACGATGCGGCTGTCGTGGTCGGCGTCGGGGAACATGGTCGTCCCGCGGCCGTTGCAGGAGAACAGCAGGGCGCCGCGCACCCGCGGCAGCTCGTCGAGCAGGTGGGCGAGGTCCTCGCCCGCGCCCACGGCGTCCCGCACCTGGAACTGCACGGTCCGCCCGACCTCGACGAGGTCGCCGACCGCCACCGCGCCCGCCTCCGGGTCGATGCCCATCACCCCCCGGACGAGGAAGTCCCCGCGGCCGTGCTCGTCGGCGTACTCGTCGATCGCGACGCCCAGGTGCAGCGACTGCGCAACCTGGTGCTGCTCCTCCGCCGGCAGGGCCTGCACGATCGCACCGAGTTTCGCGTAGGCCTGCTCCCCCGCCAGCTCCAGCAGCAGGTTCGCCTTCGCGGCCGTCACGATCATCGGCGGCCCGATCGGGCGGCAGCCCTGGCTCACCACGGTCCGGACCCCCGCGCCGCGCCCGATCAGCACGCCCGCGCCGCCGCCGTCGAGCACCTCGCCGTCGAGCACGAGACGGTTGCCGCCGGGAGCCGCGCCGACGCTCGCCAGCCCGCCCATCAGCGGTAGCCCGGGGAGCAGCTCGCCGGACCGTTCGACGTACCCGCCGACCGGGAACGAGAAGGGGTCGACGAGCAGGATCGCCGCCTCGGCCCCGGCCGCGGCCGCGGCGGGCGGGGTGCCGGTGACCTCGACGCCCCCGGGTCCGGGCCGCGCGCCGAGCCGGAAGGTCTCGAGCGGGACGCCGGGCAGCGCGGCGGCGAACACGGAGACGGACGGCTCCTGCTCGACGCCCCGGCCGTCCGCGATCACCCCGTGCGCGGTGGTGCCGACGGCGGCCCGCGCGCCGGCGATCTCCATGGCGCGCACGGCGGCCGCGGCGGCCTGGTCCGGGTCGCCGGCGCGCCCCGTCGCCACGAAGACCACCAGCAGGTCGGGCGCCCGCCCGCCGAACCCGGACAGCGCCTGGGCGGTCGCGACCTCCGCGGCCCCGCGGAGATCGGGCCCGACGCCCAGGCCGTCGCCGAACATCCTGCCGTCGTCCACGTCGTCCCCTCCCCCGCCACCGCGGGGAGCGCCGGTGGCGACACCGGAAATCCTCGCAGGCCGACGCCGGGGCGGCCAGCCGCGGAGCAGGGCGGAACGGGGCGAGGGGGCCGCCGGGCGCACCGGTCGACCCCCTCGCGGCGCACGCTGTCGAGCTGCCAGAACGACCACCCACGCCGGGCGCCCGCACCGGGCGGACGAGATCACCTTATCGCAAGAGTTTCTGAACTGCGAACGTCTTGCAATTGGGGATAGCGTCGGTGCGGACGGACCCGACAGCGAACGGAGTACCTCTCGTGGCCGAGTACACACTGCCCGATCTGCCCTACGACTACGGCGCGCTCGCCCCGCACATCGCGCCGGAGATCATGGAGCTGCACCACTCCAAGCACCACAACACGTACGTCACCGCGCTCAACGGCGTGCTGGACAAGCTCGCCGAGGCACGCTCCGCCGGGAACTTCGACGCGATCGTCGGGCTGGAGAAGACGCTCGCGTTCAATCTCGGCGGGCACGTCAACCACTCGATCTTCTGGCAGAACCTCTCGCCGGAGGGCGGCGACAAACCCGACGGCGAGCTCGGCGCCGCGCTCGACGAGCACTTCGGCTCGTTCGACGCCTTCCAGGCCCACTTCACCGCGGCCGCCACCACGATCCAGGGCTCCGGCTGGGCGATCCTCGGGTGGGACCGGCTCGGCGAGCGGCTGCTGGTGCACCAGCTCTACGACCAGCAGTCCCAGCTGCCGGCCGGGCAGGTGCCGATCGTCATGCTCGACATGTGGGAGCACGCCTTCTACCTGCAGTACAAGAACGTGAAGCCGGACTACGTCAAGGCGTGGTGGAACGTCGTGAACTGGGCGGACGCCCAGCAGCGCTTCGCCGCCGCCCGCGCGAGCTGAACCGGCGGGCCGGGCCCGCACGGGCGGGCCCGGCCCGACTCGCGGGAGCCCACAGCGCGACTCGCGGGAACCCACAGCGCGACTCGCGGGAACCCACAGCCCGACTCGCGGGAACCCACAGCCCGACTCGCGGAAGCCCAGAGCGCGATTCGCGGGAGCAGAACTCAGTGCGGGAGGCCGCCCGCGGCGCGGAGCAGCAGGTGCATCGCCAGGTCGGTGGAGCGCTCCCGGATGTCCCCCCGGGCACCGGGCAGCACGGGGTCCCGGGCGAGGACCTGCCCGTCCGCCGTCGTGACGCAGAAGCAGACGTACCCGACCGGCTTGGCCTCGGTGCCGCCGCCGGGCCCGGCCACCCCCGTGATCCCGACGCCGATCGACGCGCCGAACTTCTCCCGTGCCCCGTCGGCGAGCGCGCGGGCCACCTCCGGCGACACCGCCCCGTGCTCGGCGATCATCTCGGCCGGCACGCCCAGTAGCGCGGTCTTGGCCTCGTTCGAGTAGGCGACCACCCCGCCGTTCACGTAGTCCGACGAGCCGGCCCGGTCGATCAGCCGCGAGGCCAGCATTCCGCCGGTGCACGACTCCCCCGTCGCGACCGTGAGCCCGTGCTCGAGCAGCGCCTCGGCGAGCAGCTCGTCCGTGCTCGCGCCGACCGCGCTGACCAGTTGCCTCCGGTGCCGGGCGATCAGCTCGTCGGCGAGCTCGGCGGCGACCGGTTCGGCGCCGGGCAGCGGGTGCAGGTCGACCTCCAGCTCCGAGCGGCGCAGGCAGGTCGTCACCTCCACGTCGGACAGGTCGCGGGAGCGCTCGATGTCACGCAGCGTCGCGGCGATCTCGGACTCGGGCAGGTTGAAGAAGCGCAGCGACCGCGCCTCCGCCCGCGGCACCGTGGCCAGCAGCTCCGCGAACGGCGCCGCCTCCAGCATCGCCGGCCACATCCCCTGCAGCTCGCGCGGCGGCCCGGGCAGGACAGCGACCAGCGGCCCGTCCGGACGCCGGACGACGAGCCCGGGCGCGGTCCCGACCGGGGGCAGCACGACCGCCCCGCGCGGCACCGTCGCCTGCTTGCGCGTCGCCTCGTCGAGGGCCGGACCGTCGAACCCGGTCCGCTTCGCCCACCGGGCCACCCGCCGCCCGATCGTCTCCTGCATCGCGGTGTCGAGCTCCAGCTCCGCACCCACGAACGCGGCGACGATCTCGACGGTGATGTCGTCGGCGGTGGGCCCGAGCCCGCCGCTCGTCACGACCAGGTCGACCCCGCCCTCGGTCACCTGCCGTAGCGCGGCGGCCAGGTCCTCCGGCCGGTCCCCGACGATCACGACCTGCGCGACCTCGAACCCGAGCTCGCCGAGCTCGCGGGAGACCCACGGCCCGTTGGCGTCCCGGACGGCCCCGGTGAGCAGCTCGCTCCCGGTCACGACGATGCCGGCACGCGGCCGGCGGACCCTTGATCCCTCACCCACGCGAGGACCCTACCCCGGCCCGGGCGTGTCCTCACGGAATCGACACGGAGCGTGACCGCGAGGAGTCGACCCACCCCGTGCTGCCCCCTGGAGGACGTCACCGACCTGGGGAAGTGGCCGTTCTCAGGGTGGTCACAGCGCGCGCAAGGAGACTCGTGGTCGTCCCTCCCGTGACACCCGAACGCCGGGTGCAGGGCGGGGACGGAAGGGACGCGAGATGACGGACGAGCACGGGCCCACGTGGGTCGGTGAGACCGACGTCGACGACGTCGCGGGCCTGCACGTCGACCCCCGCTACACCGCCGCGCGGCTGCTGGTGACCGCAGGCGGCGACGCCGTCGGGCAGGTCACCGTGCCGCTGCACGCGGGCGTGGCCGACGCGGTGACCGTCGCCGAGGCGGTCCGCGCGCAGCTCGGCACGCTGCCGGCGCCGCGGCGGGTGCCGACCTCCGTCGAGCCGGTCACCGTCGTGATCGCCACCCGCGGACGTGCCGAGAGCCTGGGTCGCGCGGTGCGCGCGGTGCTGGCCGGCGACCACCCCGCCGTGACCGTGCTGGTGGTCGACAACGACCCGGCCGACGACGCGACCGAGCGGGTCGTCGCCCGTCTCGGCGACCCCCGCGTCCGCTACCTGCGCGAGGCGCGCCGCGGCACCTCCGCCGGCCGCAACCGGGGCCTGGCCGAGGCGGAGACCCGGCTCGTCCTCTTCACCGACGACGACACCGAGGTCGACACGGCCTGGGCCCGCCGGCTGGCCGGGGCCTTCGCCGCGGATCCCGCGGTCGTCTGCGTCAGCGGGCCGGTCCTGGCCGCCCGCCTCGACACCGAGCAGGAGCTCGTCGCCGACGCGACGCTGGGCTGGGCCAAGGGCTTCCGCCCGCGGACCTTCTCGCTCGCCGCGCCGCCCGAGGACTCGGCGATCTTCCCCTTCGCGCCCGGCCTGCTGGGCATCGGCGCGAACCTGGGCGTGCGGGTGGACATCGCACGCGGGATCGGCGGGTTCGACGAGGCCTTCGGCCCCGGCTCCCCCACCCGCAGCGGCGAGGACTGCGAGTTCCTGGTGCGGCTCGTGCTCGCCGGGCACGTGCTGGCCTACGAGCCGGCGGCCTGGGTGCGCCACCACCACCGCAGCGACCTCGCCGGGCTGCAGGAGCAGGTCGAGGGCTACGCCGTCGGCCTGGCCGGGTTCCTGACCAAGGTCGCGCTCTCGCCGCGCGGCCGGGCCGCGGCGCTGCGCCGCATCCCGGCGGCCGTCCGCCGGCTGGGTGCGATCGCCGACCGCGACGCCGGGGTGACCGCCGCCGAGACCGCCGGCCCGGGCGCCGGGCGACGGCACCGAGCCCTGCTCTCCGGCCCCTGGCTCTACCTGCGGTCCCGCCGGCGGGCGATGCGGTCCGGCGGCCGGGTGCCCCCGCTGGTCGTCGACGCCGTGCCGCCGGCCCGCGCGGCGGAGCGCCCGCGCGAGGCGGTCCTCGGCGTGCACTGAGCGCGTGCACCGAGCCACTCGCGAGTGGTGCTATCGGGCCTCACGGGAGCCCGTGGCCCACTCGCGGTCGCTTATCCGCAGCGCGCGGACCCCGACGACCACCATGAACAGGCCCAGCAGCGCGCCGCCCGCGATGTTCGCCGAGGCGAGGTACCGCAGCCCGGGCACCATGATCAGGCCGACGGAGGCCACGACCGTGAGCGCGAGGGTCCAGTGCAGGAAGCGGGCCCGCCACGCGGCGACCGTGCCCAGGCCGAGGAACACGAGCATGACCGCCGGCCCGCCGAGGAAGGCCGCGAGCGGCAGGTTCTGCGCGGCCTCGGACACCCGGACGGCCGTCCCCGGATCGAGCTGCTGACGGATCGCCAGGTCGTAGAAGTCGGTGACCAGCAGCCGGGCAGGGCGAGCGTGCCGATCCAGGACAGCGCCAGGCCACGTCGCCGAGCACCCGGCCGCGGCGGCGGGTCATCGCGGCGAGGGTCAGCAGCGTCGGTGTGATCCCCATGTAGCCGAAGAACAGCAGGACCGCGGCGACCTGGCTGCGCAGCGGGTCCACCGTCAGGGAGTCCAGGTAGGCGAGCGTGCCCTCGCCGGTCTCCCAGACCGTCGTCGCGAAGCCCGCGGCGACGAGCAGCCCGCCGACCGCGGCCGAGACGCCGACGACGCGGCGCCGGAAGCCGGCCGCGGGCGGGACGGCGGCCGGGGTGAGGGTGTGGCCGGCGTAGTCGTCGGCCGTGAGCGGGAGGGTCATCGTCGGCTCCTCGGGCGCGGGACGGATGCCCGGAACCCTCGTCCGACGACGCCGCCGGGACACCGGTGTCAGCCTGCGTCCCGCGCGGGTCACCGCCCGGCAACGGTGTGGTCAGCACACCCCCACACCGCCGGGGCGCCCCTCTAGGCTGGGCGCGTGAAGATCCGAGTGGTCCTGGCGGAGGACAACGCCCTGCTCCGGCACGGACTGGTGCGCCTGATCGACGGCGCCGAGGACCTCTCGCTGGTCGGGGCGGCCCCCGACCTGCCCACGCTGACCGCGTTGATCGACGAGCACGACCCGGACGTCGTCGTCACGGACATCCGGATGCCCCCGACGAACTCGGACGAGGGTCTCTCCGTGGCCGCGGACCTGCGCGTCCGCAAGCCGGGGACGGGCGTGATCCTGCTGTCGCAGTACGCCGAGGCGCAGTACGCGCTGACCCTGCTCGCCGACGGCACCGCGCGGCGCGGTTACCTGCTCAAGGAGCGGGTGGCCGACGGCGACGAGCTGGCCGAGGCGGTCCGCCGGGTGGCCGAGGGCGGCTCGGTGATCGACCCGACGGTGATCGAGGGCCTGGTCGCGGCCCAGCGGGCCAAGCCCTCGGAGCTCGACGCGCTCACCCCCCGCGAGCTCGAGGTGCTCGGCGAGATGGCACAGGGCAAGAGCAACGCCTCGATCGCGGCCTCGCTCGTGCTGTCCGAGCGGGCGATCGAGAAGCACACCAACTCGATCTTCTCCAAGCTCGGGCTGTCCGAGGAGCGGGACCTCAACCGCCGCGTCTCTGCGGTGCTGGTGTACCTGCAGAACAGCTGAGCGGCGTCACGCGGGAGCGGTCGGGGGCCGGGCAGACGCAGGTTCCTTCGGCCCTGCCCGGGGGTGCGGTCCGGCCACTAGCGTCCCGCCCCCGTCCGCCGGATCTCGGGGAGAGGTCCGACACTGCCGAAGGGGTGGTGCCGATGCCATCGGCGACGTCCGTCGACGGGGCGCTGCACGCCGACCTCGCCGAGCTGTACCGGGACTTGCACCGCCATCCCGAACTGTCGTTCCAGGAGACGCGCACCGCCCGGATCGTGGCCGAGCGGTTGCGGCGGACGGGCTTCGAGACGACGACGGAGGTCGGCCGGACCGGGGTGGTCGGCGTTCTGCGCAACGGGGACGGGCCGACCGCTCTGCTGCGCGCCGACATGGACGCGCTCCCGGTGCCGGAGGCGACCGGACTGCCGTACGCCAGCGCCGCACGCGGGCGGAACCGGGACGGGCAGGAGGTGCCGGTCATGCACGCCTGCGGCCACGACATGCACATGACGTG
This sequence comes from Pseudonocardia yuanmonensis, assembly GCF_039542425.1. Lineage (NCBI taxonomy): Bacteria > Bacillati > Actinomycetota > Actinomycetes > Pseudonocardiales > Pseudonocardiaceae > Pseudonocardia > Pseudonocardia yuanmonensis. The sequence continues at coordinate 175,632 of NZ_BAABIC010000005.1, forward strand.
CCTGCTCGGAGCAGCGAGCGTCCTGGCCGGCGACCGGGCGTCGTGGTCGGGGACGGTGCTGCTGGTGTTCCAGCCCGCCGAGGAGATCTGGGCCGGGGCGCGGGCGATGGTCGACGACGGGCTGTTCGACCGGTTCGGACGTCCCGACATCGTCCTCGGGCAGCACGTCGCGCCGATGCCGGCCGGCACCCTGGGCCTGCACGCCGGCCCCGCCCTGGCCGCGGCCGACTCGGTGCGGATCACGCTGTTCGGACGCGGTGGCCACGCGGCGGTCCCGCAGGCGACGGTCGATCCGGTCGTGATGGCCGCCTCGGCCGTGCTGCGCCTGCAGACCCTCGTGTCCCGCGAGGTGGCGGGGACCGACTTCGCGATCGTCACGGTCGGGGCGCTGCACGCGGGGACGAAGGAGAACATCATCCCCGACCACGCCGACCTCCTGGTGAGCGTGCGCAGCGCCGATCCCGCCGTCCGCCGACGCCTCCACGAGGGGATCGACCGGATCGTCCGGGCCGAGGCCTCCGCGTCCGGCGCGCCCCGTGATCCTGAGGTGGTCCTGTTCGACCACTCCCCGGTCCTGGTCAACGACGAGCAGGCGACCGCCCGGACCCGCGCGGCCTTCGCGGAGCTGATCGCGCCGCGCCCGGTGCTGGATCCCGGCCTGGTCGGCGTCACGGAGGACTTCGGCCTGTACGCGACCGAAGCCGGCGTCCCGGGGGTCTTCTGGTGGCTGGGAGGAGCGGACCCGGCCGCCTTCGAGGAGGCGAGCGGTCCGGAGGAGGTCCTCCGGCTGATGACTCGGCTCCCGACCAACCACTCCCCGCTCTTCGCCCCGGTGATCGAACCGACACTGGCCACGGGCGTGGCCGCGCTGGTGTGCGCGGCGAGGACCTGGCTCCCACCCGGAGGAGCGCAGGAGGCTCGCTGAGCGCCGGCCGGGTCGACCCGTGTCCTGCGTCGCCGGCCGGGAGCCCGTGTCCCGACCTGGTGGGCGGCGCCCCGCCAGTAGCCGCAGAACATGATCCGGTTCTTGGGCACGCCGTTGCGCACCCAGTGCCGGCGCATGCCCGTCGGCAGCGCCTGCTCGCCCACCGTCCAGCCGTAGAAGGGCTCGGTCGGCACGGGCAGGGCGGTGCCGGCGGCGAGGGCGGCGCGGCCGGGCGTGGCCGCGGGGTCCTGCCGGACGACCCACGTGACCTCGACGCCGGACGGGGCCGGGAGCTCCTGCCGGTCCTGCGCCGCCGGTACCTCGATCACCGCCCGGCCGCGGGTGCCGACGGGCAGCGAGGCGAGGATCCCGGCCGCCGCCGGCATCCCGCTCTCCTCCGCCACGAGCACGACGCCCTCATGTTCGTGCGGGCCATGCCACCCCCTCTTGGGCGGTGAACCAACCACAGGGGGAGGGGTGGTCAACGGTCACCGCCGCGGGCGGTAGGTGGACTCGACCACGCGGCCGTCGAACACCCGGGTACCGACCAGGTCGAAGCCCAGCCGGGTACCGCCGGTCTCCAGCACGGCGTGCGGTCCGCCGAGGACGACCGGATGCACACAGATCCGCACCTCGTCGACCAGTCCCGCCGCGGCCAGCGAACCCGCGAGGGCGGCCCCGCCCATCAGCACGATGTCCTTGCCGGGGCGCTCCTTGAGCGCGGCGACGCGGGCGGGCACGTCGTCCCGGATCAGGGTGGTGTTCCCGGCGTCGACCCGCTCGAGGGTGCGGGACACCACGACCTTCTCCGTGGCCCGCCACCGGGGCGCGTACGCCCGGTCGTGCGGGTGGTCGGAGACCTGGTCGGCGGTCGGCCAGTAGGCGGCCATCATCTCCCAGACGCGGCGGCCGTAGAGCAGGGTGTCCAGCTGGTCGTTCAGCTCGAGGGAGTAGGCCGACAGCTCCGGGCCCATCTCGGGCCAGTCGAACTCGCCGTGCGGGCCCTGGATGCGGCCGTCGAGCGAGGTGTGGACGAAGTGGATCAGGGTGCGCACGATGGTCCTCCTGCGTCAGGGCGCCCTCGTCGGCGCCGCTCGCGGGGTGGTCGGAGCGGCACCCACATCCTCGACGCGGCTGCGGGAGATTTCTTCCGCGGAACGGCCGAGGGCCGGCCCGGACGTCCGGGCCGGCCCTCGGGTCGGTCGTGCGGATCGGTGGTGGCGTCAGCTCTGGCGGGTTCCGCAGGTGGGGCAGAAGATCGCGCCTGGGGTGACGGTGGAGCCGCAGTTCGCGCAGCTCCCGGCCTTCGGGATGGAGACGACCGCGGTGGGCGCGGCGGCCTCCTCACCCGACCCGTTGACCGGCTGGGGGGCCGGGGCCGGCGGCGGCGTGGGCGCCGTCGGGGGCTGCGGAGCGATCGGGGGGACCGGCACGCCCGGGTTCACGAACGGGGCGGCCGGCGCGGGGCGCTGCGAGGCCATGATGTCGGCCGGGGTGACGACCGTGGTCGGGCCGTCGGCGGGACCGGCCGGCGCGGTGGGCCGGACCGGCTGCTGCCACGCCGGCGCCTGCGGGGCCGGCCGGGCCGGCTGGGGCATCGGCGTGCTCCCCCACGGCGCCTGCGGCATCCGCGGCGCCTGCGCCCCGGGCGTCCAGTCCGCGTAGCCGTCGAGGCGCGGGTCGCGCGGGGCCGGGATGTCCGCGGCGACCCGACCCTCGTCGCCCTTGCGCCGGCGCAGCACCGCGACCAGCAGCGCGATCCCGCCGATCACCAGCGCGGCGGCGCCGCCGACGATCGTCCAGAACAGCCACGGGGCGAGACCCCAGATGCCGGTGTCGTCGCTCTGCTGCGCGGCGGGCACGACCGGCGTGTCGCCGAAGCGCTCCTTGGCCTTGGCGGCCTCGGTCTTGAACTGCTGCGCCTGCCCGTGGTCGGGGTCGACGAGCAACAGCCGGTCGAAGCCGGCGATGGCGTCCGTGTAGTGGCCGGCGTAGTAGTCGGCCAGCGCGTCCCGGTAGAGGGTGTCGTTGGGGCCCAGCTGGTTCTGCACGCCGTTGCGCGCGAGCAGCTCGGTCAGCCCGTTCGCCGGGGCGATGAAGTTGAAGGCCTGGTCGTTGGGCAGGTGCGCGCTGTTGATCCCGAGGACGTCGCCCTGCATGTCCACGGTCGGGCCGCCGCTCATACCGGGCGAGAGGGAGGCGGAGGTCTCGTAGTAGGGGACGCTGCCCATCGTGCGCTTGGTGCTGATCTGACCGTCCTTGTTGGACGGTTCCAGCGTCGGGTCGGTGACGGCGTCGGCCGCGGCCGGGTAGCCGATCGACAGGACCGGCGTGCCGATGGCCGCGTCGGTGTCGGTGCCGAGCTGGACGGACGGCAGGTCGGTGCTCTCGATCTTCAGCAGCGCGACGTCGCCCTGGGCGGGCGGGCGGAAGTCGACCAGCCGGGCCGGGACGGCCTGGCCCTTGGCGCCGTTCCCGGTGCCCGAGCCGATGACGGCCGAGTACTGCGCCTCGATCGGCGAGTTCTTCGCCTGGCCCTCGACGGTCCAGTTGGCGAGGCCGTAGGCCACGACGTCCTGCAGCGCGAGCCGCGGGTCCGCGGTCACGACCTCCTGCGCCGCCATCGCGATGAACGTGGCCCGCACGCCGTCCGGGCTGGTGGTGTCGACGCAGTGGCCGGCGGTGGCGATGTAGCCTTGCGGGTTCACGCCGAAGCCGGTGCACGTGGCGTCCACGGTGTACGGCTGGCCGTTGTTGAAGTACAGGCCGGTGCCGTCCCCGACGTAGGCGCTGAACGTCTCGGTCAGGTACACGATCGCCGGGCGTACCTCGGCGGCCGCCTGCTCGGTGGGCGAGGCCTGCTGGGGCGACGTCCCGGGGCCGGGTGGGGCGCCGGGCTCGGCGGCGAGGGCGGTGCCACCGGTCGCGACGGTCGCCAGGGTGACCGAGGCGGCGACGGCGACTGCGGCGGCGGCTCGGGCGATGGTGCCGGTCATGGAGGGTCCTCTCGGGTGTTGGCGGTCCGGGCCGTCGGCCCTCGCCCGGGGCCGTCGCTCGGCACGGCCCGTGGATGACGAGGAGAACTGTGCCGCCGGGGGCGCCGTGGCCACGAGGGGTTCAACCCGCGAGTGGGGGTGGGGTCAGCACCACCATCGGATCAGGAGGTGGGCCCCGGCGGGGTCACGGGGCCGCATCCTCGGCGGATCGGGCGCCGGCGGGGCAGACTGTCCCGCATGGAGGAACGAGTCGCGTCGACGGCGCAGGTGCGCGTGCTGGTGGTGGACGACCACCGGCCGTTCCGGTTCGCCGCCGCCGCGGTCATCGGGCGGATGCCCGGCTGGGAGGTCGCCGGCGTCGCGGAGACCGGCGAGGACGCCGTCGACGCGGTCGCCGAGGTCCATCCGGATCTCGTGCTGATGGACGTCAACCTGCCCGGCATCGACGGCGCCGAGGCGGCCGCGCGGGTCTCCGCCGCCGTGCCCGGCACCCGCACGGTGCTGTGCTCGACCTACCGCCTCGAGGACCTGCGGATCGACCCGCACGGCCCCGGCATCGCCGGCTACCTGCACAAGGAGGAGCTCGGCGCCCCCGTGCTGCGGGCCCTCTGGGACAGGATCAGCACCGCGGCGTAGCCGCGCATTGGCACCGCGGCGTAGCCGCGCATCGGCACCGCGGCGTAGCCGCGGGGAGCGCTACCCCGTGCGCAGCGAGGCCGCGACCGGCTCCCGGGCCATCCGCACCGCCGGCACCGCGCCGAGCACCAGCGAGCCGACGAGCACCGCGGGGATGATCAGCGCGATCGGCCACACCGGCACCGCCACGTCCGGCGCCACGCCGGTCTGGCTCGCCACCTGCCACCACAGCAGCCGGCCGCCGCCCAGCCCGAGCAGGACCCCGAAGGCGACGCCGGGCAGCACCGTCGTCCCCGCGAGGACACCCAACGCCGCGCGCACCTGCGCGGGCGTCGCGCCCAGCACGGACAGCAGCGCCGCGTCCCGGGTGTGCCTGCGGACCGCGCTGATCAGCGTGTGGACCAGCCCCGCGACGGCGACGGCGGCCAGCAGCATCGCCAGGATCTCCGGCAGCCGCAGCAGCCCGGCAAGGGTGTCGATCTCCGGCGGCATCCCCGGCAGGTGCACCTCCAGCCGTCGCGCGAGGTCGGCGTAGAGCGCGCCCGCCTGCCCCGGCGCGGCCAGGACGTGCGCCGACGCGAGGGGCTGCCGGAAGAGTTCGGACAGCTGGTCCGGCGTCATGAGCAGGCCCTCGCCGAGGGGCGCGCCGCGCTCGGGCTGCGGGACGGCCACGCCGGTCACGGTGAGCCGGGCGGTGTGGCCGTCGGACGAGGTGACCTCGACGGAGTCGCCGATGCCCAGCTGCTCGCGCACGGCGACCCGCGCGCCGACGGCCACCTCCCCCGGCACCGCCGGCAACCGCCCCGAGACCAGCGAGACCGGGATCTCGCCCTTGCGCTCGACGTGGGCGTAGGCGTCGATCTGCCGGGAGCGGGCCGGGTCGATCGTCACCCGCCCGGTCTCGACCTCGGTCAGCCCGGCGACGCGGGGGTCCGCGACGAGCGCGGCCATGTCCGGCTCGCGGGCGTCGGCGATCGTGAGGTCGGAGGTGAAGCCGTACCGGGCGGGGGTGTCGACGAGCCGCTGCAGGCTGGCGCCGAGCATGGTCGAGGCGACGATGCCCGCGACCGTGACCGCGATCCCGGTCGCGGTGATCGCGGCGGGCAGGCCGATGGTCCCGGGTACCGCGCGGCCGCGCAGCGCGAGCCGCAACCCCACGAACAGTGGCGGCCAGCGCACCGCCCAGCGGGCGGGCCGGTGCCGGCCGGGCAGCGGCCGGGTGACGGCGGCGCGCCCGGCGAGGGCGGCAGTGCCGGCGGCCAGGGCGAGGAAGCAGAGCAGCACCACCGACGCGCCGCCGAGGATCGTGCCCCAGACCGGCCGGAATCCGGTGTCGGGTTCGAAGCGGGCCTGGCTGCCGATGGGTTCGATCGCCCCCGCGGCGAGCGTCATGCCGCCGGCGACGACCGCCGCCACCCCCGCCCCCGCGGAGGCGGCCAGCACCCGCGCGCCGATCCGCTCGGCGGTCGTCATGCCCAGGGCGTTCTCCACCCGCTGGTCCCCCGCGCCGCGGGCGTGGTGGCGCACCAGCCCCTGCCCGACGACGACACAGCCGCCCACGGCGACGACCAGCGCGAACCCCCAGAGGCCGATGCCGAGCACGCGTTCGGCCGCGGCGACCGCGGGATCGGCGTCCGTGGTCGGGAAGACCGGCACCTCCGGGACGTAGTTGCCGACGATCAACGGCCGCGGGAGGCCCTCGTAGCTGCGGGCGAGCGCCGCGACGAACCGGTCCCGCAGCGCCGCGTCGGCGACGGCGTCGCCGGTGTAGGCCAGCCGCGCGAAGCCGGACCGCCCGCCCGCGGCGCCGGCGTTCTGCGCGGCGAAGGCCGGGGTGGACATGGAGTCGCCGAGCGGGCCGTTCCAGGACGGCATCCGCCCGATGCCGACGACCGTCATCCGCCGGGTGGCGCCCTCCGGCTCGCCGAACCCGACGTCGAACCGGGCGACCTGGCGCAGGGTCAGCATCTTCAGCGTGATGCGGTCGCCGACGTGAAGCCCGGCCGCGGCGGCGAGGGGCTCGCCGACGAGCAGCTCGTCGGCCGCCTCGACGCGCGGGGCGCGACCGGCGACGATCACCGGGGTGACCAGGTCGTCCGGCCGCTCGGGCCCGGCGATCACCGAGGTGTACTGCAGCGTCGGCCCGGCGATCTGCGCGATCCAGGCGTAGGCGGTCCAGCTCTCCTCCACGCCGGGGAGCGAGGCGAAGCCGGCGGTGACCTCGGGGAGGTCGGCCGGGAGGTAGGCGCGGGCGTCGTCGAGCCCGCTGCGCTCGACCAGCCGGGGGTAGGCGCTGCCGGTCCGGTCGGCGACCACCGCGGCGCCGAGCAGCAGCCCGCCGACCACGCCGGCGATCAGGCCGAGGGCCAGCAGCGCGCGGAGCCCGGAGCGGAGCTCCGCGAGGGCGACCGCGCGGATCCCGAACCAGCCCCCGCCGCTCCCCGTCCCGCCGACCTTCACAGCGCCGCTCCTCACCCCGCCGCTCCTCACCCCAGCGCTCCTCACAGGGCCGCCAGGGCGGCGACCGCGGGCGTGCGGGCCCGCAGGGCCGGCACGGCCGCGACGAGCGCGGCGCCTAGGGGCACGGCCGCGATCAGCAGGGCGATCGGCCCGACCGGCACCGCGATGTCCCCGCCGACCCCGATCGCCGAGGCGACCTGCCACCAGAACAGCCGGGCCACCCCCAGCCCGACCGGCACGCCCAGCACCACGGCGGGCACGGCCGTGGCCGCGGCCAGCACGCCGAGCGTGGTCCGCACCTGCCCCGGGGTGGCTCCGAGCACGGAGAACACCGCCATCTCGCGGGCCAGCCGGCGCGCGCCGACCAGCAGCGAGTGCGCCAGCCCGGTCCCGGCGACGACCGCGAGCACCACCGCGAGGACGTCCGGCAGCCGCCCGAGGTCGCCGAGGTTGCGGATCGCGTCGGGGACGCTCTGCGGGGCGAGCTCGAGCCGGCCGCCCAGCTCCGCGGCGAGCGCGGCCGCGGTGCCGGGCCGGGCGTAGACGTGCGTCGTGAGCAGCGGGAAGTTCCGCTCCGGGCTCACCGAGAGGAGCCCGTCGCCGGTGGCCAGGAGGTCCTGGCCGAGGGGGCCGTGGTTCTCGTTGGGCACCACCGCGATCCCGACGACGGTCATCGGGTGCGGCGCCCCGTCCGTCGCCAGCGTGTCCAGCCGGTCCCCCGCGGACAGCCCGCGCTCGGCCGCCAGCCGGGGGTTGACCGCCACCTCGTCCGGCGCGGCCGGCAGCCGGCCGGACACGAGCTCGACCGGCGGCGCGCCCTTGCGCGCAGCGATGCTCACGATCCCGAGCGTGTCGCCGGAGGCGAGCCGGGCGTACGCGGTGTCGGTGATCGCCAGCGCCGCGACCCGCGGGTCCTCGACGAGGGCGAGGACGTCGGGCTCGCGGCTGTCGGCGATGGTGATGTCGGCGCCGCCCGCCCACCGCTCCGGGGTCGCGACGAGCCGGTCGAGGCTCGCCCCGACGGTGACCGTGGCGACGATCCCGGCGACGGCGGCCGTCGCGGCGAGGACCGTCACCACCGGCGGGACGCCGCGCCGCGTGCCGGCCTGCGCGAGCCGGCTGCCGAGCAGCAGGGTGGGCCGCCGGCACAGCGACCCGCCCACCGCGGCGGCCAGCGAGCCCGGCCGGGCCGCCGCCGGGTCGGGCACCGCCAGCGCGCGACGCCGCCAGGCGAACGCGGCCGTCACCGCGGAGACCAGGAGGAACAGGACCGCGAGGGTCGCGCCGCCGGCGAGGGCGAGCGCCCACTGCGGCCGGAAGCCCGGGTCGGGCTCGAAGCGGGCCTGGCTGCCGAGCGGTGCGAGGCCGCCGGCGGCCACCACGACGGCGGCGCCGAGCAGCGCCGCCACCGCCGCGGCGGGCAGCGCCGCGAGCACCCGGGCGGCCACGCTCTGCGCCCTCGTCATCCCCAGTGCGGCCTCCACCGACCGTGCCGCGCGGGCGGCCCCCGCCGTGCGCAGCAGCCCGAGGCCCACGACCTGCAGCACGCCGAGCCCCACGACCAGCGCGAACAGGCCGACGCCGATGAGCAGGGCCCGTTCCGAGGCGCGCACCGCGGGATCGGGCGTGCGCGGGAACTCGACGCCGGGCGTGAGGTAGTCGCCGACGATCGACGGCTGCCCCGCGGACACGGCGGCGACGGCCTCGTCGAAGCGGGCGGCGGCGTCCGTGGCGGGGGCGAGCCGGACGTAGGCGGCGTGCCCGATCCCGGTACCGGCCAGCGCGCGGGCGAACCCCGGCCCGGCCAGGACGTCCGGCAGCGCCTGCCCCCACCCGGGCATCCGGGCGACGCCGACGACGCGGACCGACGCGGCCGGGCCCTGCGGGGTGAACCCGACGGCGAACTGCGCCATGTCCTCGAGGGTGAGCATCCGCAGCGGCAGGGTCGAGCCGAGGGGGAAGCCGTGCTCGGCCAGACGTTCGGAGACCACCACCTCGTCGGCGGCGGCCGGGTCGACCCCGCGCCCCGCGACGATCACCGGGGTGACCAGCTCGGGATGCGGCGCGGTGCCCGCGGCCAACGAGACGTACTGCAGCTGCGGGCCGTCGACCTGCGCGACCCACGCCTCGGTCAGCCAGAGGTCGGCGACGCCGGGCAGGGTCGGCAGCGCCGCGGTCACGGCGGGGCGGTCGGCGGGGACGATCAGCCGGGCGTCGTCGAGGTGGACCGCCTCGACGAGCCGCGGGTAGGCCGTGGCGGTGCGCTCGCCGAGGGCGACCGCCCCCAGCACGACACCGCCGATCAACCCCAGCACCACGCCGAGGGCGAGCAGGCCCCACCGCCGTTCACGCAGCTCGGCCCGCGCGACGAGGTGGATCGCGCCGCGCGTGCCCGGTGCGCCGGGCTCCCGCGCGGGCACGCTCAGCCCGCCACGACGGTCGGCCGCGAGGCGACCGGCGGGGCCGGTGGCCACGCTCGCGCCCCGTCCGCTCCCCCGGCCGGGACCGGGATGCGCCCGGTGAGCGTGGTGCCCTCGCCCGGCGCCGACACGAGCTCGACGGTGCCGCCGATCGCGCCGAGCCGGTCCGCCATGTTCTGCAGCCCACCGCCGCCCGCGACCCGGGCGGGGTCGAAGCCGGGCCCGTCGTCGGCCACGACCACGGTCAGCTCGTCGCCGTCCGCGCCGGCCTCGACCTCCAGCGTGATCGTGACGTGCGCGCCCGGGGCGTGCTTGCCCGCGTTCTGCAGCGCCTCCAGGCAGCAGAAGTAGACGGCGGCCTCGGCCTGCTCGGGCATCCGGCCGACGCCGTCGGCGTGCACCTCGACCGTGAGCGGGCTGCGCTTGGCCGCGGCGCGCAGGGCGTCGCCCAGCCCGGCGTCCCGCAGCAGCGGCGGGTAGATGCCGTGGGCCAGGTCCCGCAGGGCCTGGATGGAGTCCCGGACGCCGCGGTCGAGCTCGTCGAGCAGCTCGGCGTTGGGGTCGTCCGGCGAGGTCAGGGTGTCGCGGACCAGCCGCAGCCCGACGGCGAGGGCGACCAGGTGCTGCTGGGCGCCGTCGTGCAGGTCGCGCTCGATCCGGCGGCGCTCGGCGTCCGCCGCCGCGACGAGGCGGGTGCGGGAGGCCTGCAGGTCGGCGTTGGTGCGGCGCAGGTCGGCGAGGGTCGCCTGCAGGGCCTCGTCGAGCGCGCGGTTGCGCAGCACGATCGCCAGCCGCCGGACGACCTCGGCGAGCGCCCGCTCGTCCGCCTCGCCGAAGGTGTCCGCGTCGGCGTCGCGCTCGATCACCACCAGCGCGAGCACCTCGCCACCGTGGACCGCGGGGGCGAGCCGCAGCTGCCCGCGGCGGGCCGGCCCGTCCTCCTCGACCAGGTGCGGCAGCCAGAGCTCCAGCCACCCCGGCCCCGCGACCCCGGCGCGCTGCAGCGTGGCGAGCTCGTCGGCGTCGAGCGGGAGCGGTTCGGGACCCGGCTCCACCGGCTGCGGGACGACCAGGCTGCGCCCGAGGCTGCGCGGCGCGTCGCCCCGCTCGGCCCAGATCTGCACGCGGGAGAGCCGCCAGTCCTGCCGCATGGTCTCGGCGAGCTGGCGGAGCAGGTCGTCGACCGGGGTACCGCGGCCGGCGCGCTCGGCGAAGTCCGCGAGCAGCTCGTCCGGCGAGCGGCGGACGCCCTGCAGCGCCGCCCGGGTGGTGCGCGCGGCCCGGCGGCCGAGCGGCCCCGCGACCACGGCGACGACCAGCATCCCGACCAGGGTGGGGTTCACCAGCGCGCGCTCGGCCCCGAGCGGCGTGCGGCCGAGGACCAGCAGCACGACGAGCAGGCCGGCGCAGACCGCGACCGACAACCCGCCGAACTCCGAGGCCCCCACCAGCACGGACGTGCTGGCGCGTCGGGCCGCGGCGCTGACCATCAGCCCGATCCCGATCGCCAGCACGACCGCGGCGATCAGCGCCGTGACCCACCAGGCGGGCCCGCCGCCCAGCAACCCGACGACGACGCCGGGCGCGATCACCCCGGCCGCGCCGATCAGCCCGGAGAGCAGCAACGAGCTGCGGGCACGGCGGCCCGTGCCGACGCCGACGCGCCGGTACGTGCGGAACCCGGCGCCGGCCGGGAGCGGGGTGCGGTCGCTCACCGGGCCACCCGCAGCCCGGCGGGCACCTCGACGGGAGCGGACGGCTCGCCGTCGGCGAGGATGCGGCCGTCCCGCATGCGGACCAGGCGCTGCGCGCCCTCGGCGACCTCGCGGCTGTGCGTGACCATGAGGATCGTCTGGCCCTGTGCGTGCAGGCGCTGGAACAGGTCGAGGACCTCGGCGGCGCCGTCCGAGTCCAGGGCTCCGGTCGGCTCGTCCGCCAGCAGCAGGGTGGGGCGGTTGGCCAGCGCGCGGGCGATCGCGACGCGCTGGCGCTGGCCGCCGGACAGCGCGGCCGGCAGCTCGCGGGCCTTGTCGAGCAGACCGAGCTGGTCCAGCAGGTCCCGGGCCCGCGCGGTGGCCTCGGCGGGCTTCGCGCCCGCGACGAGCGCGGCGAGCGAGACGTTCTCCAGCGCCGACATGTGCTCGATGAGGTGGAAGAACTGGAAGACCAGGCCGACGCTGCGGCGGCGCAGCCGGGCGAGGCGCTGGGCGCCGAGCTCCTCGATGCGGGTGCCGTCCAGGGCGATCGTGCCCTCGTCCGGCCGGTCCAGCCCGGCGAGCAGGTGCAGGAGCGTGGACTTGCCGCAGCCGGAGGGGCCCATGAGCGCCACGAACTCGCCGGCGCGCACGGTGAGGTCGACGCCGCGCAGCGCCCGCACCGGCGCCGTGCCGGCCTCGTAGGTCTTGCGCAGACCGCGGACGACCAGGGCGGGGCCGGGCGCCGTGCCGCCGCGGGCGCCGACTGCACCGGACTCGGTCTGCTGTGTCACCTGCTCACCCTAGGGAGGGCCGGGTCCGCGCCGGGAGGGTCCGCGGCGAAGAGACCGGCTGGCACGCCGGAGGAGGGTGGTACTGGCACCACCCCCGGCCTGTCCTCGCCGCGCGCGGCCCGGGCGTTACGACGGCCCGTGGATCACCCCAACCGGCCCTCCGCGAGGTAGCGCTCCGACTCCTGCTTGTGCATCCGCTCGTCGTGCCCGATCTGGCGGAGCAGGTCGGCGACGGTGGCGTGCGCGCCGTAGCGGTCGGCGAAGGCGGAGCGGTGCGGCACCGTCTCCAGCTCCGGGTGCTCGGTGACGTACTCGGCGTACTCGTGCTCGGCGTGGTCCTCGAAGTCCGCGTTCAGCCGGTAGCTCCAGCGCGGCGCGAGCACGAACATCAGCCAGGCCACGTGGTAATAGGACAGCGCGAGCAGCAGCGGGAGCACCCGGAAGCGGACCCGGCCGAGTCGCTTCCCCGACGCCCGCACGAGCTCGCCGACGATCAGCAGGTGCCACTGCTCGTTGTCCTGCTGTTCCCGGTTCTCCTCGATGCGCTCGTGGACGCGGCGGGCCAGGGCGCCGTCGCGGTGCCGGCGGGTGAGCAGGCGGTAGGCCGCGTTCTCCCAGATCTGGTACGGGATCCGGGCGACGATCTCGAGCACCTGGAACTTCTCCAGGGTGCGCCGGCGGCCGTAGAGCAGGTCCGTGGTCACGAAGAGCAGCCGGGCGAGGAGCGAGTAGCGGCGGCGGGGCGCGGCCAGGGTGGCGAGCTGCTCGCGGCGCAGGGCGCGCCGGCCCAGGCGCGGGGTGGCGGCGGCGGTCAGCGGGTGGCCGGGCTCGTGGGCCCCGTCCGGGGAGGGAAGGCGTCGGGAGGCGGTGCCGTCGCCGCCGGGACGCGGATCACGGACGGGAGACGGGCCCGCGGGGCGCGGTCCGGGGTGCCGCGGCAGGGGGTGGAGCGGGCCGGGGCGCCGGAGCACGTGGTGCGGGTGGCCGGGTGCGGGGCGCACCGGGCCGGGGTGTGTCTGGCCGGGGTGTGTCTGGCCGGGGTGCGTCTGGCCGGGGTGGACGGGGTTGGGGTGCAGGGGGACGGCGGGAGCGGGCCGGGGTGTCGGGCGCGAGGTGGGGCGTGGCGCGGGTCGGGGCGGGGCGGCGGCCTGCGCCGGCTCGGGACGGCGGGGCGGCGGCACGCTCCCGACCTGCACGGGGACTCCGTGCTCGAGGCCGGTGGGGGTCGGGGCGGGGCGCATGCGGGGTCCTCCGGGTCGGCCCGGCGGGGGTTCCGGGCGGTCGGGAGAACCCTGTCGTCGCCCGGCACGCGGGACGACCGTGCTGCCCGGTGGAGCGTGCGCGGCACCCACACCTCGAGGCGGGGAGGCCAGCACCACCTCCGGTGCGTCGCGCCGCCGCAGCGGGACGGCGCCCGGTCAGCGGATCCGGTCGAGGACGTCCACCAGCCGGTCGGGCATGGAGAGCATCGGCGCGTGCGACGAGGGCAGCCGCTCGACGTGGTCGGCGGACGCGGCCATCGCCTCCTGGGCGGTGAGCGGGACGCTCACGTCGTTCTCGCAGATCACGTAGGTGGCCGGGTGGGCCTGCTCCGGGGCGGAGCTGGGCATGGCGACGCTCGCCGCGGACTGGGGGCGGGTGCGGCGCAGCAGCGGCGCCGCACGCTCGATCGGCACGTCGGCGCAGACCCAGGCGTGCAGCATCTCGATGTCGTCGACCGTGCGCAGCGTCCCGTCGTCGCCGGGCACGATCCAGGGCAGCGGCGGCAGCGTGGACAGCATGTCGAAGGCGGACGCGCCGCGCGCGGGCCACATCGCCGTGATGTACACGCTGTGGGCCACGTCGGGATGATCGGCGAGCTCGGTGATCACCATGCCGCCGTAGGAGTGCCCGACGAGCACCACGGGCTCGCCGTGCTCCTCGGTGGCCGCCGCGACGTGCCGGCGCACGACCTCGGCGTCGTCGGCGAGATCACCGAGCGCCGCGGGGTCCGGCCCGGAGCTGGGCAGCTGGGGCACGACCTCCACGGCGTGGCCGGCCTTCTCCAGCCGCGGCCGCAGGTCGTCCCAGTACCACCCGCCGACGAACGCGCCGTGCACGAGGACGTAGGTCGCCATGGGGCCGAGAGTGGCCCGCGTCACACCGAGCGACAACCGCCGAACGGCGGCGGGAGGTCAGGCGTCGCGGGCGCCGTCGTCCGCGTGGGCCCGGTCCGCCCCGGCGGCCTGGACCCCCGGCTGCTGCCGGTACCCCGGCCGGACGGGCGGGAGCAGGCCGAGCGCCACGCCGATCGAGACGAGGTCGGGGTAGGTGCCGACCGGCAGCGACCAGAGCTGGCCGGCGCTCACCGAGTCCGCGCCGTAGTGGTCGGCGTGCGCGATGATCTGCCACTTCGCGGCCGGGTAGGACAGGCCTGCCAAGACGTGGCCGAGGCGCGCCAGGTCGGCGCGGGACGTCCGTCGGTACACGGGTTCCTCCTGGTCGACGCGCTCCGGGAGGGGCACCGGGCGAGTCGCCGCAGAGTGCCCTGGATCACACCGGGTCAAACTCGGATGTTGCGCGACCCGCCCGAGGGGGCGTCTGTTGTGCGGTCCCGGCGCGCCACCGTAGGGTTGGCGGGCGGTTGAGGCGACAGTCCGCAGCACGCGTCCGCGGAAGTCGAGGAGCACGGTGCGTAATGAGCAGTGAGACCCCCGCCGAAGACGGCGGCGTCGAGATCGAGGACGTCGTCCGCTTCGAACGAGCCGGCGAGGGTGACGGGACGTCGTTGGTCGCGCACGTCCACGGCGAGATCGACACGTTGACGGCGCCCCTGCTGCGCACCGAGCTCGACGCGCGGCTGCCGGAGGCCCCGCTGGTCGTCCTCGACCTGTCCGGGGTGACCTTCCTGGGGTCCGCCGGGCTCGCGGTGCTGGTCGCGGCGAAGGACGCGGTGGAGCGGCGCGGGCACACCCTGCGACTGGTCTGCGGATCGCGGATCGTGACCCGGGCGCTCGAGGCGACCGGCCTGCTCGCGCTGTTCGACGTGGCCGACGGCGTGTCCGACGCGCTGCGCCCCACCGGCTGAGCCGCTCCCGCAGCAGGGAGGCGTACGGGCGCCTGGTGGCCCCCGCGGTCTTCAACACCGACGTGGCCGAGCATCTCGGTCAGGCGGGTTCGATTCCCGTCCGCCTCCGCCATCTTCCCCATGGTGTCCGGCCGCGCGTGGTCACCGGCTGACGCGGATCCGTCCGGTCCCCCCGCGGACCCGTCCGACGACGGCCGCGCCCGGCAGCTCCGCCACCGCGGCCGCCGCCCGGTCCGGGGCGGCGCCGAACAGCAGCCCGCCCGAGGTCTGCGCGTCGGCGAGCAGCAGCACGTCCGTCTCGCTCACATCCGGCCCGAGGTCGAGCACGTCGGCCACCCAGTCCCGGTTGCGCCGGGTGCCGCCCGGCACCGTGCCCGCCTCCGCCAGCTCCCGCACCCCCGGCAGCAGCGGCACGTCGCCCACGACGAGCTCCGCGTCGACCCCGGACGCGGCGACCATCTTGCGCAGGTGTCCCAGCAGGCCGAACCCGGTCACGTCCGTGCAGCCGGTCGCGCCGGCGGTGAGCGCGGCGGCCGACGCGGCGGCGTTGGGCGTGCACATCGCGTCGACGGCGCGGGCGAGCAGGTCCTCGCCGGCCGTGCCCGCCTTGACCGCGGTGGTGGCGATGCCGACACCGAGGGGCTTGGTCAGCACCAGGGCGTCCCCCGGGCGGAGGCCGGTGTTGGTGAGGATGCGGTCCGGGTGCAGCTCGCCCACCACGGCCAGGCCGTACTTGGGCTCCGGGTCGTCGATCGAGTGCCCGCCGACCACGGCGAACCCGCACTCGCGGCCGACGTCCGCGCCGCCCTCCAGCACCTCGCCGAGCATCTCCGGCGGCAGCGTCTCGGACGGCCAGGCCACGATGTTGAGCGCGAAGAGCGGGCGGCCACCCATCGCGTAGACGTCCGACACGGCGTTGGTCGCGGCGATCCGGCCCCAGGTCCGCGGGTCGTCGACGACCGGGGTGAAGAAGTCCGTGGTCGCGACGAGTGCGCGGTCGGCCGAGAGCCGCCAGACGGCGGCGTCGTCACCCGTCTCGGTGCCGACCAGCAGATCGGGGTGACTGGGCGGGGTGACGCCGGCGAGGACCTCGGCGAGCCGGCCAGGCCCGATCTTGCACCCGCAGCCCGCACCGTGGCTGAACTGGGTGAGCCTGCGCGCCTGCTCGGTCGTCACCTGCGTCATGGTGCGACCGTAACCTCTCCGCCCGCCGCACACGGGCTCCCACTGACCGACCCCGGCGGACCCCGTGGGGAGATCGCCTTCGCGGGCATTCACACTTCGGAGGCGTGACACCCGTTCCGGAGCGTGACGCCGACCCGGTCAACCGGTCCGGCGCGTTCGAGGTGGTGCGCCGCGGCTACGCGCGCGACCAGGTCGACGCGCTGGTCCGCGAGCTGGAGCGGCGGGCCCGGGCCGCCGAGAACGCCCGCCGCATGGCCGAGCAGCACGCCGCGGGCCTCGCCGAGGAGCTGCGGACGCTGCGGGCCGGCACGCCCGCGGAGGGTCTGCCGGCGGTGCCGCAGAGCTTCGGCTTCCGGGCGGAGAAGGTGCTGCGGCTCGCCGAGCGCGAGGCCTCGGACATCCGCGCGGCCGCGACTCGCGAGGCGGCCGAGATCCGGGCCGCCGCCACCCGCGAGGCCGCCGAGCTGATGGAGCGCGCCCACGCGTCGGCGGGCCGGGCCAGGGCCGAGGCGGAGACCGAGCGGGCGGTGGTGGCCGCGGAGCGCGCGCACCTGGCCACGCAGGTGACCGAGCACGTGCGGCAGGCCGAGGAGCTCGCCGGGCTGCGGGTCGCGGTCCGGGGCGAGCTGGCACGGGTGCACGCCGCGCTCGGTGCCGAGCTGCGGGCGCTCGACGGCACGCCGTCCGGGGACCCGGCACAGGTTCCCGGCGCGCCGGAGCCGGCGACGCCGGCCGAGGGCGCGGCCCTGCCCGTCGGACCGCCCGAGGACGGGGTCGAGACCGCGGACCTGCCGGGGGAGCCCGCCGGGGACGCTGCGGACGCGTCCACCGAGGCCGCGACCACCGAGGCCGGGACCACCGACGCCGCGACCACGGACCGCATCCCGGTCGAGGCCGAGCCCGACCAGGCCACCGAGCCGGAGGCCGCCCACCCGGCGGCCGCCAACCCGGCGGCCGGGAACGCCGACGAAACGCGCGCCGTCGGGACCGCGCCGGAGGTCACGGGCGAGGACCCGGCCGCGGATCCGGAGACCCCCGGCCCGGCCGTCTGGACCCCCACGCCCGGTACCGCGGACCTGTTCGCGGCCGAGCAGGACCGGCAGGCCGCCCGCTCAGGCGAGGACCGGGCCGAGGACCGGGCCGAGGACCCGGCGGACCGCCGGGGCGTCCGGGTCCCGGAGCAGCGTCGCGAGCAGAGCACGGAGAGCAGACACGCCCTGCGCTCCGGCTGACGGGCACGGCATGCTCTCCCCATGACGGACGCCTCGGTCCGCGGCACGACCGCTCCCCCGCCCGACCCCCGCCGCGCGGTGCCCCGCACGGACGCGGTCCTCGCCGACCCCCGCCTGGCCGAGGCCGTGCACCGGCTCGGCCGCGCGCTGGTGAAGCGCGCGGTCGTCGACGCACAGCAGCGCGCCCGCTCGGGTGCGATCGCCCCGGCCGAGGTGGCCGACGTCGCGCTCGCCGCCCTCCCCCGCACCGCCACCCGGCTGCGCCCCGTCCTGAACGCGACGGGCGTGCTGCTGCACACCAACCTCGGCCGCGCCCCGCTGTCCGCCGCCGCCCGGGAGGCGCTCGCCGTGGCGGCGGGCACCTGCGACGTCGAGCTCGACCTGACCACCGGCACCCGCGGCCGTCGCGGGGCCGGGGTGATCGACGCCCTGCTCGCGGCCGTCCCCGGGGCCGCCGCCGCGCACGTCGCGAACAACGGCGCGGCCGCGCTCGCCCTGGTCGCCGCGACCCTGGCGACGGGCAAGGAGATCGTCGTCTCGCGCGGCGAGCTGGTGGAGATCGGCGACGGTTTCCGCATCCCCGACCTCCTCGAGTCGACGGGCGCCCGGCTGCGCGAGGTCGGCACCACCAACCGCACCCACCTCGCCGACTACGAGCGCGCGATCGGCCCGGAGACCGGGTTCGTGCTCAAGGTGCACCCCTCGAACTTCACCGTCAGCGGCTTCACCAGCGCGGTCGACCCGGAGGAGCTGTCCGGACTGGGCGTGCCGGTCGTCGCGGACATCGGATCCGGGCTGCTCACCCCGCACCCGCTGCTGCCGGACGAGCCCGACGCCGCCGGCATGCTCGCCCGCGGCGCCACCCTGGTCACCGCCTCGGGCGACAAGATCCTCGGCGGGCCGCAGGCGGGGCTGGTGCTCGGCGGCGCCGGCGAGGGCGCGGATCTCGTCGAGCGGATCCGGCGCTTCCCGCTGGCCCGAGCCATGCGCGTCGACAAGCTCACGCTCGCGGCGCTCGAGGCCACGCTCCGCGGCCCCGGCACCCCGGTCCGCGCCGCGCTGGACACCCCGGTCGAGGACCTGCGCCGCCGCGCCGCCCGGCTGGCCGCCGAGCTGAACCCGACGCTCGGCGGCGTGGCGGAGGCCGTCGACTCGGTCGCCACGGTCGGCGGCGGGGGCGCGCCGGGCCTCACGCTGCCGAGCGCGGCCGTCGCGCTGCCGGAGCGGTTCGCCGCGGCCCTGCGCGCCGGCGACCCGGCCGTCCTGGGCCGGCTGGAGGGCGGGCGCTGCCTGCTGGACCTGCGCGCCCTGGACCCGGCCGACGACGTCGATCTCGCCGCCGCCGTCGCCGCGGCCGTCACGGCCGCCGGGACCTGACGTGCCCGCTCGCGTGATCGCGACGGCGGGGCACGTCGACCACGGCAAGTCCACCCTGGTCCGCGCGCTGACCGGGATGGAGCCCGACCGGCTCGCCGAGGAGCGCCGCCGCGGCCTGACGATCGACCTCGGGTTCGCCTGGACCCGGCTCGACTCCGGCACCGACCTGGCGTTCGTCGACGTGCCCGGCCACGAGCGGTTCGTCACCACGATGCTCGCCGGGGTCGGCCCGGTCCCGGCGGCGATGATCGTGGTCGCCGCCGACGAGGGCTGGATGCCCCAGTCCGCCGAGCACCTCGACGCCCTCGACGCCCTCGGCGTCGACCGCGGGCTGCTCGTGATCACCCGCTGCGACCTGCTCGACCCCGAGCCCGCCCGGGAGGACGCGCAGGCCGCGCTGGCGCGCTCGTCGCTCGGCGAGCTGCCGATCGTCCCGGTCTGCGCGCCCCGCGGCGACGGGCTGCCCGAGCTCCGCGCCGCCCTCGACGCCCTGGTCACCGGCCTGCCCGACCCCGATCCGGCCGCCGACGTCCGGCTGTGGGTGGACCGCGCCTTCACCATCCGCGGCGCCGGGACCGTCGTGACCGGGACCCTCGGGGCCGGCACGATCCGGGTCGGCGACGAGCTGGAGCTCGGCGGACGCCGCGTCGGCGTCCGGGCGGTGGAGAGCCTGGGCGAGCCCCGGGAGGAGGTCACCGGAGTGGCGCGGGTGGCGGTGAACCTGCGCGGGCTGCCGAAGGAGGCAGTCGGGCGCGGGGACGCGCTGCTGACCCCGGACGCGTGGCTCACCGCGACGGAGATCGACGTCCGGCTGCGGGCGCCGGGGAGCCGCACGGCGCCCGCCGTGGCCGCGCCCGTCGAGCTGCCCGGGCACCTCATGCTCCACGCCGGCGCCGCGGCGACCGGCGCCCGGGTGCGCCCGCTCGGGCCGCACCACGCCCGCCTGCGCCTGGAGCACCCGCTCCCGCTGCGGATCGGCGACCGCGCGGTCCTGCGCGACCCGGGGCGGCGCGCGGTCCTCGCCGGGGCGGTGGTCCTCGACGTCCGGCCGCCCGCGCTGACCCGCCGCGGCGCCGCGCGACGCCGGGCCGACGAGCTGGCCGCCCCCGGCTTCGCCACCGCGGCGGGCGACCTCGTCCGGCGCGGCGTCGCCCGGGGCGCTGACCTGGTCGCGATGGGCGTCCCACCCGCGGAGGTCGCGGCGCTGCGCCTGCCCGCGGCCCACGGGTGGCTGGTCGACCCGGCGCGGGCCGCGGGTGCCGCCGCGGCCCTCGCCGAGGCCGTCCGGACGCACGACGCGGCCGAGCCGCTCGATCCCGGGCTCACCACCGAGGCCGCACGGCGAGCCGCCGGCCTCCCCGACGCCGCGCTGCTGCCCGCGGTCCTCGCGGCCGTCGGTCCCGGCGAGGTCCCCCTGGTGCTGCGGGACGGTCGCGTGCGGCTCGACCGGGCCCACGCCCTGCCCGCGCCCGTCCGGGACGCCCTGGGGGCGCTGCGCGCCGATCTGGTCGGCGCCCCGTTCGCCGCCCCGGACGCCGACCGCCTCGCCGAGCTCGGTCTCGGCACCAAGGAGCTCGCGGCGCTGGTGCGGGCGGGCGAGCTGGTGGAGCTCGCCCGCGGCGTCGTGCTGCTCCCGGACGCGCCGGACCGCGCGGTCGCGGTGCTGCGGACCATCGGGCCGGTGTTCACCCTCAGCGAGGCCCGCCAGGCGCTCGGGACCAGCCGCCGCGTCGCGGTGCCACTGCTCGAGCTGCTGGGCCGGACCGGGCACACCCGGCGGCCCGACGACAGCCACCACGAGCTGCGCTGAGCCGGCGCCGGATCGGCACCGGATCAGCACCGGGTCGACGACGCGGGCCCGCGGCGACCGCGCCTTCGTCGCGGCCCGGGGACCGTTCGCCGCGCCGCCGGAGACGGGAGGCACAGGGGCCCCGCTCCGAGTGGCAGTGAGGTCGGGCAGCCCTTACCGTTCCGCCAATGCAGCACACGCACGACACCTCCGGCGCCGCGGTCCGCCGCGGCGAGTCGGACGACCAGATCACCGTCTCCACCCGGCCCGCGGGCGACGGGCAGGTCGTCGTCGAGGTCGGCGGCGAGGTCGACATGCTGACCTCCCCGCAGCTGCGCTCGGTCGTGCTCGGCCAGCTGTCGGACGGCGCCCAGCTCGTGGTGCTGGCGCTCGACGGCGTCACGTTCCTCGGCACCAGCGGCCTCGCCGTGCTCATCGAGGTCCGGGAGGCGGCGCACCAGGCCGGGGTGGAGCTCCGGCTCGCGTGCACCGGTCGCCGGGTGCTGCGCCCGCTCTCGATCGCGGGCCTCGTGCCGATGTTCGACATCCACGATTCCGTGGAGCAGGCCCTCCAAGCCACCTGACCCTCCTCGACCCGCTGTGAGGAGAGTCACAATCATGGTGTGTCGAGATGCGCCCCGGCGCCGTTCGGGGGATCCTCGCCGACCGCTCTGAGCTGCACGGACGTTCGTACCGTCGGGCCCGTCGAGCCTCGGCCGCCCGCCTCCGCGTCCGGCGACTTCCGCCCGTTCCACTGTGTTCCGGCCGATCCGGCGTTTGGCCACGAAAGGCTCGGGGAACGCCGCGGCAGATCGCCCGGCACGTGGTCGGGCCCTCCCACGAGAGCGAAGGTGAGCCGAGTGAGCGACGTGTCCCGCCTCCCTGGGCCCATGGACCACGCCTGGCAGTGGCAGCGCCTGGGCGCGTGCCGCGGCATGGACAGCGCGGTCTTCTTCCACCCGGACGGCGAGCGCAACCCCTCCCGCGCCCGCCGGACCGCCCAGGCGAAGGCGGTGTGCCAGCGCTGCCCCGTGATCGACATGTGCCGTGAGTTCGCGCTCGAGACGCGCGAGCCGTTCGGCGTCTGGGGCGGCCTCGGCGAGTCCGAGCGTCGCGTCCTGCTGGAGCGCCGCGACCAGCAGCAGAAGCGGCTCGCCTCCGCGAGCTGAGGAGTGCTTCCCGCGGCGTCGGGGGGCCGCGGGAAGGGCCGACGCGTCGAAGGGGCGGTCCCGGTTCTCCGGGACCGCCCCTTCGTCGTGTGCGATCGGGCCTGGACGTGCCCGAGGTCGTGCTCGGAGCGGGGCCCAGCCCCTCGTCGGTTGCGGTCGGGCGCGGACGGTGCCCGCGGTCGTGCTCGGAGCGGGGCCCAGCCCCTCGTCGGTTGCGATCGGGCGCGGACGGTGCCCGCGGAGGTGCTCGGAGCGGGGCTCAGCCCTCGCCGACCACGCTGAGCTCGAGGCAGCGGTAGCGCAGCATCGGCAGCCCGTAGACGCGGACGACCCGCTGGACGGCGGCGACCACCGCGGACCGCTCGGGGTCGGCGGGCGAGGGCAGCGGGGCCACGCAGTACACGCCCGGCTCGGGGTCGAAGCCGACGAGCTCGGAGAGGGCGGCGACCAGGTCGTCCTCGGCGGCGGGGCCGATCCGGCCGGGCAGCCCGAGCCGGTGGACGTGCAGGTCCTGCAGCCCGAGGGCCGCGACCGCGGCGGGAAGGCCGTCCTCGTCGTCCTCGTCGTCCTCGTCGTCCCCGAAGTCCTCGTCCAGGTCGTCGAGGGCGTCCAGGTCGACGCCGCCGAGGTCGAGCGCGGCCCACCCGTCGCCGCCGAGGGGCGCCGCGGGCAGGCGCACGTCCGTGTCGGCGAACCCGATGTCGACCTGGTCGAGGGCGGCGGGCAGATTCGCGACGGTGTCGCCCGGTGGGACGGCCGGCGGCGCGGCGAGCGCGTCCTCCCGGGCGAGGAGCAGGTCCACCCGCCCGGCGTCGGCGACCAGCCGGGCCAGGTCCGACTCCGGCCGCAACAGCTCCATGGGGCTGACCGCGACGGCGACCAGGCGCCGTCGCGCGGGCGGGATGCGGACGGGCCCGCCGCGCCGCTGCGCAGGCGTGCCGATGCCCTCGATCTCCGGCACCGCCACCATATGAAACTCGCCCCCCTGCCGACCGGCCCCGTTGCCGACCGTCTCGCTCCGGCCTCGTCAGCCGGTGTCAACGGCATCGTTTCCTGTCGCAGTCCCGGAATGCGGCCCCGCACGCCGAACGGGCGTCACGGGTCCGTGAGCGGGCGCCGGGAGCGGGCGGTCGGTTCCCCCGATCAGGTGCAGCGGTCGCCGGCGCGGGACGAACGGGACGCATCGGACCACGGACCGGGTTCTCAGACCTCCAGCCGCACGGCGAGCACGGCGATGTCGTCCCGCAGGTGGTCCGGCTCGCAGGCGGCCAGCACCCGGTCGACGACCTCCTCCGCGGGCGAGTCCGCCGGGACCTCCCGCAGGGTGCGTTCGAGCAGCTCGGCGCGCTCGTCGGCGTCCTCCCCGGCGATGTCGGTGAGGCCGTCCGTGTAGAGCAGCAGCAGGGCGCCCGCGGGAACGGTGAGCGTGGCCTCGGTGCGGCCCTCTTCGCCGGCCCGGCCGAGGGTCGGGACGACGCCGATCATCGGCGAGAGGTGCTCGTCCAGCCGGCGCAGCTCGCCCTCGCGGGTCAGCAGCAGCGGCGCGGGGTGCCCGGCGTTGGCGTAGTGCAGCACCCGGTCGCCGGAACCGTCCGGCGGCTCGAGCCGCGCGTAGACCGCGGTGGCCATCGACGCCATCTCCAGCCCCTGCACGAGCTGGTCGCAGCGGTCGAGCACCGAGCCGGGGCGACCGCCGTCCCAGGCGTAGGAGCGCAGCACACCGCGCAGCTGGCCCATCGCCGCCGCGGCCGACAGGTCGTGCCCGACGACGTCCCCCACCGCGATGCCGACCGCCCCGTCCGGCAGCGGCAGCACGTCGTACCAGTCCCCGCCGACCTGGTTGCCGTCTGTGCCGACGCGGTACCGCGCCGCCATCTGCAGCCCGCTCACCTCGGGGACGGCCGGCAACAGGCTGTGCTGCAGGGTCGCCGCCGCGGCGTGCTCCTGCTCGTAGAGCCGCGCGTTGTCGACGGTCAGCCCGGCCCGCCCGGCCAGGTCGGTGGCCAGGTGCAGGTCGCGCTGGCCGTAGCGGCGGCCGTAGGGGTGCTGGGTGGCCAGGGTGACGGCGCCGAGGACCCGGCCGCGGGCGCGCAGCGGCACCACCATCGCCGAGCGCAGCCGGAGCCGGTCGTAGAGCCCGACCGCGTCGGCGTCCCCGTCGCCGAACCGGTCGGCGCCGTGCTCGGGCAGGTCCGAGAGCAGGACGGGCTCACCGGTCGCCAGCACCTGGCCGGTCGTCGTGCCCTGGCCCGGCCGGTAGTTGCGGAGCTCGGCCATCCGCGCGATGCGGTCCTCGTCGGCCCTGTCGCGGGCCGCCACGGCGACCCGCCGCACACCGGATCCGGGGCGGTCGAGCAGGTCCACCGCGCAGACGTCGGCGAGCTCCGGCACGACCAGCCCGGCCAACCCGTGGCAGGCGTCGTCGACGCCGAGCGCCTCGGTCATGTGCGTGGTCGCCTCGGCGAGCAGCCGCAGCTGGCTGCGGGCCTCCTCGGCGTCGGCGAGGGCCGCCCGCCGCTCCTGCTCGACGAGCACCCGCTCGGTGACGTCGTTCTGCACACCGACGAAGTTGACGAGGTCCCCGGCGCCGTCGACCACCGGGGAGATCGACACCTGGTTCCAGTAGGCGGTGCCGTCCTTGCGGTAGTTCAGCAGGACCTCGGTGATCGGCTCCTGCGCGCGCAGCGCCGCGCGTATCCGCTCCACGGCCGCGCGGTCGGTGTTCGGGCCCTGCAGGAACCGGCAGTTCCGGCCGACCGCCTCTTCCACCGTGTACCCGGTGAGCCGGGTGAAGGACGGATTGACCCAGATCAGCGGGTCGTCCTCACGCCGCGGGTCGGTGATGGTGAAGGACATGTCGGTCGCGACGACCGCGCGGTCGCGCAGCACCTCCAGCCGCCGACGGTCACCGTGCTCGCTGCCGGACAGCTGCAGGAACACCACCAACGCGCGGGACCTCAGCTCCTCGGGGACCGGCAGCTCCTTCCCCGCCTCGGCCGGCCCGCCCGACCCCAGGACGAAGCCGGTCACCCACAGCAGCCGGCCCTCCGCGGCGTCGCGCTGCTCCTCGGTGACGCTCGAGCCGCGCCGGGCGGCGTCGTGCACTGCGACGGGCTCGCCCGCGACCGGAATGCCCGCCGCGACCAGCGACAGGGGCGAGCTGGTCTCGCTCATCCGCTTGCCGCCGAGGTCGGTCAGGCCCGCCGCGTCGCCCCAGGCGTCGATGTCGACCGGCAACGACACGCGGTGTCCGGTCAGCTCCACCGCGGCGGCGTTGGCGTAGACGACGGCCCGCCGCTCCAGGTCGATCACCAGGACGGCCGCGGGCGCGTCGTAGAGGACCTGCGGCAGCTCGGCGGGGGAACCGGGCAGACCGTTCCCCGCGACCCCGTGGGCCACCTCCTGGGCCAGGTCCTCGGCGAGGCCCCGCGCGTCCGTCGTCTCCACGCGCCGAGCGTAATGGGCACGCGGCCCACCCGCGCCCCGGCGGCGCCCACCCCCTGGGTAGGGTGCGCCGGGATCGGTTGAGCCCCCAGCCGTCTCGCGCCCACGCGTGCCCGCGACCGACCGTCGGCACGCCGACGCCGGAGGTGAGTGCCCTGTCGTTCCCCGCCTCGCGTGGTCCGTCCCGCCCCGGCGGGCTCGACACGAGCCTCACCCGACCGGCGCCCGGCGTGCACGTGCTCCTGGTCGACGGGGAGGTCGACACCCTGACCGCCCCGATCCTCGGTGAGGCGCTGGGCGGACTGCTCGCGGCCGAGCCGGCCGACGCGGTGGTCGCGGTCGATCTCTCGGGCGTCGGGTTCCTGGCGTCGAGCGGGTTGGCGGTGCTCATCCGGGCCGCGCACACGGCGGGGTCCCAGGGCCGCGTGCTGCACCTGCTCGGGGGCTCGCGGGCGGTCACGAGGCCGCTCGAGGTCACCGGGTCCGACCAGTTGTTCACCCTGCTCCCGGCCCTGGACGAGCTCCTCGCCCGGATCGACGGCGACCGGCCCGCCGGTTGACCACGCCGGCCGGATTGATAAGAACGCACCCCGGGTAGCACGATGGGGATCGAGGGCCCGAGCGGGTCCGTGACGAAGGGAAGACGTCGCGTGTCCGAAGTGGATCCCGTGGGTGCCGGAGACGGCCCGGGGACGGTGGAGACGCCGGGATCCGTGGTGGAGGTGCGCACCAGCGCCTCGGCCTCGCTGATCCCGACCATCCGTGCCGTCGCCTCGGACCTGGCCGCCCGCGCGGACTTCGACCTGGACGCCATCTCGGACCTGCGGATGGCCGTCGACGAAGCGTGCGCGACCCTGGTCGACGTCGCTGCGCCGGGCTCGTCGCTGCGGTGCACCTTCGACGTGCGCGAGGAGCTCATCCGCGTCCACGCCGAGGTCGACACCGCCGACGCGGCGACCCCCGTGTCCACGGACACCTTCGGCTGGCGTGTGCTGCAGACGCTGGCCGACGAGGTGGAGCTCGAGGCGAACGGCAGCGGCACGGTGGGCATCCGCCTGCACAAGCGCGCCGACGCAGCCCCCCGGTGACCGCGGCCGACTCCGAGTACGGTCACCTGACCCCGCTCCTGGCGGAGTACGCCGGGCTCGACAAGGACGATCCGCGCCGCGAGGCGCTCCGGGACCGGCTGGTGACCGGCTTCCTGCCCATCGCGCAGCACATCGCGCGGCGCTTCGCCCACCGCGGCGAACCGCTCGACGACCTGGTCCAGGTCGCGACGGTGGGACTCATCAACGCGGTCGACCGCTACTCCCCGGAGAAGGGCACGGACTTCTTCTCCTTCGCCGTGCCGACGATCAGCGGCGAGGTCCGCCGGCACTTCCGGGACCAGGGCTGGTCGATGCGGGTGCCGCGGCGGCTCAAGGACATGCACGTGTCCATCAACGCCGCGGTGTCGGACCTGTCCCAGCGGCTCGGCCGCGCGCCTCGGCCGTCCGAGATCGCCGAGCAGCTCGGCGTGCCGGTCGCCGAGGTCCTCGAGGGCCTGGAGGCCTCGGAGGCCTACCGCAGCTCGTCGCTCGACGAGATGCTCTCCTCCGAGCAGGGCAGCGCCACCGTCGGCGAGCTGGTCGGCGCCGCGGACGCCGAGCTCGACCGCGTCGACCACCGCCAGGCCCTGCGGCCGGTGCTCGGCGAGCTGGCCGAGCGCGAGCGCACCATCGTCATGCTGCGGTTCTTCGGCAACATGACCCAGACCCAGATCGCCGAGCAGGTCGGCATCTCGCAGATGCACGTCTCGCGGCTGCTCGCCCAGACCCTTGACCGGTTGCGCTCGCGACTCGACCCGGACACCCGCACCGGCTGACGTCGCAGGCGGCGGTCGGACGCCGGAGCACCGCCGGCCCTCACCGGTCCCGTTGTGGGGCGCGCTACAGAGCGCGGGGGCCCCGAGACATCGGCCCCACCCGTCGGCGAGGATGGCCGCGTCGCCGGCCGGGCGTCGGACGGCGCCCGGGCAGTCGCCGAGCACAGGAGCGTGGACGTTGAGCGGTGGGCCGGAGCACGTGCTGGTCGTCGGGGCGGGCCTCGGCGGCATCCGGACCGTGGAGCAGTTGCGGCAGGCGGGCTACGAGGGCCGGATCAGCCTCGTCGGCGCCGAGGTGCACCCGCCCTACGACCGTCCCCCGCTGTCGAAGCAGCTGCTCGCCGGCGACTGGGAGGCCGAGCGGCTGGCGCTCAAGGAGCAGGCCGCGCTCGAGGACCTCGGCGTCCGCATGTACCTGGGGCTGCGCGCCGTCGCGCTGCGGCCCGGCGAGGTCGAGCTGGCCGACGGCGCGGTGCTCACCGCCGACGCGATCGTGCTCGCCACGGGCGTGGAGGCGCGCCGGCTGCCCGGCCAGCCCGAGGGCGTCCACACCCTGCGGACCCTCGACGACGCCCTGGCCCTGCGGGACGAGCTCGACAAGGCCTCGACGCTGCTCGTCGTCGGTGCCGGATTCATCGGCGCCGAGGTCGCGAGCACGGCGGTCGGCAAGGGCGTGCAGGTCACGATGGTCGAGGCCGCGCCGGTGCCGCTGGTCCGCGGGCTCGGCGAGGAGGTCGGCGCGCTCGCGGCCCGGCTGATCCGCGAGGGCGGGGTGGACCTGCGCACGGGCGTCGCGCTGACCGGGTTCGTCGACGCGTCCGGCCCGGGCGTGGCCGTCGAGCTGGCCGACGGATCGCGGATCGAGGCCGACGTCGCGCTCGTCGGGATCGGCGGGCGGCCGGACCTCGACTGGCTCGCCGGCTCCGGACTGGACCTCGTCGACGGCATCCCGTGCGACGCGCAGGGGCGCGTGGTCGGGCTCGACGGCGTGTGGGCGGTGGGCGACGCCGCCGCCTGGGACTACCCCGCCCTCGGTGGCCGGCACCGGCACGAGCACTGGACCTCGACGACCGACCAGGCCACGGTCGTCGCCCGGGCGATCACCGGCACCGAGCCCCCGCCGGCCACGGTCCCCTACTTCTGGTCGGACCAGTTCGGACTCAAGATCCAGCTGATCGGCCGACCGGACCTGGCCGACGCGATCCTGCCGCTGCACGGCGACGGGCTCGCCGGCGGCACGATCAAGGGCACCGTGGTCGGTTACCTGCGGGGAGACCGGCTGGTCGCGGTGGCCGGCTTCGGCGCGGCCCGCTACATCGCGCGCTACCGCGCGCTGCTGCTCAACGAGGCCGACCGGGCGCAGGCGCTGGAGTTCGCGGCCTCGCTGCAGAAATGAGGTGCCGGGGCCCCTCGGGGCCCCGGTGACCGGTCAGGAGAACAGCTTCTTCAGCACGGCGAGGGCGAGGATCGCGCCCACGCCGATCAGCGCGTACCGGATCTTCGGGTCCTCGAGCTTGACCGCGATCTGCTGCTTGCCCGTGTCCACGAACCGCTTCGGGTTCGCGCGGTCGGCCAGCGCGTCCAGGCTGTCGGCGAGCGCGTCCCGCGTCTTCTCGATCTCGCTCTGGATGCTCTCGGGGTCGCGGGCCACGACACACTCCTCGGTGCTCGTCATCGGACTCTGACTCGGCCACACCGTAGACGAGCGGTCCGACGGGAGCCCGGCGGGCGTCCCGGTGTCGGGGGGAACTGACAGGATCGGGGCATGACGACACGCCTCGCGCCGGGCGACGCCGCCCCGGACTTCACGCTGCCGGACGCCGACGACAAGCCGGTCTCCCTAACCGACCTGCGCGGCCGCAAGGTCATCGTGTACTTCTACCCGGCCGCGTCCACGCCCGGCTGCACCAAGGAGGCGTGTGACTTCCGGGACAACCTCGCCGAGCTCAACGGCGCGGGCGTCGAGGTCCTGGGCATCTCCCCGGACAAGCCGGCCAAGCTGGCGAAGTTCCGGGACAAGGAGGGCCTGACCTTCCCGCTGTTGTCCGACCCGGACAGGAAGGTCCTGCAGGAGTGGGGCGCGTTCGGCGAGAAGACGATGTACGGCAAGACGGTCACGGGCGTGATCCGCTCCACCTTCCTCGTCGACGAGGAGGGGAGGATCGAGGTCGCCCAGTACAACGTCCGCGCCACGGGCCACGTGGCCAAGCTCCGCCGGGACCTCAAGATCTGACCCCTGTGGACAACTCCCCCGGGTTCGAACACATGTTCGCCACGGTCGGATCATGCCGAGAGCCCGCAGGTGGACGGACGAGCAGCTGGTCGAGGCGGTGGCGTCGAGTCGCACGCTGAGCGAGGTGTGCCGGAAGCTCGGGCTACGGCCCGGGAAGTACGACGTGATCCGGGGGCACATCGCGCGGCTGGGGCTCGACGCCTCGCACCTTCCGCGGGCGACCGCGGGCTCGCCGCGGAGCAATCGCCGCTATACGGACGAGCAGTTGGTCGACGCGGTCCGAGCGGAGGTGACGGTGCACGGGGTGCTCCGGCGCCTCGGCTACACGCCCAACGGCGGGATGTTCCGTGCAGTGTCCGGACACATCCGGCGGCTCGGACTGGACACCTCGCACTTCACCGGTCAGGGCTGGGCAGCGGGATTCACGTTCCCAGGTCGCTCGACGCGTCCTCTGCAGGAGATCCTCGTGAAGAAGTCGACCTACACGACGAGCGGCAACCTCCGACGGCGGCTCGTCGCAGAAGGCCTCAAGCCGAACCACTGCGAGGAGTGCGGCCTGCGCGAATGGCGTGGCCGACCGCTCCCGCTCGCGCTCGATCACGTCAACGGCGACCACACGGACAACCGCATCGAGAACCTCCGTATCCTGTGCCCCGACTGTCATGCCATCACGGAGACGTGGTGCAGGCCGAAGGACAAAAGCAGAGCCGGCGTAGCCCAACGGCAGAGGCCCATGGCTTAGAACCATGCCAGTGCGGGTTCGAATCCCGCCGCCGGCACTCCTGACCAGCGACGACGTCGTGAAGCCCAAAGGGCACAGGCGCTCAGCGGGTCCGCTGCCCGGTCTCGCCCACCTCGTCGGCCGAGACCTCCTCGGGGATGGGTTTCCGGGCCGCCACCACGATCCCCGCAAAACCGATCAACCCGCACACCACCGACACCGCGACGAGCGCCGGTGAAGGGCGTCCGCTCACCGCGTCGCCCAGCACCACGATCGCGACCGTCCCGGGGATGATCCCGATCACGGTCCCGAGCAGGTACGGCACGAAGCGCACCCTCGACAGCCCGCACACGTAGTTGAGCGCGGCGAAGGGCACCAGCGGCACGAGCCGCATCGAGGTCACCGCAAGGGTGCCGTGATGGTCCAGACGCCGACGCACCCAGCTCACCGCCGACCCGCGGACGTACCGCTCCACGAGCGCACCGCCCGTCGCCCGCACGAGCGCGTAGGCGAGCACTCCCGCGAGGGTCGTGGCCGCGAGCGTGACGAGCAGCCCGACGACGGACCCGAAGAGCACCCCGGCCGCCAGCGTGAACACCGTCCGCGGCACGGGCGCCACGCACAACCCCGCCTGCAGGCCCAGGAAGAGCAGCGGCGCCCACGGCCCGGCCTCCGCGGTCATCCGGCGCAGGTCGGCGAGCCCGGGCACGCCGTAGGTGCGCACCACGACCAGCACCGCCGCCACCAAGGCCAGCACACCGACGGCGGCGAGCAGGGGGCGCCACCATCTCACTCCCCCGACGGTACCGACCGCAGCCGCCCCGCCCGCGTCACACCCGCCCACACGTGGCGCCGACTGGTCCGACATGACGACCACCGCAGCCCCGCCGCGCAAGCACGATCGACACGGGACCGACAGCGCCACATCCGGCGCCCACCGGTCCGCAGCGATGATCACCGCCAGACCACCCCGACCCGTGATCGCGGCCTCCGGCCGATGAGCGACGCTTCTGACGGCTCCGGGATCACACGCGACGATCACCGGCCGCCTTCCGATCACCGGAACCGACCCCGGCCCGCATGACGCGCCCGGGCTACCGTGCGGCCGTGAGTACCGAGAAGCGCGAGCTGGACCTCGACCCCGCGGGCCTCGCCGTCCGCCGCGAGGTGCTGGGCGCCACGCACGTCGACGCCTCCCTGGAGAAGGCCGACGACGTCACCGCCGAGTTCCAGGAGATGATCACCCGGTACGCCTGGGGCGGGATCTGGACCCGGCCGGGCCTCGACCGGCGGATGCGCAGCGCGATCACGCTGACCGCGCTCGTCGCGCACGGTCACCTCGACGAGCTGGAGCTGCACCTGCGGGCCGCCCGCCGCAACGGGCTGACCCGCGAGGAGATCGTCGAGGTGCTGCTGCAGAGCGCGATCTACTGCGGCGTCCCCGCCGCGAACAGCGCCTTCGCCCGCGCGAAGAAGGTCCTGGCCGAGGACGCCCCGACCGACTGACCCGCACGAACGGCGCTCTCGCTCACACCTACTGAGCGAGAGTGCCGTTCGTCCGGTTCAGGACAGCGCCTCGAGGTGCGGGAGGAGGGCGCGGAAGGCCCGCCCCCGGTGGCTGGCCGCGTCCTTCTCCTCCGGGCTGAGCTCGGCGGAGGTGCGCTCCTCCCCCTCCGGCACGAAGATCGGGTCGTAGCCGAAGCCGTTGGACCCGCGCGGCGCCCGCACGATCCGCCCGCGCCACTCCCCGTGGACGACCTCCTCCGCCCCGCTCGGCACCACCAGCGCCGCCGCGCACACGAAGGCGGCGCCGCGACGCTCGTCGGGGACGTCGCCCATCTGCCCGAGCAGCAGGTTCAGGTTGGCGAGGTCGTCGCCGTGCCGCCCCGCCCAGCGGGCGGAGAGGACGCCGGGCATGCCGTTGAGCGCGTCGACGGCGAGCCCGGAGTCGTCCGCGACGGAGGGCAGCCCGGTCGCGACGGCGGCGTCGCGGGCCTTGGCCAGGGCGTTCTCGGCGAAGGTCGCGCCGGTCTCCGGTGCCTCCGGGAACTCGGGGACGTCTGCGAGCCCGAGCACCTCGACGCCCGAACCCTCGGCCAGCCGGCGCAGCTCGACGAGCTTCCCGGCGTTGCGGGTGGCGAGCAGGACCTTCACGACTCGAGCGCCTCGGTCTGGAGGCGGGTGAGCTGGGCGATGCCCGCGAGGGCGGTGTCGAGCATCGCGTCGAGCGTGCTGCGGGTGAAGGTGGCCCCCTCGCCGGTGCCCTGGACCTCGATCAACGTCCCGGTGTCCGTCGCGACGACGTTGGTGTCCACCTCCGCCCGCGAGTCCTCCTCGTAGGGCAGGTCCAGGCGCACCCGGCCGTCGACGACGCCGACGCTCACCGCCGCCACCTGGCACGAGATCGGTTTCGGGTCGGCCAGCTTGTTCCGCTCGCCCAGCCAGGTCACGGCGTCGACCAGCGCCACGTAGGCACCGGTGATGGCCGCGGTGCGGGTGCCGCCGTCGGCCTGCAGGACGTCGCAGTCCAGCGCGATCGTGTTCTCGCCGAGCGCCTTGAGGTCGATGCAGGCGCGCAGGGACCGCCCGATCAGCCGGCTGATCTCGTGCGTCCGGCCGCCGATCCGGCCCTTCACCGACTCGCGGTCCGAGCGGGTGTTGGTCGCCGACGGCAGCATCGCGTACTCCGCGGTGAGCCAGCCCAGCCCGGAGCCCTTGCGCCAGCGCGGCACACCCTCGGTCACGCTCGCCGCGCACAGCACCTTGGTGTCCCCGAACTCGACGAGCACCGAGCCCGCCGGGTGCTTCTGGAAACCGCGGGTGATGCGCACGGGGCGCAGCTCGTCGTCGCTCCTGCCGTCTGCTCGCGTCACCCCGACATCCTAGGAACCCGCGTCGTGCCGGGAATGGGGGCTCACACCTCGTACTCGCCGTCCGGGCGGACCAGCTCCACGGGCCCGTCGAACTCCGCCTTGGCCTCCGCGAGCATCGCGTCCGGGTCGGTCCAGATCGGGACGTGGGTGATCAGCAGCCGTCCGACGCCCGCGGCGGCGGCGTGCTCGCCCGCCTGCCGGCCGGACAGGTGGACGCCCGGAGGCATGTCGTCGGTGTGCGGCCAGGACGCCTCGCAGAGCAGGACGTCCGCGCCCCGGGCCAGGTCGACGAGCCCCTGGCAGGGCCCGGTGTCGCCGCTGTACACCAGGCTGCGGCCCGCGTGCTCGACGCGCAGCGCGTAGGCCTCGCACGGATGGTCGACCGCCGCCGCCCGCAGCACGGCGCCGCCGACGGTGGCCTCGCAGCCGTCGGCCAGGACCTGGAAGGCGAAGACGTCCGTGAGATCGGTCGCAGCGCGCTCGGAAGCGGAGGGCGCGTAGGCCGCCCCGAGCCGCTCCGGTGCCTCCACCGGCGCGAACACCGGCAGCCGGGTGCGGGTGGGGTCGTAGGGCGGGCTCGGGTGGTAGCGCCGCCACACGGCCAACGCCGAGAAGTCGGCGCAGTGGTCGGGATGAAGGTGGCTGAACGCCACGGCGTCGAGCGCCCAGGGGTCGAGGGCGCGCTGCAGGGCGCCGAAGGTGCCGTTGCCGAGGTCGAGGGCCAGCCGGGTCTCCCCCGCCTCGACGAGATAGCCCGACGCCGGCGAGCCCGGCCCCGGTCCGCTGCCGGAACAGCCGAGCACGACGACCTTCATGTGAGGAGGCTAACCCTTGGGCGACGTGCGTCGCAGCCACCACAACCCGACGAAGGGCAGCACCAGCGGGATGAACCCGTAGCCGCGCCCGTACACGGACCAGACCGTGTCGTCCGGGAAGTCACCGGTGTCGAAGACCGTCAGCGTGCCGACGACCAGCACGCCGACCAGCTCGAAGACGACGGCGCCCCACGCGAGCCGCCGGTACCCGGGCCCGCGCCCGGCCAGCCCGATCGTGGCCAGGATGTAGACGACGCCGGCGAGGCCCGAGAGCAGGTAGGCCACCGGGGCCTCGGCGAACTTCGCCGCGATCTGCACGCCCGCCCGGGCCGTCGCGGACAGGGCGAAGATGGCGTAGACGGCGATGAGGACCCGGCCGGGCCCGCTCGACGTCGCGCGCGGCTCCCGGCGCTGTTCCCCGCTGGGCTCAGGCATTGCCCGCGAGCCACAGGTCGTGCAGCCGCCAGACGGCCACCCCGGTCCCGATCGCCCCGACGGCGATCACCGTGCCGCCCCAGCGGGTGGGCTCGGCCGTGGCGAACTGCAGCGCGATGGGCATGACGCACACGCTGACCAGCAGGTAGATGAGGAAGGTCGACTGCTCGGGCAGCTGGACGCCGCCGAACACGCGGATCGCCGCGATCACCGCCTGGACGAGCAGGACCGCCTCGAACACCCCGACCGCGATGCGGTGCGTGCGGTCCGGCGGGCGGTTGCGGACCGTGGTGAACACGCCGTACAGCGCGACGGCCGCCGCGGCCACGTAGGCCACGACCTCCAGGACGCCGATCACGCTCCGACGCTACCGGAGCGCCTCCACGGCCTCGCCCGGCACCTGCTGCACCCGGCCGATCTCCGGCCCCAGGAAGCGCCGGCCGAGGCGCCGGAAGGGCTCCGGGTCGCCGGTGGCGAGGAACTCGTGCGGGCCGGGCGGCGGGTCGGCCTCCGGGTCCCGCGCGAGGTCCGCCGCCATCAGGGTCCGGACGACGTCCTTGGCCGTCTCGTCCGCGCTCGACACCAGGGTGACCTCGGGTCCCAGCACGATCTGCAGCACCCCGGTGAGCAGCGGGTAGTGCGTGCAGCCGAGCACCACGGTGTCCACCCGCGCCCGCTGCAGCGGCTCCAGGTAGCTCTGCGCGAGCCCGAGGACCTGCCGCCCGCTCGTCATCCCCCGCTCGACGAAGTCGACGAACCGGGGGCACGCGACCGCCGTGACCTCGACGTCCCGGGCCGCGGCGAAGGCGTCGACGTACGCGCCCGAGGCGATGGTCGCCTTCGTGCCGATGACGCCGATCCGACCGTTGCGCGTGGCCGCGACGGCGCGCCGGACGGCCGGGAGGACGACCTCGACGACGGGCACGGGGTAGCGCTCCCGTGCGTCCGCCAGGCAGGCCGCGGAGGCCGTGTTGCAGGCGATGACCAGCAGCTTCACGCCCCGGTCGACCAGGTCGTCGCCGATCGCGAGCGCGTGCCGGCGGATGTCGGCGATCCGCAGCGGGCCGTACGGGCCGTGGGCGGTGTCGCCCACGTAGACGATGCGCTCCGCGGGGAGCTGGTCGATGACGGCGCGGGCGACGGTCAGCCCGCCGACGCCGGAGTCGAAGATGCCGATGGGGGCGTCACGATCGCTCACGGGTGTCCTGCGGTGCTCGGGGGCGGAGGTGAGGGGCGGAGCCGGTCGTCTACAGCGGCGCCTGTGTCCGGTCGGCCCGCGCGACGAGCCACGCGGCCAGGATCCCGAACAGCGCCCCGAACAGGTGCGCCTGCCACGAGATCCCGGGGGTGCCGGGGAGCACGCCGAACAGCATCCCACCCTCGAGGAAGAGCAGGACGACGGCCAGTGCGATCTGCCGCCCCGAGCGCGCGAAGAAGCCCCTGGCCAGCAGGAACAGCAGCCAGCCGAAGATGACGCCGGACATGCCGATGGTCGACGCCATGCTCGGCCCGACCAGCCACACCGCCGCGCCGCTGCCGAGCCAGATCAGCGCCGTGACACCGAACCACTGCCGGATCCCGCCGGCCATCGCGAGCCAGCCGAAGACGAGGAAGGGCAGCGTGTTGGCCCACAGGTGCGGCCACCCGCCGTGCAGCAGCGGCGCCCAGAGGATGCCCCAGGCCCCGTCGGCGTTGCGCGAGATGATCCCCTCGTTGTCGAGGTACGCGCCCGACATCTGGTCGTAGAACTCCACCGCGTAGAGCACCGCGGTGAACAGGAGCATGACCGCGGCCGCGCGCAGCGGGTGCGGCGGGACGATGCGCGCCATACCGCGCGACGACGGGGCGGGGCGGGAGCTCGGGACCTGCGGCAGGGCCATGTGATCGAGCGTACGCGGAAACACGGTCACCCGGTCGTGGGCCGGAATCGGGCGGGAAGTGCCGGTCCCCTTCCGCACCATGATCCCCGAGACCCCGACCCCCGGAGAGCCGAGCAGGGATCCCCGCTCAGGGCTCTCACCAGGGCGTCAGGGCGCCATGACGCGTGGTCAGGCCCAGAGGTGGCCCTCGATGCCCTCCGCGGCGTCGTCGAGCGCGCCGGAGTAGGCGCCGGTGGAGAGGTACTTCCAGCCGCCGTCGCAGACCACGATCACGATGTCGGCGCTCTCGCCGGACCCGGCGGCCTTCTCGGCGACGGCGAGCGCGGCGTGCAGGATCCCGCCGGTCGAGATGCCGGCGAAGATGCCCTCCTTCTCGACCAGCTCGCGGGTGCGGCGCAGGGCGTCGTAGCTGCCGACCGAGTACCGGCCCGTGAGGACCGAAGGGTCGTACAGCTCGGGGACGAAGCCCTCGTCGAGGTTGCGCAGGCCGTAGACGAGCTCGCCGTAGCGCGGCTCGGCGGCGATGATCTGCACGTCCGGCTTCTGCTCACGCAGATAACGGCCGGTGCCCACCAGGGTGCCGGTGGTGCCCAGGCCCGCCACGAAGTGCGTGATCGTGGGCAGGTCGCGCAGGATCTCCGGGCCGGTGGTCCGGTAGTGCGCGTCGGCGTTGGCCGGGTTCCCGTACTGGTAGAGCATCACCCAGTCCGGGTGCTCCGCGGCCAGCTCCTTCGCCATCGCCACGGCCTGGTTCGAGCCGCCCGCGGCCGGCGAGGAGATGATCTCGGCGCCGTACATGGTGAGCAGCTGCCGCCGCTCCTCCGAGGTGTTCTCCGGCATCACGCAGACGAGCCGGTAGCCCTTGAGCTTCGCGGCCATCGCCAGCGAGATGCCGGTGTTCCCCGAGGTCGGCTCGAGGATGGTGCAGCCGGGCGTGAGGGTGCCGTCCGCCTCGGCCCGCTCGATCATGGCCAGCGCGGGGCGGTCCTTGATCGAGCCGGTCGGGTTGCGGTCCTCGAGTTT
The DNA here is from genome assembly GCF_039542425.1 of Pseudonocardia yuanmonensis. Lineage (NCBI taxonomy): Bacteria > Bacillati > Actinomycetota > Actinomycetes > Pseudonocardiales > Pseudonocardiaceae > Pseudonocardia > Pseudonocardia yuanmonensis. The sequence continues at coordinate 212,664 of NZ_BAABIC010000005.1, forward strand.
CGCCCACAGCCGGACGTTCTCCGCGGGCGACAGCGACGGCAGGCCGACCAGGGGCGTGTCCCCCACGGCCTGCAGCAGGGAGTCGTAGCGCGCCATCGCTCCTCCAAGAGCGGGCAGGGGGCGGCGGGGTTCGGGTCCCGCCGCCCGGTGCCGTCAGCTCAGCGCATGCCGCCGGCGACGGCCGGCAGGATCGTGACGGTGGAGGTCTCCTTGACGGGGGCCTCGAGCCCGCCGGCGAAACGGACGTCCTCGTCGTCGACGTAGATGTTGACGAAGCGGTGCAGCTTCCCGTCCGAGATGAGGCGGTCCTTCAGGCCGGCGTGCCGCGACTCGAGGTCGTCGATCACCTCGGCGACGGTGCCCCCCTTGGCCTCGACGGCCTTCTCGCCCCCGGTGTGGGTGCGGAGGATGGTCGGGATGGAGACGGTGACGGCCATGGTTCTTCGAAGCTCCTGCTCGGGTTCGTTCGGTAGGGGTGGCGAGGACGGGTCAGCCGAGGTCGGGGACGTCGTCCGCGCCGGTGTGCGCGAACATATAAGTCTCCACGACCTCGACTTCTTCCTCGGTCACCACACCGTCGACGATCCGGAAAGACCGGAACTCGTGGCCCGTGTGGTTCGTCTCCGCCGAGTCGCGCGTGGAGACCAGGACGTAGTGCGCCTCGGGCTCGGAGGCGTACGAGATGTCGGTGCGCGACGGGTAGGCCTCGGTCGCGGTGTGCGAGTGGTAGATCACCACGGGCACCTCGTCGCGCGAGTCCATCTCGCGGTACAGCCGGAGCAGGTCACCCGAGTCGAACTCGTAGAACGTGGGCGAACGCGCCGCGTTCAGCATCGGGATGAACCGCTCCGGCCGGTCGGAGCCCTCGGGACCCGCGACGACACCGCACGCCTCGTCCGGGTGGTCCCGGCGGGCATGGGCGACGATCTCGTCGAGGAGATCCTTCCGGATGACCAGCACGTGACAAGCGTACGTAACGCGTCCGACCGGAGCACAGCCCGCCCGGTGAGACTCACACCTCGGCTCCGTCGCCCTCGGCCGGGCCCGGCGACCCGGTCGTTCAGGGACCCGCGCACCGGTCCTCGCCGCGGAGGACGGCCGGGCCGTACGCCGGGACGTCCGCCAGCCACACCCCCTCCGGATCGTCCTCGACCAGCCAGTCGGGGCGCGGGTGGGGCTCCGCACGGCGGCCGCCCACCCCCGCGGGCAGGTACGGGAGGTGCGACGACGGGGTCCGCGCGGCCGCACCCGTGCGTGCCGGTTCGGTGAGGGGCTCGGCGGCCCGGAGCCGCTCGCCCGCGGCGGATCGCGGGAGGGGCTCGGCAGGTGCGGACCGAGGAAGGGGCTCGGTGGGCGCGGGCCGCGGGAGGGGCTCGGCGGTTCGTGGGGTGACGGAGCGGACGCTCTCACCCAGCCGGTTCGATGGCACCGCCAGGCCGGTCCGGTCAAGGGGGCGTGCGCCGGTCGTCCTCGGTACGGAGGGACTCAGGACGCCCGACCGGAGCTCGATCGGTGCCCGGCGCGGCAGTGGCCGGTCACCGGATGGGAGCGGCAGCGCAGCGGAGCCGGTCGGCGGGCGGTTGAGGCCCGCGACGGGGGTGGGCGCGAGGTCGGCGGACGCCGTGGCCGCGGGCGCACCCGCGGCACTCACTCCTCCGCTGCGGACGGAGCGTGTGGCGGCCGGTGCACCGCTCGCCGGGGTGGCGGCCGGGGCGATGCCCGCGGCGAGGGCGTTCTGCGGACCAGTCGGGATCGGAACGGGCGCCCCGGGCGGTATGGCGGGCGTCGCGCCGGCTCCGGGCGCGACGGTCGCGGTGCCGCTGGGTGTGCCCGGCAGGGCAGCGCCGCCGCCCGGCCAGCCGGGTGCCGCGGCGGGGGCGACGGCGGAGGTGTCGGGGGTCGGGAGCGTCAGCGGGGTGAAGGCCTGGAAGGCGGACGACAGGTTCGCGTTCGAGTTCTCCTGGTAGCGGGTCGCGACGTGGGCGGCCGACTGCTGCCGCTCCAGCGCGAGCTGCGAGGTGGCGGAGTTGCCGATAGGCGAGTCGGTGGGTTGCAGAGCGGCGAGCTCCCGGTGCGCGACCGTGTAGTACTCGGCCTGGTCGCCGAGCGCCCGCGCCGCCAGCTGGAACATCGCCGTGCCGACCCGCCCCGGCTCCCCCAGCTTCCGCAGGTACATCCGCGTGACCTCGGCAGCCTCCCCCTCGTGCGCGTCCGCGTACTCCCGCTCGAGCGCCTCGAGCTCGGCGTTGACGTCCGCGAGCTTCCGCGACACCTCCGCCAGCGCCTGCTCCGCCGCCCGCATCGACCCCGGCCCCGGCCCGCTCGCCACAGGATCCCGGATCTCCGGCAGGGTCATCCCCTCGAACGCCACCGCCGTCCCGCTGTAGGTCCGTTCCGCCACGACTCCCCCTCAGGACCGATTACGAAGCGCGTCGATGACCTCGGACGCAAGCGCCTCCGCCTTCTCACACAACGGCGGCGCCGTATTAAGGAGACTGCTTGCTCCCGCACTGAAGGTCTGACTACTAGCGATTCCTACCCAGTAGCGACAGGTCGGGCCACCCTCAACGTCTACCCGAACTGCCGGGTATCCGTCTACCTCCTCAGGAACATGCGTTTCCATTTCGGCCGAGCGCTCGAGGCCGACGGCCTGATTAATTACCAAGTTGAGTTCGAAGGACCTATCGAGACTGATCCACGCACACCTAGTCGCGAACTCGTTCGAGTCGCGGCCAACTGGAGCCCTAGCAACCCCCATCCGACCAGCAGCATCTGAGCCTACAACCTCACACGAATCCACCCCTTGCGTATCAAGAGGCCTAGAAATGGGCGGGACGGAAGTGGCCCACTCCACTGGGTTGCCGTCGACGTGCGGCGATGGTGTGACTTCGCCAGAACATCCAGCCAAGAGCACCGCGAGCAGCGCCAGAAAAGGCGAGGTCAGCCCATTGATTACTCTAGGTGAGGCTCGCAAATGCATCCTCCGTCGCAACATATCCATGTGACTGCGAGGCAAGCGCTGCACCGGCAGCAATCAAAGCTTGGCGCCACTTCGCCAGGTAACTTCGAGCATTATCGATCATGGCCGATGACTGGTTGGATGCGTTCCTACTGATGGGGTCATTCGCTGGGGCAGCTACGAAGAGCACATCTAGCGATCTCTCAACCTCAGCGACTTTCCGGATCACCCCCTCCAGCCTCCTCACCAACCCCTCCACCCGCTCCGGGTCGACCCGGAGCACCGGCGAGTAGCTGAGGGACTGGCTGGAGCGGGGCACGACGGGACCCGGGTCGTCCCACCGAGGAGCGGTCATGCCGGGATGATCGCAGCGAACCGCCCGGGCCGGGCCCGACCGCGACGAACCCGTTGCGATCGTGAACACGATCGGGTCCCCGTGCTCCGCCAACCCTGCCCATGATCACCGACCGCGGACCGGGACGGTCGGAAATCGACCTCCCCCGTCCACAACGAGCGATCATGGCCCCACGAGCGAGCCAGCCGTCTGAGAGATCACCGATCCTGGACGCACACGGTCGGAAGTCGACCGTCCCCGTCCACGACGAACGATCATGCCCGGCCGACCCGCACAGCCCCCCAGGACCGCCAGAGCCGGGAGGAGCCCAGCTTCGACACGCGCGACCCGGCCGCTGAAAGATCACCAATTCTGGACGTAGACGGTCGGAGATCGACCATCCCCGTCCACGACGAGCGATCATGCCCCGGCCGGACCTGCACAGGCCCAGACGACCGCAGAGCCGGCACGAGCTCCAGCTCCGGCACGAGCTCCAGCTCCGGCACGAGCCCTCAGCACCGGCACAAGCCCCAGTCCCGGCACAAGCCCTCAGCTCCGGCACGAGCCCTCAACACCGACACGAGCCCCCAGCCGGCCCGAGCGACACAACCGGCATCCGGGACCCAGCCGCCACGAGCGCCAGTGCCCGCAGGAGCAGCAGGCCCGCGAGCGAGAGCGCAGGACCGCCTACAGCACCTGCATCCGCGCCTGGACGAGCGAGTCCTGCACGAAGGTGAGCCAGTGGTACACCCCGAGGTGCGGGGCGCGGGGGTCGTCGTCCGGGAACTCCTCCGGCGTCTCCTCCGAGACGTCCAAAGCAGTGCCGAGCGCGAGCCGGACGTCGTTGAGCGCGGCCAACCACTCGTCGGCCTGCTCAACGGTCAGCTCGACGCGCCCGCCCCGCGGCGGCAGCGCGGAGAGCACCGCGTCGGCGGCGTGCTTCTTGGCCTGGATGAGCTCGGGCTCGTGCAGCGAGCGCAGGCCGGCGGCGAGGTCGGCGTCCTCGGAGGTGAAGTCCGGCAGCAGGCGGGCGAGGACGCGGTCGTCCGGGCGGGAGGTGGGGCCCGTGCGCATGCCGGTCAGCTCGGCGAGCTCGTCCTGCGGGGTGTCGGCGGCGCGTCCCTCGAGCATCTGGGTGACCTCGGTGACCAGGCCGCGCAGGACCGTCGACTCCTGCTCCTCGAGGCTCGCGACGAACCGGGCCCGGGCGCCGCGCCCCGCGCGCTTCCACCCGTTCACGAGCGCTGCATGGTGGCCCACAGGCCGGCCGCGTGGAGCTTGGCGACGTCGCCCTCGATCTTGTCCTTGTCCCCGCTGGACACCGCGGCCTTGCCCTTGTGGTGCACGTCGAGCATCAGCGCGGTGGCCTTCGGCTCGGGGTAGCCGAAGATCTTCTGCAGCACGTAGGTGACGTACGACATGAGGTTGACCGGGTCGTTCCAGACGACGGCCTGCCACGGAGCGTCTCCCGCGACGTCCTCGTCCAGGGCAGGGTCCACCTGGGTGGTGGGCGAGCTCAGCGGCGCGGACATGTGTCCATGGTGGCACGCGCGGGCACGCGGGCAGAACGGCGCATAGGCTCTCTGCGCATGAGCGGCCCCGCGGGTTCGAGCGCCAGCACCGCGCTCCTCACCGACATGTACGAGCTGACGATGGTCGCCGCGGCCCTGGCCGACGGCACCGCCGAGCGGCAGTGCGTGTTCGAGCTGTTCGCCCGCCGCCTGCCGGACGGCCGCCGCTACGGCGTGGTCGGCGGCACCGGTCGGGCGCTCGACGCGCTCCGCGAGTTCCGCTTCGGGGACGCCGAGCTCGCCTCCCTGCAGGGTGCCCTGGACGAGCGCACGCTCAAGTGGCTGGCGGACTACCGCTTCGCCGGCGATGTCGACGGCTACCCCGAGGGCGAGCTGTACTTCCCCGGCTCCCCCATCCTCACGGTCACGGGCACCTTCGCCGACGCCGTCGTCCTCGAGACGCTCTTCCTCTCGATCCTCAACCACGACAGCGCGATCGCCTCGGCCGCCGCCCGCATGGTCACGGCGGCGGGCAGTCGTCCGTTGATCGAGATGGGCTCGCGGCGCACGCACGAGGAGGCCGCGGTCGCGTCGGCCCGCGCGGCGTACCTCGCCGGCTTCGGCGCGACGTCGAACCTCGAGGCCGGGCGGCGCTACGGCGTCCCGACCGCGGGCACCGCCGCGCACGCCTGGGTCCTCCTGCACGACGACGAGGTGTCCGCCTTCCGCAGCCAGGTCGAGGCCCTGGGCACGAACACGACCCTGCTGGTCGACACCTACGACATCCGGCAGGGCATCGAGCGGGCGATCGAGGCGGCCGGCCCGGGGCTCGGCGCGGTCCGGATCGACTCCGGCGACCTGGGCGTCCTCGCCCGGCAGGCCCGCGAGCAGCTCGACGCCCTGGGCGCCACCGACACGAAGATCGTCCTGTCCGGCGACCTGGACGAGTACGCCATCGCGTCGCTGCGGGCCGAGCCCGTCGACTCCTACGGCGTCGGCACGAGCCTCGTCACCGGGTCCGGCGCGCCCACCGCGAGCATGGTCTACAAGCTCGTCGAGGTGGACGGCCGGCCGGTCGCCAAGCGCTCCAGCAGCAAGGAGTCGCGGGGCGGCCGGAAGTCGGCGCTGCGCCGCTACAAGCCGACGGGGACGGCGGTCGAGGAGGTCGTGTACCCCGTCACCACCGCGCCCGAGCGCGGCCTGCACGACCGCGTGCTGCCGATGCCGCTGGTCCGCGAGGGCGAGCCCGTGGCGGACCTGCCGGGCCTCGAGGAGGGCCGGGAGCGGCTGCGGGCCGCTCTGGTCTCCGTGCCCTGGGAGGGCCTCAAGCTCTCCCGCGGCGAGCCCGCCATCCCGACCGTCTTCCCGGAGGCCTGAGATGCCCCGCGCACTGCTCGTCGTCGACGTCCAGAACGACTTCTGCGAGGGCGGCTCGCTGGCCGTGACCGGCGGCGCGGCCACCGCCGCCGCGATCTCCGAGTACGTCCGGCAGGCCGACTACGACCACGTCGTCGCCACCCGGGACATGCACGTCGCGCCGGGTGGGCACTTCAGCGACACCCCGGACTTCGTCGACACCTGGCCGGTGCACTGCGTGGCCGGGACGCCGGGGGCGAGCTTCCACCCCGCGCTCGACGTCGCGCGCATCGAGGCCGTGTTCGACAAGGGCCACCACGCCGCGGCCTACTCCGGCTTCGAGGGCCACGAGCCCTGCGGGCGGACGCTCGTGGAGTGGCTGCGCGCGCACGGGGTCGACTCGGTCGACATCGCCGGGCTCGCGACGGACCACTGCGTGAAGGCCACCGCCCTCGACGCCCGCCGGGCCGGCCTCGACACAGGGGTCCTGCTGGAGCTGTGCGCGGGCGTGCTGCCGGCGACCACGCAGCTTGCCCTGGTCGAGATGCGCGAGGCGGGCGTGGTGATCGCCTAGCGTCCTGCACCCGAAGTGCGGTGCAGGAGGCTAGATCGTGCCGCGGCGCCAGGCCGTGGGGGTGACCCGGTGGGCCGTGCGGAAGCGGCGGACGAAGTAGCCGGCGTCCCGGTAGCCGATGCGGCGGGCTATGTCGGCGACGGTGAGGTCGGTGTCGGCGAGCAGCCGGCGCGCCTCCCGCATCCGCCGCTCGGTGATCCACTGCTGCACGGTGCGTCCGGTGGCCCTGCCGACCACGGTGGTGAGGTGCCCCGGCGTCAGCCCGACGGCGGCGGCGACGTCCCGCAGCGAGATCGCCTCGTGGTACCGGTTCTCGACGACCTCGAGCACCTCCGCGACCAGCGGGTCGACGCCGAGCTCGGCCGGGCCGTCGATGCCCAGCCGGCCGAGCCGCACGAGCAGCAGGGTGAGGTGGGCGCGGGCGGCGTCGGCGTACCCGTCGCGGCGGCCGCGCAGCTCTGCGTCGAGGTCCGTGAGGTGCGCGAGCCAGGCCGCGCGGTCCTCGGGCGGGACCCGCAGCCGTTGCCCGCCTCCGCGGTGGTTGCCGACGAACGGGGCGAGCAACGGGTGCCCGCGCCAGGAGACGAGCGGGGCGGCGGCCGCCGGGTCGACCGTGTCGGGCGGGAAGGAGACCGCCCAGACCTCGCCGTCGGGATCCGGCCGCCCGGGCGTGACGACGGCGCCGGGCGCGATCACGAACGCGTCGCCCGTGGCGATCGTCCGGTCGCGCCCGTCCACCCTCGCGACGAGGCTGCCGCACGCGACGTAGAGGAGCAGCAGGAAGTCGTGGGCGTGCTCCCCGCTGAACCGCGGGCCCTCGGACGGGTGGTCCCCGACCCAGTGCTGCACGGTGACCGCCGGGAGCCCGGGCCGACGGACGTAGTCGAGCAGCGGGACGTCCTGCGCGGTCCGGCGCACGACCTCACCCGAAGAACGTCCCCCTGCAGCCACAGTTCGTCCCTTGTCCGCAGCTCATGACCTCGGGAACCTAGCAGGGAACCACCGAACTTCGTACGACTTCCGGAGCGCACCGTGCCGACGACCGAGACGCGGGACTACCTGCCCGCCATGATCAACCCCCGGTTCCTGCCCTTCTACGACCGTTTCGGCAAGATCGCCGGGGTCGGCGACTCCTACTGGCAGCTCGTCGCGCAGGCCGCGATCGAGCCCGGCGCGACGGTGCTGGAGATCGGCTGCGGGACCGGGAACGTGCTGCTGCTCGCGAAGCGCGCGGTGCCGACCGCGACGGTGATCGGGACCGACCCCGACCCGGAGGCGCTGGCCCTCGCCCGGCGGAAGGCCGAGCGTGCGGGCCTGGTGCTGCAGCTCGACCGGGCCTACGCGCAGTCCCTCCCGTACGCCGACGGGAGCGTCGACCGGGTCCTGTCCTCGCTGATGCTCCACCACCTGCCCGAGGACGAGAAGGTGGCCTCGCTGCGCGAGGTCCGCCGGGTGCTCGCGCCGGGCGGGAGCCTGCACCTGATGGACCTCGACCACGACCCGCGGGAGTCGGGCGGCGCCCTCGCGGTGGTGACCGGGCTGCACGGGCTCCTGCTCCGGCTGCGCGGCGGCGGACACGGCCACGGGCAGGGGCACGGGCACGGTCACGGACAGGGCCACGGGCACGGCGGTCCGTCGGTGCTCGAGCTGCTCACAGAGGCCGGGTTCGCCGAGCCCTCCGTCGTGAGCCGCGGCCGCACCCGCCTCGGCGGGCTGACCTTCTACCGGGCCGCGGCGTAGCCCGGCCGGGCGGGCGTCGGACCCACCGCCTTCGGCCCGGCGCCCTCAGCCCCGCATGCGGAACGGCTCGAACGCGGCCCGCAGGTCGACGTCCCGGCCCTCCGCATCCACGGCGCGGACCGCCCCGGCGGCGTCGGCCAGCCCGATGCACCGCTGCCCGTCGAAGAGGGCGCAGGCGTACCGGACCTCGTGGTCGTCGAGCTCCCGGACGCCGACCCGCAGCTGGTAGATGCCCGGGTAGTGCACCTGGTTGCGGTACTCGACGTGCAGCGAGCTCGGGGACAGCCCGTCGAGCGGGCCGCCGAGGGGGTAGCCGAGGACGTCCGTGTGCAGCTCGGCGAGGCCGTCGAGGTACCAGCCGGCGAGGGCGACGTTGTTGACGTGCCGGTTGGTGTCGATGTCGCCGAAGCGGGTCCGGACGTCGTAGCGGAACGGGTAGTTCTCGCGCACCAGCCGCGACTCGTCGACCTCCCGGCGTGCCGTCGCGGCGGCCTCGGGCAGCACGAGGCTCTCGAGGGCACCGCGCATCTCGCCGGGCAGCGGCGCCGGCCGCCCGCCCTCGACCCACACGCTGGTGGACTCGCCGGTGGCGACGAGGTCGTCGCCGGTGAAGACGCCGTAGCTGTAGCTGAAGGAGGAGCCGCCGACCCGGTTCACGGCCATGCCCACCCGGTAGTCGTCCGCGATGCGCAGCGGGGCGAGCACGTCGACGTGGACGGAGGCGAGCAGCTGCCCGGTGCCGCTCGGGCGGTTGCCGAAGGTGCGCTCGGGGAAGGCGCGGTGCTCGGTGGTCACCCGGGCGTCCTCGAACCAACGGACCAGGGCCTCCCGGCCGACGCGGCGGCTCGGGTCCAGGTCGCTGTAGCGCGGCATCACCTCCAGCACCATGGGGTACCGGTCGGCCTCGGGTCGGATCTGCGTGGACGTCACCCGCTCCATCCTGCCCACCTACCCCCGTGTGAGCTGGCGTAACGGGCCGAGATCACGTGTGACACGGCCGACCCGCCGCGGTTCCCCGCGCCGGACCGGGGCCGGATCGCGGGTCCTGTCGGGGGCGGCGGCTATCGTCGGGCGGTGCCCCTCGCCCCCGCCTCCCCGCCCGTCCGTGCGCAGGACCTGCCGGGCGTGGCCGAGCTGCTCGAGGTGGCCGTCACGGCCGTCGGCGGCACCCGCCGCGAGGGGCAGGACGCGATGGCCCAGGCCGTGCGCAAGGCCCTGTCGAGCGGCGAGCACCTCGCCGTGCAGGCCGGCACCGGCACCGGCAAGTCGCTGGCCTACCTGGTGCCCGCGATCCGGCACGCGATGGCGCGCGACACCACGGTCGTGATCTCCACGGCCACGATCGCGCTGCAGCGCCAGCTGGTCGACCGGGACCTCCCGCGGCTGGCCAGGGCGCTCGCGCCGGCGCTCGGGCGCGAACCCACGTTCGCGATCCTCAAGGGCCGGCGGAACTACCTGTGCCTCAACAAGCTCCACGGCGACGAGGAGATGGCCGACCCGGCCGAGGAGCAGCTGTTCGACGCGTTCGCGATCTCGGCCATGGGGCGCAACGTCAGGCGGCTGCACGACTGGGCGTCGGACACCGAGACCGGGGACCGGGACGAGCTGGTCCCCGGCGTGCCCGACGCGGCCTGGCGGCAGGTGTCCGTGACCGCGCGCGAATGCCTCGGGGTGTCGCGCTGTCCCGTCGGCGAGGACTGCTTCGCCGAGAGGGCGCGCGCGGAGGCCGGCCGGGCGGACGTCGTCGTCACCAACCACGCGCTGCTCGCGATCGACGCGATGGGCGAGGCCCAGGTCCTGCCGGAGCACGACGTCGTGGTGGTCGACGAGGCCCACGAGCTGGTCGACCGGGTCACCGGCGCCGCCACCGCCGAGCTCACCGCCGGCACGGTCGCGGCGGCGGCCCGGCGCTGCGGCAAGCTCGTCGACCAGGCGGTGGCGGACCGGCTCGCCGAGGCGGGCGAGGGCCTGGGCATGGTGCTCGAGGACCTGCCCGACGGGCGCTGGGAGGTCATCCCGCAGGCCGCGACGGGTGCGCTCACCGTGATCCGGGACGCGGCCGGCATGTGCCGGCAGGCCCTGGGCGGGGAACGCCGCGAGGACCCCGAGGGCGCGACCGGGCGCAAGCTCGCGCTCGCGCTGCTCGACGAGGTGTCCGAGACCGTCGTGCGGGTGCTCCGGACCTTCGAGGAGCCGGACCCCGCCAAGCGGTACGACGTCGTGTGGCTGGCCGAGCAAGGCCCGGACGGCGCCCGGCACAAGGTGCTGCGCGCCGCGCCGCTGTCCGTCGGCGGGCTGCTGCGCGAGCGGCTGTTCGGGCAGCGCACCACCGTGCTGACCAGCGCGACCCTGGCCCTCGGCGGCTCGTTCGACGCGCTGGCCCGGCAGTGGGGCCTGCCGCCGGAGAAGATCGTGTCGACCCGGCCGGAGGGCGGGGTGGAGTCGGCGGGCGGCGACTCGGACGACCCGGTCCGGGACCCGGACGCGCCGCGCTGGAAGGGGCTCGACGTCGGGTCGCCGTTCGCGCACGCCCGCAGCGGGATCCTCTACGTCGCCAAGCACCTGCCGCCCCCGGGGCGGGACGGGCTGGCGCCGGAGTACCTCGACGAGATCGCCGGGCTGGTCGAGGCGGCCGGGGGGCGAACCCTGGGGCTCTTCTCCTCGATGCGTGCGGCAAAGCAGGCCACCGAGGCGCTGCGCGGGCGGCTGTCCGTCCCGCTGCTCTGCCAGGGCGACGACTCCACGATGCTGCTGGTCAAGCGGTTCGCCGAGGACACCGAGACCTGCCTGTTCGGCACCCTGTCGCTGTGGCAGGGCGTCGACGTCCCGGGGCCCTCGCTGTCCTGCGTGATCATCGACCGGATCCCGTTCCCGCGGCCGGACGACCCGTTGGTCGCCGCCCGTCAGAAGGCGGCCGACTCCCGGGGCGGCAACGGCTTCCTCACGGTCTCCGCCACCCACGCCGCGCTGCTGCTGGCGCAGGGTGCCGGGCGGCTGCTGCGCGGGACGGCGGACCGGGGCGTGGTCGCGATCCTGGACCCGCGGATCGCCACCGCCCGCTACGGCGGTTTCCTCCGCGCATCGCTGCCGCCCTTCTGGCAGACCACCGACCCCGAGAAGGTCCGCGCCGCCCTCGCCCGCCTGCGGGACGCGTGATCAGCGGGCGGGCACCGCGGCGCAGGTGATGGTGCCGGGGTCGACCTCGGTGAAGCCGGCGTCGCGCACGCACACGACGTCCTCCCGGGCCAGCAGGGCCTCCCACAGCTCCTGGTCGCGGCGCACCGCGAACCGCGGCGCCTCGGTCCACCCGCGCACGGCGCCGAGGATCATCGACGCGTGCCCGACCTGCGCGGCGGCCTTCCCGACCGTCATGTCGACGGCCGGGTTGACCACGATCAACGAGGCGGCGTCGGGGACCGGACCCGGCTCGTCCGGCGGCAGGTCCGTGCCCCCGATCTGCAGCCGGGACACGGTCTTCGGGACGGCGTCGACCGGGCCGGGCAGCAGGGCGCGCGCCTCGGCCCCGTCGACCTCCACGGTCACGCCGGGCAGCTCCTGCACCGCGGCCCAGTGCGCTCCGCGGGCCCGTCGGGCGATCTTGCGGATGCGGCCGTCGACCCAGGCGGCCAGCGACTCGTACCACTCCCCCTGCGCCCGCGGGTCCACGCACACGGCGAGCGCGGCCTGCGCCGCGGCCTCGAGAAGCGCGCTCCGCGGGGGCAGCTCGCGCTCGATCCGCAGGATCACGGGCATGGCCCGGACCACGCCGTCCGCCTCCGGCGGGATCACCGCGGGCGCCCCGGAGTAGCGCGCCCCGAGCGGGGCGAGCACCGGCTCGCGTACGGCGGCCTCCTCCGGCTGGGCGCTCACGCGATCGGCACCCGCCGCAGGACGCCCTCGGCCGCGTCGGCGCGCTCCACCTCGTCCCGCGTGATGCCCAGGACGAACAGCACGACGTCCAGATAGGGGTGCGAGAGCGCGGTGTCCGCGATCTCGCGTAGAGCGGGCTTGGCGTTGAACGCGATGCCCAGCCCGGCCGCGGAGAGCATGTCGATGTCGTTCGCCCCGTCGCCCACGGCCACGGTCTGCTCGATCGGGATCTCGTACTCCTCGGCGAAGCGGCGCAGCGCGTCGGCCTTGCCCGGCCGGTCGACGATGTCGCCGACCACCCGGCCGGTGAGCCGGCCGTCCTCGATCTCGAGGGTGTTGGCGGCGCAGAAGTCGAGCCCGAGCTCGGTGACCAGCCCCTCGATCACCTGCGTGAAGCCGCCGGACACCACGCCGGTGCGGAACCCGAGCCGCTTGAGCGTGCGGATGGTGGTCCGGGCGCCGGGCATCAGCTCCAGCTCGGCGGCGACCTCGTCGATGACCGACGCCGGCAGCCCCTTGAGCGTTGCGACGCGCGCCTGCAGGGACTGCGCGAAGTCCAGCTCGCCGCGCATGGCGGCCTCGGTGACCCTGCGGACCTCGTCCTCGGCCCCGGCCCGCGCGGCCAGCATCTCGATGACCTCGCCCTGCACGAGCGTGGAGTCGACGTCGAAGACGATCAGCCGCTTGCTGCGCCGGGACAGCCCGACGCGCTCCACGGCGACGTCGACCCCGGCCTCGCGGGCGACCTCGACGAGCTTGGCGCGCAACGTGCCGTGCGGCTGCTCGGGGTCGTCCGGGTTCGGCGAGACCTCCAGCTCCAGGCCCGTGACGGGGTAGTCCGCGACGCGCCGGATGGAGTCGATGTTCGCCCCGACGTCCGCGAGGGCCTGCGCCACCATCCCGAAGGCCCGCGCGGTGACCGGCCGGCCCAGCACGACGACGGCGTGCGTGGACTGCCGACGCTCCAGCCCGTTCGTGCCGATCGAGGTGTGGACCTGCATCCCGATGCTGTGCATCGCGGCCTCGACGGCCTCCTGCAGCTCCTCCGGATCGTGCGCGACCGCGACGAGGGCCCCGAGGGTGAGCCGGCCGCGGATCACGACCTGCTCGACGTCCAACAGCTCGACGGCGTGCCGGGTCAGCACGGTGAACAGCACCGAGCTGACACCGGGACGGTCGGGCCCGGTCACCGTCACGAGGACGGTGGACCGGGCCTGATCGGACTGCGGCACTTACCGGGAGCGCGGGTCGTCGTCGGGCTGGGTCTCCCGCGAGACGCCCTGCGCGGCGATCTCCGACGGGGCCGGGTGCCCGCCGACGTGCGCCTCGGCCCGGACCCGCTCCACCAGGTGCGGGTAGTGCAGCTCGAACGCCGGGCGCTCGGAGCGGATCCGCGGCAGCTCGGTGAAGTTGTGCCGCGGCGGCGGGCAGGACGTGGCCCACTCGAGCGAGTTGCCGAAGCCCCAGGGGTCGTCGACGGTCACGACGCGGCCGTAGCGGTAGCTGCGGAACACGTTGTAGATGAACGGCAGGGTCGAGGCACCCAGGACGAACGCGCCGATCGAGGAGATCGTGTTCAGCGCGGTGAAGCCGTCCGTGCCCAGGTAGTCGACGTACCGGCGCGGCATGCCCTCGTTGCCCAGCCAGTGCTGGACCAGGAAGGTCATGTGGAAGCCGATGAACGTGGTCCAGAAGTGGAACTTGCCCAGCGTCTCGTCGAGCATCCGGCCGGTCATCTTCGGGAACCAGAAGTAGATGCCCGCGTAGGTCGCGAACACGATCGTCCCGAAGAGCACGTAGTGGAAGTGCGCCACCACGAAGTACGTGTCGGACACGTGGAAGTCGATCGGCGGCGAGGCCAGCAGGACGCCGGTGAGCCCGCCGAAGAGGAACGTCGCGAGGAAGCCGACGGAGAAGAGCATCGGCGTCTCGAACGTGAGCTTGCCCTTCCACATCGTGCCGATCCAGTTGACGAACTTGATGCCCGTCGGGATCGCGATGAGGAACGTGGTGAACGAGAAGAAGGCGAGCAGCACCGCGCCGGTCGCGTACATGTGGTGCGCCCACACCGCGACGGACAGCGCCGCGATGGCGATGGTCGCGAAGACCAGCGTCTTGTAGCCGAAGATCGGCTTGCGGCTGAACACCGGGAAGATCTCGGACACGATGCCGAAGAAGGGCAGCGCGACGATGTAGACCTCGGGGTGGCCGAAGAACCAGAACAGGTGCTGCCAGAGGATCACGCCGCCGTTGGCCGGGTCGAACACGTGGGCACCGAGGTGGCGGTCCGCCGCGAGGCCGAACAGGGCCGCGGTGAGCACCGGGAACGCGATCAGGATCAGCAGCGACGTGATGAAGATGTTCCAGGTGAAGATCGGCATCCGGAACATCGTCATGCCCGGGGCCCGCATGCAGACGATCGTGGTCACGAAGTTGACGCCACCGAGGATCGTGCCCAGACCGCCGACCGCGAGACCCATGATCCAGAGGTCGGCGCCGGCACCCGGGGAGCGGATCGCGTCGGACAGGGGGGTGTAGGCGAACCAGCCGAAGTCCGCCGCGCCGCCCGGGGTGAGGAACCCGGACAGCACCATGAGGCCACCGAAGAGGAACAGCCAGTAGGAGAAGGCGTTCAGCCGCGGGAAGGCGACGTCCGGCGCGCCGATCTGCAGCGGCACGATGTAGTTCGCGAACGCGAAGAGGATCGGCGTGGCGTAGAGCAGCAGCATGATCGTGCCGTGCATGGTGAACAGCTGGTTGTACTGCTCGCTCGACAGGAACTGCTGCCCGGGACGCGCGAGCTCGCCGCGGATCAGCAGCGCCATCGCCCCGCCGGCCATGAAGAAGCCGAACGAGGTGACCATGTACAGGATCGAGATGTCCTTGGGGTCCGTCGTCCGGAGCATCTTCAGGAACGTGGAACCCTTACCCGTCCGACGCGCCGGGTACGGGCGCGTCGTGATCGGCTTGGGCGCGACGGCTGTCACTGTGCCTCCTGCACTGGACCTCGCTGAACCTCGCTGGCTCAAGGTGGTGGGCCAGGTCCGGACTCTATCTCCCGCCAACCGGACCGCACGCCCTCGGGCTGCGCCGAGGGGAGCGGGCACGGTTCGCACGGGCATTGTGCTCTACGGAGGGTAGAACGCCCAACCGCGGGGGGCCAGGCGGGAGCCCCGGGCCGCCCGGTCGACGAGGTCACACGTCGCCGACCTCCAGCTGCACCGGCGCGACGTCGCCCTCGGCGAGCCCCTCGGCCCGGCGCACCGCCTTCTTCACCGGGAGCACGAAGGTGTCGCGCGCGGCGTCGGGGAAGATCGACGTCCGCCAGGTGGTCGCCCCGATCCGCGCGACGACGCGTACCGAGCCGAACCCGGCCGCGGGCGGCGCCTGCTCGCGGATCTCCTCCGCGACCTCCGGCGGCAGGCTGACGAAGATCCAGCTGTCCTGCCGGCGGGCGTCCCACAGCCACAGCTCGGCACGGAACGAGTGGATCACCGGCGCGGTCATGGCGGCAGTGTGCCCGCGCCCACCGACAATCCTCGTCGTGACGTTGAACGCCGGGCCCGGTCTCGCCGTGGCCGCCGCCCTCGCGGTGCTGGTCGCCGCCGCGATCGCCCTGCTCGCCCGCCTGGGGACGGCCCGGGCCGCCGTGCTGGCGTCGGCGCGCGCGGTGGTGCAGCTCGGCGCGGTGTCGCTGCTGATCGGGGTCGTGGTGCGGTCGCTGGGCACGAGCGCGCTGTTCGTGCTGCTCATGATCGCCGTGGCGGCCTTCACCTCCGCGCGCCGGCTGACCCGGCACCCGAGCGGCTGGTGGGTGGCGCTGCCGATCGCGGCCGGGCCGCTGCCCGTCGTCGCGCTGCTGGTGGCGGGCGGTGTGGTGCCGCCCACCGGGATCGCCGTGATCCCGACGGCCGGGATCCTCGTCGGCGGCGCGATGACGGCGACCTCCCTGGCGGGCAGGCGGATGCGGGACGAGCTGACCGCACGCCGGGGCGAGGTGGAGGCGGCCCTGTCCCTGGGCCTGCTCCCCCGGGACGCCCACGTCGAGATCGCCCGGCCGAGCGCGGCGCAGGCGCTCGTCCCCGCGCTCGACCAGACCCGGACCGTCGGGCTCGTCACGCTGCCGGGCGCCTACGTCGGCATGCTGCTCGGCGGCGCCTCCCCGGTCGAGGCCGGCGCGGTGCAGCTCCTCGTGCTCGTGATGCTGCTGGCGGTGGAGACGGTGGCGGTGGCCCTGACCGTCGAGCTGGTGTGCCGGGGCCTCGTGCGGGCGTAGGCCCCCGACGGCCGCGCCACACCCCACGGGACGCGCCACACCAGCCGGAGCGCCGTCCCACACCCCGGAAGTCGGTCCCACACCCCGTCGACGGCCTGTCTCGCGCCCCAGCGGGTGTGGGAGCTCCGACCGGACCCCGCTCCGACCGCCGTGGGCCGGCCGCACCGGCGTGGCCCGTGGCACCGGGCCAGGTCCGGCGGCACACCCGGAGAGGCGTCCCACCCGCCGTCGACGGGATGTGCGACGGACCTCGATGGTGGGTGACGCGATCCCGACGGGTGTGGGAGGACCGCCCGGTGTGGTCAGGGGTGCATGGGCAGGAACAGGTCGGTGAAGATCTCCGGCGCCGCGGCGGGGCTGGGCGGGTCGGTGACGATGTAGAACTCCGTGCCGAAGCCCATGGCGAAGATCGGGTCCGGCACCGCGAGCATGAAGTGGTCGGGGCCCATCTGGCTGGCGTGCACCCGCATCGAGGCCCGCTTCTGCTCGGCGAAGTCCACCGCCTCGACCCGGTGCGTGATCTCCGCCTCGGGCTTGCCGAAGGTCGGCGGCGGGATCGTGTCGTCCGGGGCGTCCCAGCTCTCGGGGATCTCGCCGGCGGCCTTCAGCCCGCGCATGCCGCGCAGCATCCAGTCCCGGTTGATCGTGTTCTGCGCGACGACGGGGACCCCCGCCAGCTCGGCCGCGCGCTTCCCCACCCGGTGGACCTGGATGTGGTCGGGGTGGCCGTAGCTGCCGTTGTCGTCGTAGGTGGTGAGGACGTCCGGCTCCTCCTCGTCGAGGATCACCGCCAGCCGTCGCGCGGCGTGCTCGACACCCGTCTGCCAGAAGCAGTACGGCGCGTCGTTGGTCGCCTCACCCATCATCCCGGAGTCGACGAAGCCGAGGAACTCCACCCGCGCGGCGCCGAGGACCTTGGCCGACTCGAAGCACTCCGCCGAGCGGCGCACCGACAGCTGCTCGCCGTCGGCGAGCACGCCGGGCACGGGTTCGCCCAGCTCGCCGCGGGTCGCGAAGACCAGCACCACGCGGTGTCCGGCCTTGGCGGCCTTGGCGAGCGTCCCGGCGGTGGTGATCGACTCGTCGTCGGGATGGGCGTGAAAACTGACGATGGTCCCCACGACGGGCGACCCTACCCGCGCAGGTCACCGAGGGTCGTGAGGCCTACCGCCCTGCCAGGGGCAGTAGGCACCCACGGTCAGCAGAGGACGGCGGTCAGGGCCGGGGCGATGTCCGCCAGCCGCCGGACCGCCTGGTAGCTGCCGCCGCCCTTCGCGGCGAGGGCGCGGGCGGCCTTCTCGGCGTCGTCGTCCGGCAGCGGGCAGAGCACGTGCAGCCGGTCGATGCCGCCGAGGGCGGTGAGCGGGTCGTCGCCCGCGGTGTGCAGGCAGTCCGACAGCAGCACGACCATCCGCTCGTCGGCCACCGCACCCGCCAGCTGCACGGACGCCTCGCGCAGCGCGGCCGCCACGTCCGTGGTGCCGTGCCCGCGCAGCGCGACCAGCTCGCCGATCAGCTCGTCCGGCGGCCGGCGCACGCCCTGCCGCTGCAGGGTGCGCACCTGCGAGCCGAAGGCCAGCACGCCCGGCTCGAGCTTCCCCGAGCCGGACTCCGACGCCAGCACGACGCCGGCCGCGGACACCGCCGCCAGCGCCACCGCCAGCCCCTGCATCGACCCCGAGATGTCGACGACCAGCGACACGGCCCGGCGGTGCGCCGTCCAGCCACGGGTGACGATCTCGTCCGGCCGCGGCCGCCGGGTCGCCGTCGGCTGCCAGTTGTCGAGCGTGCGGTCCAGGTCGAGGTCGCCCTCGCCACCCTTGGCCGGGGCGATCTTCCGGGTGCCGCGCGCCTTGGCCGGCCCGACCTTGCCGAGCTGGATGAACACGCGCCCGGCGAGCTTGCGCGCCTGGGCCCGCAGCGTCGCGTCCGTGGCCACCGCGAGGTCGGCGAGCAGCGCCGCCGCCTGCTCGGGGTTCTCGGCGAGGGCGGCGTCGAACGCCTGCTCGTCGAGCTGCCCGACCTCAGGGGAGATCTCCTCGAACTGCTCGTGTCGCGAGCCCAGCTCGCCGCGGCCCATGGTCCGCTGCCCGCGGCTGGGCGACGGCTTGTCCCGCCCGGACTGGCCCCCCGATCCCGGAGGAGGGGGGCCGTCAGCTTTTCCCGGGTCGGACTCCTCCCGGTCGGTCGGCTCCGGCGCGTCCTCCGGCCAGAGCCGCTCCAGCAGCTCGTCGATCACGGACTCCGGGGTCCGGTCCAGCCCGTCGACGACCTTGATGCGGCCGGACAGGGCGGCGTGCGCCGCGTCCCGCGCGGTCTCGCGGGCGGGCTTGTCCTCGCCGCGCAGCTGCGACAGGCCGGTGAGCACGTGCGCGAGGTCGATCGCGCCGCGCACGGAGGATCCCATGCGCAGGTCCCGGTGGTCCCGGGTGGCGCGGGTGAGCCCGACGGAGAGCTCGTTGACCCAGCCCTCCACGCCGCTGACCGAGCTCGTGATCGCCCGCTCGGCCTCCTCGGACTGGTAGCCGAGCACCACCCGGCACATGCGGTCGGCGATGGCCTGGCTGACCCGGGCCGTGCCGATGGCGTCGAACGGGTTCATCGCCGCGATCAGCCGGAAGCCCGGCCCGGCGGTCACCGTGCCGAGCCGCGGCACCGCGATCTCGCCCTCGGTGAGGACGGTGATCAGGACGTTCAGCGTCTCCTCGGGGACCCGGTTGAGCTCCTCGAGGTAGAGCAGCCCGCCCTCGCGCATCGCGGTGAGCAGCGGGCCGTCGACGAAGCTCGCAGGCAGGTAGCCCTCGTTGAGCACCTGGGCCGGGTCGAACGCGCCGATGAGGCGGGCCGGCGTGAGCTCGGCGTTGCCCTCCACGAACACCACGTGCTGCCCGGCCTCGCGCGCGATCGACCGCAACAGGGTGGACTTGCCCGTGCCGGGCGGCCCTTCGAGCACGACGTGCCGGCCGGTCGCCAGGGCGACGGTCAGCACCTCCCGCTCACGACGGAGTCCGACGACGGGCGTCGGCGGGGCGGTCGTCACGAATACCTCCTACGAAGGGGCGGCACCGGCGCCTACCCCGATTCATTGGTAGCAAATCACCGCGGCGCACGGGAGAGGTGATCTTCTACGCGTCGTTGACGGCGTGTGATCTCGCTGTAGAGTTCGACCACCCGAACAGGCACAGGAGCCCGGTTCATGAGCGAACTCTTCAACGCTGCGGAGTACCTGACCGAAAGCCGGGTGTCGGCGGGCGACGGCGCCCGCACCGCGGTCCACCACCCGCGCGGCACCCTCACCTACGCGGAACTGGCCGCCGAGGTCCGCCGGGTCGCGGGCGGGCTGGCCGGGATCGGCGTGCGGCCCGAGGAGCGGGTCGTGCTCTGCATGGCGGACGACGTCGAGTTGTTCACCGGCATCCTCGCCACGATGTACCTGGGCGCGGTCGCCGTGCCGTGCTCGACGATGCTCACCGGGGCCGAGCTGGGCACCCTCGTCGTCGACTCCCGGGCCCGGGTCCTGATCGGCAGCCACCAGTTCACCGAGGCCGTGCACAGCGCCGCGGCGAGCGCACCCGACCTGCGCCACCTCGTGCTCGCCGGCGCCGACCCCGTCGCGCCCGCGCCCGGCGTCACCGCCCTGACCTGGGGGCAGATGCTCGCGGCCGGTGCGCCGCTCGAGTCCGTCGCCGCAACCTGGGACGAGTCGCCGGCGCTGTGGCTCTACACCTCCGGCACCACCGGCAAGCCCAAGGGCGCCATGCACCGGCACGCCGACATCCGGTACGTCGCCGAGACCTACGGGCACCAGGTCCTCGGCATCCGGCCGGACGACGTCTGCCTGTCCGTCGCCAAGCTCTTCTTCGCCTACGGCATCGGGAACTCGATGTTCTTCCCGCTGTCCGTCGGTGCCTCCGCCGTCCTCGAGCCCGCACGACCGACGCCCGGCCTCATCGCGGAGGACGTGCAGAAGTACGGCGCCACACTGCTGTTCGGGGTGCCCAGCTTCTGGGGCCCGCTGCTCGCGAGCGAGGACGTGGCCGACGACGCCCTCGCCGGCGTCCGGCAGGGCGTGTCGGCCGGCGAGACGCTCCCCGCCCGCATGTTCACCGGCGTCCGGGACCGCTTCGGCGTGGAGATCCTCGACGGCATCGGCTCCACCGAGGCGCTGCACATCTTCATCTCCAACCGGCCCGGCGCCGTCGTCCCGGGCAGCTCGGGCTTCCCGGTGCCCGGCTACGAGATCGAGCTGCGCCGCACGGACGGCTCGGTGATCAGCGGGACCGGCGAGTCCGGGATGCTGTGGATCTCCGGGGACTCCATCTGCACCGGGTACTGGTGCCGCACCGCGGTGAACCGGCAGGTCTTCCGGGGCGAGTGGATGCGGACCGGGGACCAGTACGTGCGCAACGACGACGGCAGCCTCACCTGCCTCGGCCGCACGGACGACGTGCTCAAGGTCGGCGGCATCTGGGTCGCGCCGGCCGAGGTGGAGTCCCGGCTGCTGGAGCACCCGGCGCTGGCCGAGGCCGTCGTCGTGGGGATCCCGGACGCCGACGGCCTGGACAAGCCCGTGGCCTACGTCGTCCCGCGGCCGGGCGCGACGGTCGACCCGGACGAGGTGGTGGCCTTCTGCAAGGCCGGCCTGGCCTCGTTCAAGCGGCCGCGCGCGGTGATCGTGGTCGAGGAGCTGCCGAAGACCGCGACCGGGAAGGTGCAGCGGTACCGGCTGCGGCAGCGGCACACCGCCGGCCACCCCGTCACCGCGTAGCGGGGTCGGCGCGGTCGGTAGAACTCGACGGTGTCGACGACGTTGCGCAGCGGCCGGCCGTCGAGCAGGCGGGAGGCGTTGTCCGCGAACAGCGCCGCGATCCGGCGGTCCGGTCGGCGAGGTGCCCCATGAACCACCGCGGCCCCCACTCGTGCGCGCGCTGCCGGGCCTGCAGCAGCGGCAGCGTCTTCGCCCCGGCGAGCACCGAACACCGCGAACTCGGCGAGCGGACCGCCGTGGACCCCCGCCGTCGTCGTGAAGACGACCCGATCCAGCTGCGCCGCGGTGAGGCCGGCCGCGCGGACCGTCGCTCCTCCCCCGGCCGCCATGGTCTGCACCCAGCGCAGCCGCGGGTTGGCGGCGACGGTCCGGGCCAGCGCGGCGGCGTCGTGCTCGCCGGGGATGCCGTAGAGCGCCTCGTCGGAGTCGAGCAGCTCCTCGAACCGCCGCTGCTGACCAGGGGTGCGACGCCACGCGGGATCGCCGGTGTGGTCCGAGGGCCAGCGCATCGGCGGCAGCAGCCCGTGGTCGCGGACCAGGGTCAGGCGGGGTTCCCGCTCCTCGACGAGCCGGCAGAGCTCCTCGTCGAGCGGGGTGGCCAGGACGACGCGCACGACCCCGCACCCTGCCGGACGGCGGATTGACCGCGCGCCGCGGCCCCGTGACGATCACGCCATGACGCTGCTGCCCGGAGTGCGGTCCGCCACCGTCGACACCGACCGCCTCCGCATGCACCTGCTGGCGGCGGGCCCCGAGGACGGCGAGCCGCTGGTCCTGCTGCACGGCAACCTCTCCACCGGCCGCTTCTACGAGCACCTGATGCCCACGCTGGGCGAGCGGTACCGGGTGCTCGCGCCGGACATGCGCGGCTTCGGCGACACCGAGCCGAAGGCCCTCGACGCCACCCGCGGCCTCGGCGACTGGGCGGACGACACCGCCGCCCTGCTGCACGCGCTCGGGATCGAGCGGGCGCCGCACCTCGTCGGTTGGTCCACGGGGGGTGCCGCCGTCGCCGCCTACGCGAAGGACCACCCCGTCGCCTCGCTGACCTTCCTGGACCCGGTGTCCCCGTACGGCTACGGCGGTGTCCGCGCCGACGGCACGCCGGTCACCCCGGACGTCGCCGGCTCCGGCGGCGGCTCGGCGAACCCCGAGGTCGTCGCCCGGCTCGCGGCGAAGGACGCCTCGGACGAGAGCCCCTTCTCCATCCGCAACGTCATGCGGGCGCTGTACTGGTCGCCGACCTACCGGCTGCCCCCGGAGCGCGAGGACGTGCTGGTCGCGGAGGTGCTCAAGACCCTCGTCGGCGACGACGGCTACCCCGGCGACCACGCGCCCTCCCCGCACTGGCCGGGGGTCGCCCCGGGCACGCGCGGCATCCTGAACGCGCTCTCGCCGAAGTACTGCCGCTGGGCGGACGTCGTGGACCTCGACCCCAAGCCGCCGGTGCTGTGGACGCACGGGAGCGCGGACCTCGTCGTCGCCGACGCGTCGCCGCTGGACTTCGGCGTGCTCGGCGCGAGCGGTGCGGTGCCGGGCTGGCCCGGCGAGGAGGCCTTCCCGGCACAGCCGATGGTCGCCCAGATCCGCGAGGTGCTCGACGCGTACGCCGCCGCGGGCGGCCGGGTGACAGTGGAGATGTTCGAGGGCAGCGGGCACGGCCCGCACGTCGACGCCGCGCACCGCTGGACCGAGGTGCTGCTGGCCTTCCTCGTGAGCGCGTGAGTACGACGATCGGGTGAACGACCGTCGGAGTCGCGCCGCCCCGCCCGATGGAGGGACGTGAGCGGACCGCAGGGACCCACGAGCGGGGTCGAGCCCGATCCGGGGCTCGACCTGCTGGCCCTGTACGACTCCGCGCTGCCCGAGGTCTACGGCTACCTGCTCGCCCGCTGCGGCCGGCGCACGCTCGCCGAGGACCTCACCGCGGAGGCGTTCCTCGCCGCCGTCGCGGCCTGCCGCTCCGGCAGCCCGCGGGTCAGCACGGCGTGGCTGGTCGGGATCGCCCGGCACAAGCTCGCCGACCACTGGCGGTCGCTGGAGATCCGGGACCGGGCGCTCCGGGTGCTCGACGCGCCCGAGGTCGAGGACCCCTGGGAGGCCGAGCTCGACGCACTGCTCGCCCGCGAGGTCCTCGACGCGCAGGCCCCGCAGCACCGGGCCGCGCTGACCCTGCGCTACCTCGACGGGCTCCCGGTCCCCGAGGTCGCCGAGGTGCTGGGCCGGACCGTGCACGCCACCGAGGCCCTGCTGGTGCGGGCCCGCGCGGCGTTCCGGCGCAGCTACGCCGCTCACACCGACTGGACCGGAGGAGGCCCGGCATGAGCGATCCGCTGGACGTCCTCCGCGAGCCGATCCGGCCCGTGCACCCCGATCCGGGGTTCGCCGCGCGGCTGCGCGAGCGCCTCGAACGGCTGGTGCTCGGCCCCGAGAGCCAGGAGCGCCTCATGACCGTCACCGACGAGTCCGCGACCACCGCCGCGGCGGCACTGCCGCTGCACACCCTGACCCCGTACCTCGCCGTGCCCGACGCCGAGGCCGCGCTCGACTTCTACGTCGACGTGTTCGGCGCGGTCCGGCGCGGCGAACCGATCGTGATGCCGGACGGGCGGATCGGGCACGCGGAGTTCGCCGTCGGCGACTCGGTCGTGATGCTCGCCGAGGAGTTCCCCGAGCTGGGCGTGCGGGCGCCCGCGCCGGACGCGGTGTCGGTGTCGCTGCGCCTCGAGGTCGCCGATCCCGACACCGTCGTCGCGCGGGCGGTCGCGCGCGGGGCCCAGCTCGAACGCCCGGTGACCGACTCGCCCTACGGCCGCAGCGGCGTCGTCGTCGACCCGGCGGGGCACCGCTGGATGGTCTCCCGCGAGCCCGGCAGCGCCTGACCTACCCCGGCAGCAGCGACTCCACCACGTCGGCCGCGGCCCGCGCGCCGCCCTCCGCCCGGACCTCGTCCCGCAGGGCCGCGCAGCGGGCCGCCACCTCCGGCGACTCCGTGAGCTCGAGCAACGCCCGCCGCAGCCGCTCCGGCGTCGCCTCCTCCCGCGGGACGTGCCGGCCGACCCCGAGGGCCTCGAGCAGCGCCGCGTTGCCGAACTGGTCGACGGCCTGCGGCACCGCGATCATCGGAACGCCCTGGTAGAGCCCCTCCGAGCAGCCCCCGGACCCGGCGTGCGTCACGAACGCGCTCGCCCGGCCCAGCGCGCCGAACTGCGGCACCCACCGGTGGACCCCGACCGTCGCCGGCACCGGGCCGATCTCCTCGGTCGACACGTGCGCGCCCACGGCGATCACCACCCGCCATCCGAGCGGCGCGAACGCCTCCGCGCAGGCCCGGTAGAAGTCCGGCTGACGCGTGTAGTTCGAGCCCAGCGAGACCAGCACCATCGGCTCGTCCCCGGACTCCGGCCACTCCTCGTGCCGCCGGTCCAGCGCCGGCCCGACGAAGGTGTACACCCGCTCGTCGACCCGGTCGGCGTTCGGCTGCATGGCCCGCGGGATCTCGACGACGCAGCGCGGCGGCCGCCCGGCGAACTCGTCCGGGGTGAGGGCGATGCCGAGCCCGTCGAGCCACGCCTGGAACCGCCGCTGGTACGCGGCGTGCTCGGGGGTGTCGCGGAAGGCGAGCACCTCGGCCATGTCCTCCTCGAAGCCCTCCCACGCCACCATGGACGGCGAGAGCTGGACCAGCGGCAGGCACCACCGCGCGGCGAGAGCACGGCCCGGCCAGCCGCCGATGTCGTAGAGCACGAGGTCGGGCGGATCGCCGGCCATGGCGTTCTCGACCTGCGGGTACACGTGCTCCGCCTCGTCGAGGAAGATCGACATTCCGGCGACAGGGTCCTCCGGCCAGGACTCGCCCGCGGACTCGTCCGGCACCACCGAGTCGACCACGAGCGGGGTCGCGCCCGCCGCGGCGACGGTCGCGGCGAACGACCCGGGGATCACCCAGGACACGCGGTGGCCGCGGTCGACCAGCTCGGCGACGACGCCCAGGTGCGGGTTGGTGTGGCCGTGCGCGCCGACGCCGGCCATGAGGATGTGGGACACGATGACTCCAGGAGCGTGGACGGGTTCGACGGACACGCGGACGACCCCGCGCGGGAGGCGGGGTCGTCACGGGTCTCGTCAGCCGTACAGCTGCTGGATCACGCCGGGGAGGCTAGCGCCGCCGCGGCCGTCTCACCACGGGATTTCGCCGGCGCGGTCGCGGTAGGTGCCCGTCGGCCCGTCCGGCCCGACCTGGGCGAGCTCCACGATCGCGTCCGTCCCCTCGGTCACGGTCTGGTACCCGCTGTGCCCGTTGAGGTCCGTGGCGGTGTAGCCGGGGTCGGCGGCGTTGACCCGGAACCGCGGCAGGGCCCTGGCGTACTGCGTCGTGATCATGTTCAGCGCCGACTTCGACGACGGGTAGGTCAGGGCGAGGATCTGCGACTCGATCCGCGCCGGATCCGCGGTGATCGCCAGCGACCCGAGCCCGCTGGAGACCATGACGATCCGCGGCGCGTCCGAGCGCTCGAGCAGCGGGAGGAAGGCGTGGGTCACCCGGACCGGCCCGAAGACGTTGGTCTCGAAGACCTCCCGCATCGCGTCGGCGCCCGTGTCCCGCACCTCCACGCGGGGGCCGACGATGCCGGCGTTGTTGACCAGCACGTCGAGCCGGCCGAAGCGCTCCTCGACCTCCTTCGCGGCGGCCGCCACGGACTCGTCCGAGGTCACGTCGATCTGCAGCACCTCCACGCGCCCGGCGATCTCCGCGGCCGTCGCGGCGCCGCGCCCGGCGTCCCGCGAGCCCAGCAGCACCGTCCAGCCCAGCTCGGCGAGGCGGCGCACCGTCTCGCGCCCCAGCCCCTTGTTGGCCCCGGTGACCAGGGCGATCGTGTTCTCGCTCATGACCCCACCGTCCCCCCGCGGTCCGGGCGCGACCAGGTCCGGCGGATCGTGGGACCCGCGGTACCAGGCTGGGCCCGTCGCCGCCCGGCATGCTGGTGGACGTGGACCGGACGGAACTGGGCAGGACCCTGCGGGCGTGGCGGGAACGGCTGCGCCCCGCCGACCTCGGCCTGCCCGCCGGCACCCGCCGCCGCACCCCCGGCCTGCGCCGCGAGGAGGTCGCGCAGGTCGCCGGGATCTCGGTCGACTACCTGACGCGGCTCGAGCAGGGCCGTGGCCCGCACCCGTCCGACGCCGTGCTGGGCGCGCTGGGCCGGGCGCTGCGGCTGTCCACGGACGAACGGGACCACCTGTTCACGCTCGGCGGGGTGCGGTCGCCGGCGCCGGGCACGATCTCGGCCGAGCCGCGACCGAGCCTGCTGCGCCTGATGGACCGCCTGACCGATCTGCCGGTGCTGCTGTTCAACGCCCGGACGGACGTGCTGGCCTGGAACGCGATGGCCGCCGCCCTGCTCGGCGACCTGTCGGCGGTACCGCCCGGGGAGCGCAACATGGCCCGGCTGGCGTTCCTCGGGTCCGGCAGCCGGGTCGTCACGGACGACGCCGCCGAGCGCGACCGCCTCGACCGCGCGCTCGTCTCGGACCTGCGCAGCTCCTCCGCGCGGTACCCGGACGACCCGGGCCTCCACCGGCTGATCGCGACCCTGGAGAAGGGCAGCGAGCGATTCGCCCGGATGTGGGCCGAGCGGACGGTGCGGGTGCGGCACGGCGACCGCAAGCGCATCCGGCACCCGCAGGTCGGTGACCTGATGCTGGACTGCGACACCCTGCACGACTCCTTCGACGACCAGATGCTGCTCGTCTACTCGGCCGCCCCGGGCACGCCGGAGGCCGAGGCGCTCGCCCTGCTGCGGGTCATCGGGATCGAGCCGGACGGTGGGACGAACGGGCCGTCCGGCAGGCAGCCGGAGCGGGGGTCCGACGGGCGCGCCACGCCGACCGATCAGCTCACGGATCACCCGATCCGGTGAAACCGCTGGCTACGATTTGCGCGTGAGCCTGCTGCGGGATCTGCGCGCCGCCGTCGTCGAGTGGAAAGCCCACCGCTTCCTCCGCCGCCTCATGGAGACGGTCGGCCGTCCCGGGCTCCGGGCGGTCGCCGCCGAGCCGGGGCTCGCCGCGGTCGTCGACCAGCACGCGGCGGCCGTGCGGGACATCGTGCGGGACGGGATGCGCCGCTCGGGTGGGGGCGCCGTCGCGACCCTCGCGCCGGCCCGCGCCACCACGGGCGGTGCGGTGCGGCTGGCCGCCTACGCCCGCTCGCTGCTCGACGAGCAGCGCCGCAGCGGGGCGACGATCGCGTTGCCGCAGAACGGGATCTGGCGCCCGACGGACTGGGCGACGCTGCGCCTCATCGCCGTGTGCCAGCTCGTTTCGCGCGGCTCCGTCTAGCTCTCCAGCGCCGGGTCGGCCTTCAGCCGCACCCCGGAGAGCCGCAGCCGCCGTGACTCGGTGAGCAGCAGGGCGAGCGTGGTCGCCGCGGCCTCGTAGCCGGTGCCGTGCGGCGGGCGGATGTTGGACAGGCAGTTGCGCTCGGAGTCCCGCCGCCCCCGCCTCGGGTCGTAGGTCAGGTACGCGCCCAGCGAGTCCGTCGAGCTCATGCCCGGCCGCTCCCCCACCAGGACGACGACCGTCCGCGCGCCCAGGGCCGCGCCGATCTCGTCGCCCAGGGCGACCCGGGCCTGGGTGGCGACGACGACCGGTGCGATCCGCCAGCCCTCCAGCCGGTCCAGGACCTCCCGCAGCAGCGCGGCGGCGTGCCGGTGCACGGCGAGCGGGGAGAGCCCGTCCGCGACCACGAAGGCGACGTCGTACCCCCCCGGCTCCAGCCCGTCGGCGTCCGCGAGCCGTCGTCCCAGGTCCGGGCGCTGCAGGTACTCGGCGCGGTCGTGCGCCGCGCTGGTCACGGTGCGGACCTCGAGGCCCAGCCCGCGGATCTCCTCGACGACCGCGTCGACCGCCAGCGGCGCGTGGACGGCGTCCCGCGCGGCGGCGTGCGCGGCCCGCAGCTCCAGCAGCTCCGCCGTCGGGAGGGCGTCGCCGGCGCGCCCCAGCGCGACGCGGGCCCGGGTGGCCGCGCGCAGCCGGGCGAAGGGGTCGCCGTTCGTCGCGGGGCTCGTCACAGCAGGGGTTCCCGGCCGTCCCCGCCCTCCGAGGGGTCCACAGCCGACCGGTCGGCCGGGCCGGGGTCGTCCGCGGCCAGGAGCGCGTCGATGTCGTCGAGGACCCCGCCGCCGGGACCCGTCCGCGGGGCGACCGGACGCGAGCCCGTCGCCTCCTCGGCCCGCCGGCGCCAGGCGGCCGTCCGCTCGCTCACCGGACACCCGCCGTGAGCGCGCGCAGCGCGGTCGAGTCCGCGCCCAGCTCCCTGATCCGCCCGTCACCGGTCATGAGCTCCATCCGTTCCAGCCAGGCCGCGAACTCCGGGGCCGGGGCGAGCCCCAGCACCTGGCGAGCGTAGAGCGCGTCGTGGAAGGAGAGCGACTGGTAGTGGAGCATCACGTCGTCGCCGCCGGGCACGCAGATCACGAAGGAGCAGCCCGCCACGCCGAGCAGGGTGAGCAGGGTGTCGGTGTCGTCCGCGTCGGCCTCGGCGTGGTTGGTGTAGCAGACGTCGACGCCCATCGGGACGCCGAGGAGCGTGCCGCAGAAGTGGTCCTCCAGCCCGGCGCGGGTGATCTGCTTGCCGTCGTAGAGGTACTCCGGCCCGATGAACCCGACGACCGTGTTGACCAGCAGCGGGTCGAAGGCCCGCGCCACGCCGTAGGCCCGGGCCTCCAGGGTCTGCTGGTCCACGCCGTGGTGCGCGTCGGCCGACAGCGCGGCACCCTGCCCGGTCTCGAAGTACATGCAGTTGGTGCCGACCGTGCCGCGGCCCAGCGCGAGCGCCGCCTCGTGCGCCTCGCGCAGCAGGTCGAGCGTCACGCCGAAGCCCTCGTTGGCCGCCTGCGTGCCGGCGATCGACTGGAACACCAGGTCGACCGGTGCCCCCCGCTGCATGATCTCCAGCGACGTCGTGACGTGCGCGAGCACGCAGCTCTGGGTGGGGATGTCGTAGCGGCTCCGGACCTCGTCGAGCAGGTGCAGCAGGTCGGTGGTGCGCTGCGGGGAGTCGGTCGCGGGGTTGATCCCGATGACGGCGTCGCCGCAGCCGAGCAGCAGACCGTCCACGATGGACGCGGTGACGCCGACCGGGTCGTCCGTGGGGTCGTTGGGCTGCAGCCGGGTCGCCATCGTCCCGGGCAGCCCGACGGTGGAGCGGAACGCGGTGACGACGGGGGTGCGCCGGGCCACGGCGATCAGGTCCTGGACCCGCATGAGCTTGCTCGTCGCCGCCACCATCTCCGGCGTCAGCCCCGCCGCGAGCGCGGTGGTGTCGGTCTCCGGGCGCAGCAGGTGGTCGCGGAACCCGCCCACCGTCATCCCGGCCACGGGCGCGAACGCCGCCGGGTCGTGGCCGTCGACGATCAGGCGGGTCACCTCGTCCGTCTCGTACGGGACGACCTGCTCCTCCAGGAAGGTCGCCAGCGGCAGGTCGGCGAGGATCTCCTGCGCGGCGACCCGCTCCTGCTCCGACGCCGCGGCGACCCCGGCCAGCACGTCGCCCGAACGCTCGGGCGTGGCCGCCGCGAGCAGGGCCTTGAGGTCGGCGAACTCGTACGTGTGGCCGCCGAGGGTCGTCCGACGCGTCATTCGCGGTCCTTCACTCGAGGTCCTTCTCGGCCGCGGCGAGGGCGGCGAACTCCTCGTCGGGGGCGCTCGCCACGAGATGGTGCCGACTGTAGAAGCCGAAGTACGCCATGAACAGCGCGAACGCGCCCAGCGTGCACAGCGCCGCGATGCTGTCGACGAGGAAGGTCGCGATCACCGCGATGACGGCGACGACGAGGGCGAACCCGGTGGTCCAGACGCCGCCGGGG
Source organism: Pseudonocardia yuanmonensis (assembly GCF_039542425.1). NCBI lineage: Bacteria > Bacillati > Actinomycetota > Actinomycetes > Pseudonocardiales > Pseudonocardiaceae > Pseudonocardia > Pseudonocardia yuanmonensis. Next base: position 242,922 of record NZ_BAABIC010000005.1, read on the forward strand.
GTCCGGTACGGGCGCGGCATGTCCGGCTCGCGGCGGCGCAGCACGATGTGGCTGACCATCATCAGCACGTAGCTCAGCGCGGCGCCGAACACCGCCATGTTCAGCAGTGTCGCGCCCTGGCCGGTCAACGAGAGCAGGAAGCCGACGATCCCGGGCACGATCAGCGCGAGCGTCGGCGCCTTGCGGCCGTTCGTCACCGAGAGGAGCCGGGGCAGGTAGCCGGCGCGGGACAGCGCGAAGGTCTGCCGCGAGTAGGCGTAGATGATCGAGAAGAAGCTGGCGACCAGCCCGGCGAGCCCGACGTAGTTGACGACGGTCGCGGCCGCGCCCCTGCCCAGCGCCTCGACCAGCGGGTTGCCGGACCCGGACAGCGCGCTCGCGCCCAGCGCCCCGGTGGACAGCACGAGCACCAGCGCGCCGGTGACGACCAGCACGACCATGCTCGCGACGATGCCCCTGGGCACGTTCCGCTCCGGCTCGCTGGCCTCCTCGGCGGCGAGCGGGACCCCCTCGACGGCCAGGAAGAACCAGATCGCGAAGGGCACCGCCGCCCAGATGCCGAGCAGGCCGAACGGCAGGAAGGGCGACGCGCCGGCCGCGTCCGTCGGCGGGATGTCCGTCAGGTTCGCCGGGTCGAACAGCGGGATCGCCGCGACGGCGAAGACGACCAGCCCGACGACGGCGATCGCCGTGATCACGAACATGACCTTGAGCGCCTCGCCGATGCCGGCGAGGTGGATGCCGATGAAGACCAGGTACGCGGCCAGGTAGACCCACCAGCCGTCGGTGATCCCGAAGAAGTTCAGCGACTCCGTGTAGGCGCCGATGAACGTGGCGATGGCCGCGGGCGCGATGGCGTACTCGATGAGGATCGCGGTCCCCGTCGCGAAGCCGCCCCACGGTCCGAGGGCGCGGCGGGCGAAGGTGTAGCCGCCGCCCGCCGTCGGCAGGGCGCTGGAGAGCTCGGCCATCCCGAGCACCATGGCGACGTACATCGCCGCGATGAGGACCCCGGCGATCAGCAGGCCGCCGAACCCGCCCTCGGCCAGCCCGAAGTTCCACCCGGAGTAGTCGCCGGAGATCACGTAGCCGACGCCGAGGCCGGCCAGCAGCACCCAGCCCGCGGCGCCCCGGCGCAACTGGCGCCTGGCGAGGTAGTCACTGCCGGCGGTCCGTGTCCCGTCGGCCGTCTCGCCGCTCGTGGGTGTGCCGCTCACGAGGCCTCCTTCTCCCGGTGCGTCCGGTACCGGCCCGAACGCTACGAATCCCCGGTTACCGGGGCCTCACCGCGACGTTTCGAGCCGCGCACCGCGCTCGTGGGCCGTGGCGTTCGTGCGGACACGGGCCGACTCGGCTCCTCCGGCGCCTCGACCTGGGTCGGGTCGCGAACGAATTCGGAGATGGCCGGCCTGGAGGACGAGGAGGCCCGCGCGAGTCGGGACATGATCGCCGATCATGGAGCGGGACGGTCGAATGGCGACCTTCTCCGTCCACACGCCACGATCATGGGCTCGGCGGCCGGGTGAGACGACGACCGCGTCGATGCAGGGGCCGCGGGGAGCGGCTTCCGCACCACGACCCGGCACGCCGCAAGAGATCGCCGATCATGGAGCGGGACGGTCGAGAATCGACGGCCTCCGTCCACAACCGCTGATCACCCTACCCGGATCAAACGATCGGTCGCCGGTTCGACGGCCCTGGGAGGCGTCGCACCTCGGCAGGTACCGTTCCGCCTCGGCGGCACGGCGGCGTCGCTCGTCGCGACCTCGCTCCGGCGGGCTCGTGCGGGCTCAGTCGTCGCTGATGGCGGTGTCGCTGACGGCGGCGATCAGGCTCGTCTGCCTGCCGCCGCCGGCCGAGACGCGCGATCGCGACCTCGCCGGCCGGTCCTCCACTCCGGACCCGGTCGGCGTGGCCGACTCCTCCCTCGGCCGGGGGATCTCCGGCTCGGCGGGCGCCAGCTCGAGGTCGAGCCCCAACTGCTCGCCGGCCGGGGTGTTGGGCGCGCGGTAGTGGCCCTTCACCCACCCGAGCGCCCGCGGGTGACCGTGCACGAACATCGCGGCCCTCCCTTCGCGGCCCCAGTGCAGCACGGGGCACCGACAGGAACGGGTCAGGAGCGCGGCGGCCCGCTCGTCCCGCGCACCACCAACCGGGTGGGCAGGTCGACGTCCGGTGTGCCCGCCAGCCGCCCGGCGAGCGCGTCGAGGAGCAGCGCCGCGGCGCGTTCGCCCTGCTCACGGGCGGGTTGCGCGATGGTGGTGAGGTCGGCGAACTCGGCCACCGCCTGGTCGTCGAACCCGACGACGGACATCTGGCCGGGCACGTCGAGCCCGGCCCGGCGCAGCGTGCGCAGCGCCCCGAGGGCCATCTCGTCGGACATCGCGAGCAGCGCGCTGGGCAGCCGGGGTCCGCTGAGCAGCCGTTCCACCGCCCGCGCGCCTGCCGCGGCGTCGTGCCCCGCGGGGATCACCCACTCCGGCCGCAGCGGCAGCCCGGCTTCGGCGAGCGCGTCGGCGAACCCGGCACACCGGGCGTCCGTCGTGTCCCGCCCGACGGTGTCGTCGGGGTCGAACGAGAGCAGCCCGATCTCCCTGTGTCCCAGCCCGATCAGGTGCCGCACGGCGGTGGCGGCGCCCGCCCGGTCGTCGATCCCCACCCGCGGCCGGCCCGGGAACGTCCCGCCGACGACGGCGATCGGCACCGCGAGCCGCTCCAGCACCGCCCGCTCGGCGTCCGTGAAGGACGACGCGACGACGATCAGCCCGGCGACCGCCCAGCGCTCGAGGGTGGCGAAGACGTGGGCGCGCCCCTCCGGGTCGCCGACGTTGTGCAGCAGCAGCTGGTGCCCGCCCGTCCGCAGGACCTTCTCCACGCCTCCGACGGCCTGGGCGAAGAACCAGGCCGAGGGGAACCGGGCCAGCGCCGCGACGGCGGGCGGCGCGCCGCGCCGGACCGGGCGCGCGGGCGGCAGGTAGGCCAGCTCGTCGACCGCGCGCCGGATGCGTTCCTGCGTGTCGGCGGCCACGTAGGACGTTCCCGACAGCGACCGGGAGACGGTCGACGGCGCGACCCCGGCGAGGCGCGCGACGTCCCGGATGCTCGCCCTGCGCCTGCCCATCCCGCCTCCCTCCCGCACGTGTGGAACAGTATGGAACAGGAAGGCAACGCCGACGGGGAGGTTCCATGACCGACACGGCCGCGTGGTGGCGGAGCGCCGTGATCTACCAGGTGTACATCCGCAGCTTCGCCGACGGCGACGGCGACGGGATCGGTGACATCGCCGGTCTGCGGCAGCGCCTGGACCACATCGCCGACCTGGGCGTGGACGCGATCTGGATCAACCCCTGGTACCCGTCACCGCTCGCCGACGCCGGCTACGACGTGTCCGACTACCGGGACGTCGATCCCCGCTTCGGCACGCTGGCCGACGCCGAGGCCCTCGTCCGCGAGGCGCACGAGCGGGACCTGCGGATCATCCTCGACATCGTCCCGAACCACACCTCGAGCGAGCACGAGTGGTTCCGTGCGGCGGTGCGGACGGGCCCCGGCTCCCCCGAGCGCGACCGCTACATCTTCCGGCCCGGCCGCGGTCCCGGCGGCGACGAGCCGCCCAACGACTGGCGCGCGATGTTCGGCGGCAGCGCGTGGACGCGGGTCACGGAGCCCGACGGCACGCCCGGCGAGTGGTACCTGCACCTGTTCGACGTCGAGCAGCCCGACCTGAACTGGGAGAACCCCGAGGTCCGCGCCGACTTCGAGAAGACGCTGCGGTTCTGGTTCGACCGCGGGGTCGACGGCTTCCGGATCGACGTCGCCAACTCGCTGATCAAGGAGGAGGGGCTCCCGGACGTCGGCGACAAGCAGCACCACGACCCGGGCCCGCACCCGCACTGGGACCGCGACGAGGTGCACGACGTCTACCGGGAGTGGCGCGCCCTCGCCGACACCTACGACCCGCCGAAGGTGTTCGTGGCCGAGGCGTGGGTGCCCGAGGCGGACCGGTTCGCCCGCTACCTGCGGCCCGACGAGCTGCACACCGCCTTCAACTTCGACTTCCTCAAGGCGGCGTGGCTCGCCCCGGCGCTGCGCGAGTCCGTCGAGCGCACGCTGCGCGAGCACGCCGCGGTCGGGGCCCCACCGACCTGGGTGCTGTCCAACCACGACGTCGCCCGGCACACCTCCCGCCTGGCCCGCGACCCGGACGCCGGCATCGGCACCTCGCTCGACTCCATGCTGGACGTCCCCGCGGACCTCGAGCTCGGGCTGCGCCGCGCCCGGGCGGCCGCGCTGCTGATCTTCGCCCTCCCCGGCGGCGCCTACGTCTACCAGGGCGACGAGCTCGGCCTGCCCGAGGTCGAGGACCTGCCGGAGGCGTCGCTGGACGACCCGACCTGGCGGCGGTCCGGGCACACCCAGCGCGGCCGGGACGGCTGCCGCGTCCCGATCCCGTGGTCCGGTGACGGGCCGCCCTTCGGCTTCGGCCCGGGCGACGACCAGCCGTGGCTGCCCCAGCCCGAGTGGTTCTCCCGGTTCACGGTGGAGCGGGAGGACAAGGACCCGGAGTCCGTGCTCACCCTGTACCGACGGGCGTTGCGGATCCGCCACGACGTGCCCGCGCTCGGCGACGGGCCGATGACCTGGCTCGACGTCCCCCCGGGGGCCCTCGGCTTCGCCCGTGACCCCGGCTTCGCGCTGCTGCTCAACGTCGACGCCGCCCCGTTCGCCCTGCCCGAGGGCGCCGAGGTGCTCGTCGCCAGCGGCCCGCTGACGGACGACGGCCGGCTCCCGCAGGACACGGCGGTCTGGCTGCGGATCCGGTAACCGCTGCTCCGGATGCCGGAGTGACGCGGGCGGAGCCGGGCCCCGACGATGCCGGGGTGGAGCCGCGCGCCGAGTACCGGGACCTGCTGACCCAGGCGTACGACCTGGACAAGCCGACGGCGCCGCCCGAGGAGCTCGCGTTCCACCGTGGCGTGATCGGCGCGGCGGAGCCGGTGCTGGAGCTGATGTGCGGCACCGGGCGGTTCCTGCTGCCGCTGCTCGCGGCCGGCATCGACGTGGACGGCGTGGACGCCTCGCCGTCCATGTTGGACGCCTGCGTCGAGCACGCCCGGGAGCGGGGCCTCGACGTGGCCGGCCGGCTGCACGAGCAGCGCGCCGAGGACCTGTCCCTGCGCCGCCGGTACCGCGCGGCGTTCTGCGCCGCCGGGTCCTGGGGCCTCATCGCCGGCGACGACGAGGTCGCCCGGGCCCTCGCCGCGGTCCGGGCGCACCTGCTGCACGGCGGCACCTTCCACTTCGAGGTCGAGACCGGCCCGGGGCCACCCGGTGCCCCGGGCGGCACGGACTGGTGGGTCAGGCCGGACGGCGCCGTCATCACCGCACGGGGCGGGCACCGGCGGGACCCGGACACCGGCCTCGAGCGCGGCGTGGGGATCTACGAGCTGTTCGTCGACGGCGTGCTCGTGCACACCGAGCTCAACCACTGGGTGCGCCGCTTCTGGACGGCCGACGCCATCGCCGCGGCCGTTCGTGAGGCCGGGTTCTCCGAGGTCGCGGTCCGGTCGGGACACACGGACGCGCCGCCCGCGCCGGAGGATCTCCTCCTGACCGTCCACGCCGTCCGATGAGCCCGGGTGTGCGGGCGAAACCGATCACGGCCGTCGCCGCGCTGGGCTGATTCCCGCTCCTTCACACTGAGCGACGGGCGCCCGGCGCGTCGCTCACGAAGCGTTCCCGATCACGCGCCCGTGTGCCACACGGTCGAGTGGAAGCGGGGTGCACGCAGGGCAGCGCCACTGCGGAGGGTGCACGCTCCCGGGTCGTGAGGGAGCACACACGATGATCGTCACCGCGCCGCGGGTCGCCACACCCCCCGTCCCCTCCACCCGTGGGACCTCGGGGTGGGATGGAGGCGCCACCCTGCTGGGCACCGCCCTCGGCGTCGCCCTGCTCGCCCAGGGGGCGTTCTACGCCGGGCCGTTCACGGTGGTGGCCGCGCTCGTGGTCGGCGCCGGCCTCCTCGCCCTGCTCCACCGGGCCACCGCCCCTCGCCCGGCGTCGGTCGCCGCGGCCTGCTGGGCCGGTTTCGCGCTGTGGGTGCTGGTCCGGGGCCTGCTCGACGGGGCGGTGGCCCACGCGGTGCCGTCGGCCGCCGTCGCGCTGCTGCTCGCGGTCGCCCTGCCGGTCGCGGCCGGGCTCGGCGGGGAGGGCCGCCGGCTGTTGCAGACCGTCGCGCTCGCCCTCGCCGTGGTCGTCGCGGCGACGGGGTGGGTCGGCACGGCACTGCACCTGTCGCCGCTGTCGATGCCCTCATCCGGTCTCTGGCGCGCCGCCTCCACCATCACCTACGCCAACGCGGCCGGTGCCGCGCTCGTCATCGGCCTGCTTCTCGCGCTGGTCACGGTGCCCGCGGCCCGCCCGCTGCTGCGCCGGGCCGTGGTCGCCGCGCTCCTGCTCGGGCTCGCGGTCACGATGAGCCGCGGTGCCGCGGTGGCGTCGGCGGTCGGGCTGGCCGTGCTGGTCACGACCGCCGCCGGTCGCCGCAGCGTCCGCGGCCTCCTCCCCGTGCTGCCGGCCGTCGGGCTGCCCTGCGCCGCGCTGCTGCCGTCCCTGCCCGACGGGTCGGCGCCGCGACCGCTGCTCGCCCTCGCCGGGCTCGCGGCGGGTGCCGCCGTGCTGCTCGCGGCGAGCCGGTGCGGCCGGGCCGCGGCCGGAGCCGGGCTGGGAGCCGTGCTCCTCGGCCTCGCCGACCTCCTCGCCGGCCCGCTGAGCGGCGCCGACCCGGCGGTCGCCGTCGACGCCATCGCCGACACCCGGCTGACGGGTGCCTCGGCGGACCGGGTCGACCTCGCCCGGGAGACGCTGGCGCACTTCGCCTCCGCCCCGGTCACGGGGGTCGGTCCGGGGCTCCTGGACCTCACCTACGTGAACCACGCCGGACGGCTGGTGCACGCCTGGTTCACGCACCTCGAGTACCTGCAGGTCGCCGCGGAGACCGGGCTCGTCGGCCTGGCGCTCGTGCTGGCCGGCGCCGCCGCGCTGGTCGTGGGCGCCGTCCGGGCCCGCCGTCGTTGCGCGCTCCGGGCGACCGGGACGCTCGCCGTCCTCGCCGCGTTCGCCACGCAGAGCGCGCTCGACTTCCTCTGGCACGTCCCCGCGTCGCCGCTGCTGGTGTGCCTCGCCGTGGCCACCCTCCTGCCCGCCCCCACCGGAAGCGACACCCCCACCGAGAAGGAGCCCGCCTGATGAGTCGCACGTCCTCCGGCCGGTCCGTCCCCCGCACCGCCCTGCGCACCGGCCTGGTCCTCGCCGCCAGCGGGCTGCTGGTCTGGGCGGGCGGGGCAGCACCGGCCCTCGCCGAGTTCAGCCCGCCCTCGTACGTGACCTGCACCAGCCTGCCGGGGCTCGGCACCGGCGTCGCGGTCGGCCAGGGCAGCGCGCCCGTGCCGGCCGGGCTCTGCGGGCCGGTCGGCGGGTTCAGCACCCCGGTGGTGCAACCCGCGCCGCCGATGGTGCCGGGAAGCCCGTTCTGACCCTCCCGCGACACCCGGTCCAGCAGCGTGGCCGGGTGGCGCGTGGCCCCTACCGGTACTTCGAGTCGTAGCGGGCCCGGGCCCGTTGCCGGACCGCCCGGGCCGCGGCGTCGCGCACGGCCTGCGCGTGCCCCGGCGGGTAGCCCGCCTTGCGCACGCGGTGGTCGACCGAGTCGTGCAGCAGGAAGATCGCGAACTGGGCCGAGACCAGCCAGCCCAGCAGCAGACCGCAGAGCCGCACCCACAGCGGGCCGGGCACGAACAGCACGATCGGCACCGAGACGAGGGTCAGCGGGACCGCCGTGCGCAGGAGGTGCCGGGCCACCCAGGTGCGGCAGGTCGCGTCGTACAGCACCCACTCGCGGTACCGCGCCGGCAGCCGCCCGCCCACCGCGTACCAGACCCACCGGACCGGATCCGGCCGCTGCACAGCCACGCGCCCGAGGCTAGTCGCGACGGCGGGATCGTCCATCGCACTCCCGCGAGCGCGGCGAGAGCGCCGTCAGCGCTCCCGGCACGACCATCTCGTCCCACTCACGGCGATCATGACGCCGACCGCACCCCGTCGCTTTGATCACTCCGACCGTGACACCGGTGCTCCTCGCGCAGCCGTCCTGTGCCGCTCGCAGCGATCACACCCGGGCCGACCCGGCGTGCAGCCGGGTCGGCCGGGTGACGTACCTGGTCAGTGCCGCAGGCCCGCCTCCTTGAGCAGCGGCATGACGGTCTCGCCGAAGTGCTTGAGCTCCTCGTTGTAGTCGATGAGCCCGAAGATCATGCCCTCCATGCCGGCCTCGTTGAGCTTGCCGAGCTCCTCGGTGACCTGCTCCGGCGTCCCGACGATCGGGTAGCCGCCCCAGCCGGCGATGAAGCGCTCCTGCATCTCCTTGACCGCGTGGTCGAAGGACTGGCTGGCCCCGGACCCGGCGATCTTGATGACGTTGCCGGCCGCGCCCCAGTCGCCCTCGTCGACGACCTGCTGGAAGGCGCGCTTGGCCTCCTCCTCGGTGTCCCGGCAGACGACCAGGCCGTAGGTCATGACGTGGATGTCGCGCCGGTAGTCGTCCCGGGCCTTGGACTTGACCTTGTCCACGTAGGCCTTGATGTTCTCCAGGGTGTCGAGCGAGGCGAAGTTGAAGTCGACGTTGCGGGCGGAGAACTCGATGCCCGACGGCGAGTTGCCCGCGTTGAGCAGCGCGGGGCGCGGGCCCTGGTGGGGCTTCGGGTAGGCCTCGAGCAGCTCGGCGTCGAAGTACTTCGAGTGGATCGAGAAGGTGCCCTGCTCGGTCCACAGCTTGTTCACGAAGTCCAGCCACTCCTGGCCGTAGGCGTAGCGCTCGTCGTGCTCGCGCTGCTCGGAGCCGAACATCTCCATCTCCGGCGGCACCCAGCCCATCACCATGTTCAGCGCGAACCGCCCACCGGAGATCCGGTCGACCGTGGTCGCCTGCTTGGCCGCGACGATCGGGTGCATCGTCGGCAGGTGCGAGGTCGCCGCGACCGCGATCCGCTCGGTCGCCTCGGCGATCCCGGCCGCCCAGGTGTAGGTCTCGAAGCAGTTGCCGTTGAAGTTCGTCGAGCCGCCGAAGCCCTTCCAGCGGGCGACGGGCACCAGGACGTCGAAGCCCAGCCGGTCGGCGCGCTGCGCGATCTCCTTGGTGTGCTCCCAGGTGATCTCGTAGGTCGACGGGGCGTGGCTCATGATCAGCCCGTACGAGCAGTTGGTGCCGAACAGCCCCAGCTTCATCCTCTGGTCGCCGAACAGCGGGTTGGTCTCGGTGCGGTCGGCCGCGGGCCGGGTCTCGCTCGCGGGACGGGGGTCGGTGGGCGCGAGGCCGAGGCGCTCGTTGGCGGTCACGGTCATGGTCGTCTCCTGTGACGGGTTCGCACGAAGGTGCCGTTCGTGCGCGAGGTGAGCGGAAGTGCCGTTCGAGGGGCTGAGCGAACGGCGCGCTCGTTCACTAGGTGTGAGCGAGAGTGCCGTTCGCCCAGGGAGGGCGGCGGCGCGGCGGGCCTGCTCAGCCGAGCTGGAAGGGGTCCCGGGTGCCGCCGGTGAGCTCGACGAACACGGACTTGTTCTCGGTGTACTCGTTGATCGCGTCGACGCCGTTCTCGCGGCCGATGCCGCTGGCGCCGAAGCCGCCGAAGGGCATGTTGGGCGCGATCACGCGGTAGGCGTTGATCCACACCGTGCCCGCGCGGAGCTTCGCGGCGACCCGGTGGGCGCGGTGCACGTCCTTCGTCCACACCGCACCGGCCAGCCCGTACGGGGTGTCGTTGGCCAGCTTGAGCGCCTCGTCCTCGTCGGTGAAGGTGTAGGCGGCCAGCACCGGCCCGAACACCTCCTCGCGGACGATGGTGTTCTCCGGCGTCACGTTGGTGACGACCGTGGGCTTGACGAACAGCCCGCCCCGCTCGGCGTCGGGCTCGCCGCCGCAGGCGAAGGTCGCGCCCTCGGCGGCCGCGCCCTGCAGGTACCCGAGGACCTTCTCGTACTGGGGCACGTTCGCCACCGGGCCCATCTCGGTGTCGGCCTCGGTCGGGTCGCCGAGCACGATGGCGTTCGCCCGCGCGACGACCTTCTCGATCAGCGCGTCGTGCACGTCGGCGTGCACGATCAGCCGCGAGCCCGCCATGCAGGTCTGCCCGGTGGCCGCGAACACGCCCGCGACGAGGCCGTTGGCCGCGGCGTCGAGGTCGGCGTCGGGGAAGACGATCTGCGGGGACTTCCCGCCGAGCTCCAGCGTGACGCGGTTGAAGTTCGCCACCGCGGCCTGCGCGACCTTGGCCCCGGTCGCCGAGGAGCCGGTGAAGGCGATCTTGTCGACGCCGGGGTGCGTCGACAGGGCCTCGCCAGTCGAGCGGTCCCAGCCCGTCACCACGTTGAGCACCCCGGCGGGCAGCCCGGCCTCGTGCAGGACCTCGGCGAAGGCGACCGTCGAGGCCGGGGCGTGCTCCGACGGCTTGACGACCATCGTGCACCCGGCGGCCAGCGCCGGCGCAAGCTTGAAGGTCAGCAGCAGCAGCGGCGAGTTCCACGGCGTGATCGCGCCGACCACGCCGACCGGCTCGCGGCGGGTGTAGCCGAAGTAGTTCGGGTTGACCGGCGGGACCGTGCGGCCCTCGATCTTGTCGGCCAGCCCGGAGAAGTACCAGTACCACTGCGGCAGGCTGTTCAGCTGGCCCAGCATCTCGCGCAGCAGCTTGCCGGAGTCGTTGACCTCGAGCCGGGCGAGCCGCTCGGCGTTGGCGGCGATCGCGTCGCCGCACTTCCGCATGATCGCGGCGCGCTGGAAGCCGGTCATGGCGCCCCACTCGCCGTCGAAGGCGGCGCGGGCGGCGGCGACGGCCTCGTCCACGTCCTCCGGGCCGCCGTCGGCGAGGCGGGCCCACGGCTCACCGGTGTACGGGTTGAGCGAGTCGAACGTGCGGCCCGAGCGGGCGTCGACGGACCTGCCGCCGATGAAGAGCTTCAACTCCTCGAGGGATGTCGTCATCGACCTCTCCTATCGTCGGGTCGGGATCCGGTACGGACCGGTGCCGGGGTGCGGGCTCCGCCGGCGGACGACCGAGGACGCTAGGGACCGCGGCGGGCCGCCGATATCCGCGGACCGCAGGTGCGGATCCGTTCCGTGCGAGATCAGCGGCACACGCCACGGGCGCAGCCCTGCACTCAACGGATAGCGCGATGCGCTCTCGGGCTAGTAGGGCCTCGGCGGGAGCGCCTACTGTCGAGCGCACCTTGATCGGACGGCCCCGCCACGGGTCGCCCGGCACGCGGTGAGGGAGCGCGCCGCGACCCGACACGAGGAGGTGTCCGGATGGAGGCCGCTGCCGAGCCCGCGCAGGTCCCTCCCGCCCGACTCACGCGCTATCCCGTCCTCGACACCCGCAGCCTGGAGCAGGCGCGCGAGGCCGTGACGCGGGTGTATCTCGACCACGACCTGACCGCGCCGGACGACCGGCTCCAGATGACGCTCAACGCGACGTCGGACCGGCTGTTCACGGTCGGCTACCTGACCTACAAGTCCGCGGCGAAGCTCGTCATGCCGCCCACCGAGGACAACTATCACGTCAACCTGACGACGGCGGGCCGGACCGCGGCCAGCCGCACGGACGGCGGGCGCGCCACCACCACCGCGCGGACCAGCGGGATCGTCCTGCTCCCGGACCAGGAGAACACCGTGCGCTGGTCGCCGGACGCCGAGCAGCTGATCCTCAAGATCCCGCGCCGCAGCCTGGAGGACCACCTGAGCGAGCAGCTGGCCCGGCCGGTGCACGACGTGCTGGACTTCGACTACGGGATCGACCTCACCACGCCCGCGGGGCGCACCCTGCTGGCCTCCGTCGAGTTCTTCGTGCGCGAGCTCGACCGGCCGGGCGGGCTGGCGGACATGCCGATCGCGCGCGAGCAGTACGAGGCGTTCGTGATGACGCAGCTGCTGCACGCGGGCCGCCACCAGTTCACGGACGCCCTCCTCGCGCCCGCCGACCCAGTCCGCTCCGGCCGGCTGCGGCCCGTCCTCGACTACATGGAGCAGCACGCGGACGAGCCGCTCACCCCGCAGGAACTGGCCCGCGTGGGCTGCATGAGCGTCCGGACGCTGCACGCGACCTTCCAGCAGGAGCTCGGCGAGTCGCCGATGAACCACCTGCGCCGCATCCGGCTCGACCACGTCCGCGCCGAGCTGCTGCGCTGCGACCCGGTGTCGACGCGGGTCACGCAGGTGGCGCTGCGCTGGGGCTTCTTCCACCAGAGCCGCTTCGCGCAGCAGTACCGGGAGCGGTTCGGGGAGCTGCCGCGCGACACGCTGCGCGAGCGCACCGGGTAGCTCCCGCGTGGCGCTCGGCGGCTATCGGGCGACCGCCATCGGATAGCCCGGCCCGCGCGCGGCTCCTACCGTCACGGGCGTGCTCGACGACGACACCACCGACAACCCGTCCGGCGCCCTGACCGGGGTCCGGGTACTGGAGCTCGGCACGCTCATCGCCGGCCCGTTCTGCGGGCGGCTGCTCGCCGACCACGGCGCGGACGTCATCAAGGTCGAGGCGCCGGACCGGCCCGACCCGCTGCGCGTGTGGGGCCAGGCCGAGCAGGACGGCCACCACTTCTTCTGGACCGTGCACGCCCGCAACAAGCGCTGCGTGACCCTCGACCTGCGCCGCGACGAGGGCCGGGAGCTCTTCCTGCGCCTGGTCGACACCGCCGACGTCGTGGTGGAGAGCTTCCGGCCCGGCACGCTGGAGCGCTGGGGCCTCGGCTACGACGTGCTGTCCGCCCGCAACCCCGGGCTGGTCCTGGCCCGGGTCTCCGGCTACGGGCAGACCGGCCCGCTGAGCCGCCGGCCCGGCTACGCGTCCGTGGCCGAGGCCGCGGGCGGCATGCGTTACCTCAACGGCTTCCCCGGCGGGCCGCCGCCGCGCGCCGCGCTCTCGATCGGCGACTCGCTGGGCGGGATGTTCGCCGTGCAGGGTGTGCTCGCCGCGCTCCTCGCCCGCGGGCGGCAGGGCCCCCACCAGGGCAAGGGCCAGGTCGTCGACGTCGCCCTGGCCGAGGCCTGCCTGGCGATGCTGGAGTCGACGATCCCGGACTTCGACGCCACGGGGCTGGTCCGCCAACCGTCCGGCACCCGGCTGGACAAGCTCGCGCCGTCCAACCTCTACCGCAGCCGGGACGGCCGCTGGCTGATCATCGCGGCCAACCAGGACACCGTCTTCGCCCGGCTGTGCACCGCGATGGGCCGCGAGGACCTGGTGCACGACCCGCGCTTCGCCACCCACGTGCCCCGCGGCGAGCACCAGGACGAGATCGACGCGATCGTGGCCGAGTGGGCCGGCCGGCATGACGCCGACGAGCTGACGCGGCTGCTGGAGGAGGCCGGCGTGGTCGTCGGGCCGGTGGACACCGTGGCCGAGGTGGTGGCGAACCCGCAGTTCCGGGCCCGCGACATGCTGGTGCCGCACTTCGACGAGGCGATCGGCAAGGAGGTCCTCGGCCCCGGGGTGATGCCGGTGCTCACCGGGACCCCGGGCGCGGTCCGCTGGGCCGGACCGCCGGAGCCCGGGACGCACAACGCCGAGGTCTACACCGGACTGCTCGGCCTCGACCCCGCCGAGCTCGACGCCCTGCACGCCGACGGCGTGATCTGAACCGGAGGTGCCCGTGCTCCCCCTGCCCCCTTCCGTGGACCTGCGCGAGGTCGGCCTGCGCGACGGCCTCCAGCTCGAGGCCCCGGTCCCCCTCGCCACCAAGCTCACCCTGCTCGACGCGATCGCCGCGACCGGCGTGCGCCGCGTCGAGGTCACCTCGTTCGTCTCCCCCGACGCGGTGCCGGCGCTGGCCGACGCCGAGCAGCTCGCCGCGGAGCTGCACCGCTGGCCCGAGCTGCGCTTCTCGGCGCTGGTCGCCGGCCGCGGGGGCGCCCGCCGTGCGGTGGCGGCCGGGATGGCCGACCTCGAGTACGTGATCTCGGCCTCCGACGGGCACAGCCTGGCCAACGCCCGCCGCACCACCGACGAGGCGGTCGGGGCCGTGGCCGACATCGCCGCGCTCACCCACGGCGCGGGCGGACGGCTGGAGGCGATCATCGCCGTGGCCTGGGACTGCCCCTTCGACGGGCGGACCCCGGTGGAGCGCACCGTCGAGGTGGCCCGGCGCGCGGTGGAGCTCGGCGCCGACGAGCTGTGCCTCGGCGACACGATCGGCACCACCGTGCCCGGCCGGGTCGTGGATCTGCTCGACGCGGTCCGTACGGCCGTGCCGGGCGTCGGGGTGGGCGTGCACTTCCACGACACCCGCGGGGCGGGCCTGGCCTGCGTGCTCGCCGCGGCGCAGAGCGGCATCACGAAGATCGACGCGTCCGTCGGCGGGCTCGGTGGCTGCCCCTTCGCTCCCGGCGCGAGCGGCAACATCGCCACCGAGGAAGTCGTCTACCTGCTCGAGGAGTCCGGGGTGGACACCGGACTCGACCTCACCGCCGCGCTCGCCGCGGCCACGGTGGCCGAGCGGGCCGTGGGCCACGGCCTGCCGAGCACCCTGCACCGCGCGGGCGGCCCGAACCGCCCGCGCGGCCGCTCGCGTGTCACGAGGTGATGCCGTAGGCCCCGCGGTGGAACAGCAGCGGGGCGCGCGACGGGTCGGCGCCCAGGTCCTGCACCCGCCCGACGACGATCGTGTGGTCGCCGCCGGGGAACTCGTCCGCGAGGGTGCAGTCGATCCAGGCCGCGGCGCCGTCGAGCCGCGGGGCGCCGGACGGGGCGGGCGTCCAGGCGACCCCGGCGTACTTGTCGGTGCCCGACCGGGCGAAGGCCGTGCTGAGCTCCTCGTGCCCCTCGGCCAGGACGTTGACGCAGAAGTGCCCCACATCGCGGATCCGGGGCCAGGTCGACGAGGTCCGGGCGGGGCTGAAGGACACCAGCGGCGGATCGAGGGACAGCGAGCTGAAGGACTGGCAGGTGAAGCCGGCCGGCCCGTCCGGGGTGATCGCGGTGACCACGACGATGCCGGAGGCGAAGTGGCCGAGCACCTCGCGCATCCGGCCGGGCGCGACGGGTGCGGGCACGTCGGTGTGCGTCGTCTCGTTCATGTCGGGCGACGGTAGGCGGCGGGCGCGGGCCGCGATATCCGCGGACGGCCGCGGGACAGCCGCAGTGTGATGTGTCCGGCGTCTCGCCCGAACGGACCGCGCTTCACGGATAGGAGCCCGCTCACAACGGATAGTCGCCGCGGCCCGCGCTCTCCTACCGTCGACGTGTGCTCGACGGTCCGCCCGTCCGGGTGGGCATCCGACCGTGAGGAACCGACGATGACGTCTCCGACTTCCGCCCTGCCCGGCACGCGCGCCGTGCAGCGGGCCGTGGCCGCACTCGCCGCCGGCCGGATGGTGATCGTGACCGACGACGCCGACCGCGAGGACGAGGGCGACCTGGTCCTGCCCGCCGCGACGGCCACGGCCGAGCAGATCGCGTTCGTGGTCCGGCACACCACCGGGATCGTCTGTGCGCCGATGCCGGCCGAGCGCGTCGACGCCCTGGGCCTGCCGCAGATGGTCACGGACAACACCGACGCCCACGGCACCGCGTTCACCGTGACCGTCGACCACCGCGACGCCGGCACCGGTGTGTCCGCCGCCGACCGCGCCCGGACCCTGCGCGCCCTCGCCGACCCGGCCACCCGGCCCGACGATCTCCGTCGGCCCGGACACGTCTTCCCGCTGCGTGCGCGCGAGGGCGGCGTCCTCGTCCGTGCCGGGCACACCGAGGCGGCCGTCGACCTGCTGCGCCTGGCCGGGCAGGAGCCGGTCGGGGTGATCGGCGAGATCGTCGACACGGACGGCTCGATGGCCCGTGGCGAGCGGTTGCACGCCTTCGCCGCCGAGCACGACCTGCCGGTCCTCGCCATCGCCGACCTCGTGCGGCACCGCCGCGCCACCGAGCAGCTCGTCGAGCACGTGGCCACCTCCGCCATGCCGACCGTGTTCGGCGAGTTCCGGGCCGTCGCCTACCGGTCCACGCTCGACGGCACCGAGCACCTCGCCCTCGTGTACGGCGACGCCGCCGCGGCGAGCCGGTCCTCCGGCGGCGCGCTGGTGCGGGTGCACAGCGAGTGCCTCACCGGCGACATCATCGGCTCGCTGCGCTGCGACTGCGGCGCCCAGCTCGAGCAGGCCCTGCGCGCCATCGCCGCCGAGGGCGCCGGGGCCGTGGTCTACCTGCGCGGGCACGAGGGCCGCGGGATCGGGCTGGCGCACAAGATCCGCGCCTACGCACTGCAGGAGAGCGGCCTGGACACCGTCGACGCCAACACCGCCCAGGGCCTGCCCGTCGACTCCCGCTCGTACGGCGTCGGCGCGCAGATCCTCGGCGACCTCGGCATCACCCGGCTGCGGCTGATCACCAACAACCCCGCCAAGTACGGCGGGCTCGACGGCTACGGCCTGGAGATCGTGGGGCGGGTCGGCCTGCCCTCCGCCCCGTCCCCGCACAACCTGCGCTACCTGCGCACCAAGCAGGAGCGCATGGGGCACGTCCTCACCCTGGACGGCGAGGCGGGCTGAGAAGGTCGCGGTTCGGCTCCACGGAGCGTGAGCCCGCCACGACGCACCGCATTCCGGATCGGTTCTCCCGATTCTCGGGCGCCTTTCCGTGCGAACCCTTGTCGCATCAAGAGCACGGCGCTACCGTCCTTCCCGCCACCGGTGGCGACGGGGAGAATCACGGTCGACGGGAGGCGTAATGATTCGAAGGGTCCTCGCTGCGGCATTGATCGCCGCAGGTCTCACGGTCGGCGGGGCAGGGGTCGCATTCGCAGATCCTGATTTCGGTGCGGGCAACAGTTCGGCGGGCCCGAACGACGCCAACGCCAAGTGCCACCCGCCCGGCCAGACTGCGGGCGACGCACGCTGCAAGTGATCGCTGCAGGTAAGCACCGGGCGGATCTGCCTGCGGCAGATCGACGGTGAGGTCGGGTGCGCCCGAGCGGGCGTACCCGTGGACGGGGTCTCGCGTGGATCGTCGGCGGACGTCCACGCGAGAGCCCCGGTTCCTGCCGCCCCGCTGCTTCGTATCGGCGCACCATCCCCGTTCATTCCCTCCGGAATGACGCGCGCACGTGCACCGGAATGAGCACTCACCATCGTGCGCACGATCCATCGTGCGTCCACGACCATTCTTCGTCCCGGACGAGCCGAATTCACCGATGCCTCGGCCGGCGCGCCCGGACAATCGTTCGGTCGTCCCCGATCGGACATTCGACGCGTACCACCCGAGAAATCCGAGTTCCTCGAATTCGATTTCGTCCGGCCCGAGGCGCCGAACGCGTGCGGCAGGACGGCCTGCGGGTGACGCAGCTCGCCGCGGCGGCGATCACCGCTCGGCTATCGTGGGCTCATGTCATCGGAAAGTGACACGTCGGGGCGCGCGGCACGCCGGGACCTGGCGTTCGACGCCCTCGCGGACCCGGTGCGGCGGGAGATCCTCGCCGTGCTGGCGGAGGAGGACGAGTGCAGCGCCGGCGCCCTGGCCGAGCGCATCACCAGCGTGGGGCGGACCGCGGTGTCGACGCACCTGCGCGTGCTGCGGGTGGCCGGGCTGGTCACCGAGCGCCGCGCCGGCCGGTACCGGTACTACTCGGTCGACCCGACCGGCTCCGCCACCGAGGTCCTCACCCTGCTGCAGGGCCTGTTCCTGCAGTCCCTTCACGGCGTGCGCGCGGCCGTGGAGAATCGGCCGCCGGAGACCGGCGGGACCGGCACCGGCACGACCGGCACGCCTGCGACCGACACGGGCAGGAGCGACAGGCACGGGGCCGCGGAGGCGGGATGAGCAGGTACCGGGTGAGGGCGCGGTAGCGGTGGGGACCGTCGCGGTCTCGGCCGAGGAGTTCGCCGCCGTCCCGCCCGAGGTGGTGTTCGACCGCTTCGGCCGGGGCACCGGGGCGGGCTGGCTGTTCGATGCCGCCTGCGACCGCATCGCCGTCGGGGCCGTCGTCACGCTGCGGGTCCCGCTCGGCGGGGCCGGACCGGTCGACGTCCTCGGTCGGATCAGCGCGCTGCGCCGCCCGACCTCGCTCACCGTGAGCCACGACCAGCCCTGGCGCGGGCGGATCCGCCTCCGCCTCACCCCCGCCCCCGGCGGCACCCGCATCCGGCTGCACGCCGAGATCGACGAGCGCGGGCTCGAGTGGCTCATGCGCCGGCAGGGCCTGCCGGTGCCGCCCGGCACCGCGGCGGGGCCGCGGGTCGGCCTGCTGACCAGCAAGTCCGGCCCCGGCAGCCTCTTCGCCGCGGCGACCGAGAACGTGGCGACGCTCGCCCTCGAGGAGATCAACGGGGACGGAGGGGTCGCCGGCGGCCCCGTCGAGCTGCTGGTGGCGGACGACGCCACCGACCCCGCGACCGGGGCGCTCGAGGCGCTGCGGCTCGTCCGTTCCGGCTGCTCGACGCTGTTCCTGATGACCACCTCGGCCACCTACGACGCCGTGTCGGCCGCGCTCGCCGACGCCGGGGTGCTGGTCGTGCAGTCGCACATGAACGAGGGCGGCGGGGAGAGCCGGCTGCGGATACGGCTCGGCGAGCGGCCCGCCGGGCAGCTGGCCGCCGCGGCCGCCCCGCTGATGCGGGCGGCCGGCGGGCGCCGCTGGTTCCTGGCCGGCAACGACTACGTCTGGCCCCGCGAGGTCAACGCGGCCGCGCGGGTGATCCTCCCCGCCGTGGGCGCCCGGCTCGTCGGGGAGCGGTACGCCCCGCTGGGGACCGAGGACTTCACGCCGATCGTCGAGGCGATCGCCGCGTCCGGGGCCGACGTCGTGCTCAACAGCTTCGTCGGGGCGGACGCCGCGGCATTCGAGCGGCAGTGCCACGCGATGGGACTGCGGGACCGGACGCTCAGCCTCGGCCCGGCGATGGACGAGGTGACCCTGGAGCGGGTCGGCGCGCGGGCCGCCCGGGGCATCCACGGGGTGTCCGGCTACTTCCAGCAGCTCGACACGGACGGCAACGGCACGCTCCTGCAGCGCTACCGCGCGACGTTCGGCCCGTGGGCGCCACCGCTGTCCACGCTGACCGAGTCCGTGTTCGAGGCCCTGCACATGTGGGCGGCAGCCGCGCGCCGGGCGCGCACGACCGATCCCGGCCGGGTCGCCGACGAGATGCGCGTGGGGCGCTACGAGTTCCCCCGCGGCACGGTCACCCTCGACGGCAGCGACCACGTGCAGCAGCGGCTCTACCTGGCCGAGGCCCGCGGGGCGGGCTTCACCCCGCTGTCACCGGCCGACGTCGCCGGGTGAACATCGCGTCAACGCGTCAAGGAGCGTTGACACGACGCGACGACTGTCCCTAGCGTCCTCGCTCGGATCCACCCGACCCGAGGAGTGCACGTGGCGATCCCTCCCCCCGACGCCGCCCGGCTGGCGGTTCTGAACGAGCACCACGCGTTCGGCCTGTCCGAGGCCGAGCTGGCCGAGTACGCGCCGGCGGTGGCGGCCACGCTGGCCGCGTCCGAGCGCGTCGAGGAGCTCTACGCCGCGACCGCCCCGGCCGCACCGGACCGGGCCTGGTCCGAGCCGGCCGACAACCCGCTCGGCGCCTGGTACGTCACCACCTCGATCCCCGGCGCCGCCGAGGGGCCGCTCGCCGGGAAGACGGTGGCGATCAAGGACAACATCTGTGTCGCCGGGGTGCCGATGATGAACGGCTCGCGCACCGTGGAGGGCTTCGTGCCCACCCGCGACGCCGCGGTCGTCACCCGGCTGCTGGAGGCCGGCGCGACCGTCGCCGGCAAGGCGGTCTGCGAGGACCTGTGCTTCTCCGGAGCCAGCTTCACCTCCCACCCGGGCCCGGTGCGCAACCCCTGGGACCCCTCCCGCAACGCCGGCGGTTCCTCGTCGGGCAGCGCGGCGCTCGTGGTCACCGGCGCGGTGGACCTCGCGGTCGGTGGGGACCAGGGCGGCTCGGTGCGCATCCCGGCCTCGTTCTCCGGCGGGGTCGGGCACAAGCCCACCCACGGCCTGGTGCCCTACACCGGCGCCTTCCCGATCGAGCAGACCATCGACCACCTCGGCCCGATGACCCGCACCGTCGCCGACGCCGCCGCGATGCTCACCGTGCTGGCCGGGATCGACGGGCTCGACCCCCGCCAGCCCACCACCCTCGACGCCGTCGACTACACCGCCGCGCTCGCCGAGTCCGCCCGGGGGCTGCGGATCGGGGTGGTCGGGCAGGGCTTCGGCACCCCGGTCAGCGACCCGGGCGTCGACGAGGCCGTGCGCGCCGCCGTCGAGACCCTGCGCGGCGCCGGGCTGACCGCCGAGGACGTGTCGATCCCCTGGCACACCGACGCGATGGCGGTGTGGAACGTGATCGCCACCGAGGGTGCGGCGTTCCAGATGCTCGACGGCAACGGCTACGGCATGAACTCCCAGGGCCTCTACGACCCGGAGCTGATCGCGCACTACGCCGCCGGCCGGGTCACCCACGGCGCGCACCTGTCCAAGACGGTCAAGCTCGTCGGGCTCTCCGGCCGCTACACCTTCGAGCTGGCCGGGGGGAAGTACTACGCGATGGCCCGCAACCTCGCCCTCGAGCTGCGCACGGCCTACGACGACGCGCTGTCGGCCTACGACGTGCTGGTCATGCCGACCCTGCCCTACATCGCCCGCGAGCTGCTGCCGCACGACGCACCGCTGGAGACCTACCTGCCCACGGCGCTGTCGATGATCGGCAACACCGCCCCGTTCGACGTCACCGGCCACCCGGCGATCTCCGTGCCCGCCGGGCTGGTCGACGGGCTCCCGGCGGGTCTGATGATCGTCGGGAAGCGGTTCGACGACGCCACCGTGCTGCGCGTCGCCCACACCTACGAGCAGGCGGTCGGCGGCTTCCCCGCCCCGCCCGCCCTGACCACGACGGGAGGCCGGGCGTGAACGGCGTCTTCGATCTCGGCGGCACGGACGGTCTGGGCCCGGTCCGCACCGACCCCGACGAGCCCGTGTTCCGGGCCGAGTGGGAGAAGGCCGCGTTCGCGATGTTCGCGACCTGCTTCCGCGCGGGCTTCTTCACCGTCGACCAGTTCCGGCACGGCATCGAGAAGATGGACCCGGCCGAGTACCTGCTGTCGAACTACTACGAGCACTGGACCCACACCGTCGAGCACTACGCGGAGCAGGCGGGGGCGATCGACCCGGCCGAGCTCGAGAAGCGCACCCGGTACTACCTGGAGAACCCGGACGCGCCGCTCCCCGAGCGCCGCGACCCGGAGCTGCTGGCCTTCGTCGACGGCGCGATCAAGGCGGGCGCCCCGGCCGCCCGCGAGTCCGACAAGGTCGCGAGGTTCGCCGTCGGTGACACGGTCCGGATCGCGACCGACAGCCCGGAGGGCCACACCCGCCGGGCCCGGTACATCCGCGGCCGCACCGGCGTGATCACCGGTGCGCACGGCACGTTCATCTACCCCGACACCGCCGGCAACGGGCTCGGTGAGTGCCCCGAGCACGTCTACACCGTGAAGTTCACCGCGACCGAGCTCTGGGGCGAGGGCACCGGCGACCCGAACGCCGTCGTCTACTTCGACGTCTGGGAGCCCTACCTCTCCCCCGCCTCCCCCGAAGGAGCCTGACATGGCCGAACCGACGGACACCCCGCTGCGCTCCCAGGAGGAGATCGCCGCACGGGTCAAGGCCCTCGAGGCGCTGCTGATCGAGAAGGGGGTGATGACCACCGAGGCCGTGGACCGCATGGCCGAGGTCTACGAGAACGAGGTCGGGCCGCAGCTCGGTGCCCAGGTGGTCGCGCGGGCCTGGACCGACCCGGAGTTCAGGGCGCGCCTGCTGGAGAACGCCACCGCCGCCTGCGCCGAGATGGGCATCGGCGGGCTGCAGGGCGAGGACATGATCGTCGTGGAGAACACCGACACGGTGCACAACGCGATCGTCTGCACCCTCTGCTCCTGCTACCCGTGGCCGGTCCTCGGCCTGCCGCCGAACTGGTACAAGGCGCCGGCCTACCGGGCGCGGATCGTGCGGGAGCCGCGGAAGGTCCTCGCCGAGGACTTCGGCTTCCCGATCCCCGACGACGTCGAGATCCGGATCTGGGACTCCAGCGCCGAGCTGCGCTACTGGGTCCTGCCGCAGCGCCCGCCCGGCACCGAGGACCTCGGCGCCTTCGAGCTCGCGGCCCTGGTGACCCGGGACTCGATGATCGGCGTCGGCCCGGTGAAGGCGGTGGGCGCGTGAGGCCCGACGCCACGGAGCTCGGGGACGCCCGCCGGCGGGTGGAGCAGCTGGTCTGCGGCATGCCCGGCGGCGACGCCGACTCGCGCTCCTTCGAGGAGCCCTGGGAGCTGCGCGCCTTCGCGATGGCGGTCGCGGCGTACCACGAGGGCCACTACGAGTGGAGCGAGTTCCAGCTCTCGCTGATCGAGTCCATCCGCCGCTGGGAGGAGGGCACGGGCGGCGAGCCGTGGAGCTACTACGCGCACTGGCTGGAGGCGTTGGAGACCGTCCTCGCCGCCAGCGGGGCGCTCTCGGACTCGCTCGCCCTCGACGAGCGGACGCGCGCGGTGCTGGCCACGCCCCGCACCGCGAACCACCACCACGCGCACCGGGAGCCCGTCGCGGTCTCCCCCGCGCGGCGCTAGAGAGCGCCGCAGAGCCGCGCCCGGTCCGTCGCCCCCCTTCGCGGTGGACCGGGCGCCCTCACCAGCGGTGCCGGAGCCGGTCGCGCCAGGGACGGCCGTCGGGGTCGTAGAGCAGGCGGTAGGCGGGCACGGCCCAGAGCTTCGTGGGGAGCGCCAGCCGCTCCGGCTCGTGGTGGCGCAGCTGCCCGGGCGGGCGCGGGCCCCGGCGGCCGTCGCGGTGCCACTCGTCGAGCGCCGTCGCGGCCTTCTCGACGGCCCGTACGGCGGACTCGGGGTCGACGAGGTCGGCGTCGTCGCCCTCGGCCCGGTCCAGGTGCTCACGCAGCAGCCGCAGGCGCAGCGCGCGGGCGAAGGTCCGCGCGCCGTCGCCGAGGCCGCCCGGGTCGGCGGGCTCGCGCTCGTCCCGGGCCTCGTCGAGCACGGCGGCGGTGAGCTCGCTGTCGTGGCTCCACGAGCGGCGGTTGAGGTTGGCGCTGCCCACCGCGGCCCAGACGTCGTCGAGCACGGCGACCTTCGCGTGCACGTAGACCGGCGTGCCCGCCTCGTTCTCCAGGTCGAACACGTGCACCCGGTCCGCGGCGGCCCGGCGGCACACCTGCAGCGCCTGGAGCCGGCCGACCTGGTTGGGCGGCAGCGCGAGCCGGCCGTCGACGTCCGGGTGCCGCGGCACCACCACCACCAGGTGCAGGTCCGGGCTGCGCCGCAACGCCGACGCGAGCAGCCGCGCGATGTGCGGCGACCACATGTACTGGTCCTGGAGGAACACCAGCCGGCGGGCCCGGCGCAGCGCCTTCGCGTACCCGCGCGCGACCGAGCGCTCGCCCTTCGGGGCGAAGGGGTAGCCGGGCCGGATCGACGGGTAGGTGCGCAGCACCTGGACCGCGGCCGTGCCCGCCGGCGCGGGATCGGCCGGCCGCTCCGGCAGCGGGTCGGCGTGCAGGTCGGCGTGGGTGAGCGTGTCGCGGACCCGGGCGAGCGGGCTGTGCGTGTCGAGCGAGTGCGGGTCCTCCCACCGCTCGCGGAACACCCGGTCGAGCAGCCCGACGGCGGGGCCCCGCACCTGGAGCTGGACGTCGTGCCAGGGCGGGGTGTCGCCGTAGGCGGGGTTGATCGGCAGGGCCTGCCGGTCACCGGCGTGGTCGGCGTCGTCCCCGCGGGAGTGGCACAGGTCGATCCCGCCGACGAACGCGACGTCGCGCGCGGGATCCTCGGGCCGGCGCAGCACCACGAGCTTCTGGTGGTGCGACCCGGCCCGCCGCACGCGCTGGTCGAGCAACACCTCCCCGCCGGCCTCGCGCACCTCGTCCCCCAGCTGCCGGTTCTCCTGCTCGCTGTAGGCCAGCTCGTCGGAGTGGGAGCGCCACATCAGCCCCTTGACGACGACGCCGCGGCGCGCGGCCTCGGCGAACAGCTCACCCACCGTGGGGCCGTCCCCGCGGAGGCGCTCGTCCGCGTCGCCCCGCCAGTCGGTGAAGAAGAGGTGGTCGCCGGGCCGCAGCGCGTCCACCTCCTCGGCCAGCCGCGGGAAGTACTCCGCCCCGTCGACGAGCGGCAGGACCTCGTTGCCGGCGCACCACGCGGGCAGCCGGCAGGCGGGGTTGCCGCGCTCGGCGTCCGTCAGGAACCAGTCCTCGTGCCGCATCCGCCACCTCCACGTCGGACTGTGGCGTCCCGGAACGGATCCGACAACTCGGGCCGGCCCGTCGGAACCTTGCTTAGTGTGTGTGACACTAGTACCGTCGACACTATGACCCAGCGGTCCGGCCTCGCGCTCGCCGTGCTCGCCCTCGCGGCGGAGCGGCCGATGCACCCGTACCGGATGCAGCAGCTGATCCGGGAGCGTGGCAAGGACCAGGTGGTCAACGTCGGGCAGCGGTCGCAGCTGTACAAGACGATCGACCGGCTGGTGCGGGACGGCCTGCTGGTCGAGCAGGCGACCGAGCGGGAGCAGGCCCGGCCGGAACGGACCGTCTACGCCGCGACCGAGGCCGGGGTGCGCACGGCCGTGGAGTGGACGGTCGAGATGCTCGCGGCCCCACGCCGCGACTTCCCGGAGTTCACCGCGGCGCTCGCCTACCTGCCGTTGATCACGCCGGAGGTGGCGCTCGAGGCGCTGGAGACCCGGCTCGCGGGCCGCCGGGCCGAGCTCGAGCGGCTGCGGGCCGACCTGGCCGGGGCGGGCCACCTGCCCCGGCTGGTGCTGATCGAGGGCGAGTACGCCGTCGCACTCCTCGAGACGGACGTCCGCTGGATCACCTCCCTGGTCGACGACCTGCGCCGCGGGGCGCTGACCTGGGACCGGGAGGAGCTGCTCGAGCTGGCGGAGCGGTTCGAGACCTGACCGACCACACCTGATCGACGTCTCCGGGGGGAGCCATGTCGACAACGTTGAAGACCATCGTCATCGGGGCGGGCACCGGGGGGATGTGCCTGGCCCACGGCCTGCGGCAGGCGGGCCTGGAGGTCGCCGTCTACGAGCGGGACCGCACCCGCACGGGCGGCCTCAACGGGTACCGGGTGGGCATCTCGCCCAACGGCGCCCGGGCGCTCAAGGCCTGCCTGCCGCCCGGCCTGTTCGACACGTTCGTCGCCACCACGGGCCTCCCGTACACGTACCTGACGATGTACACGGAGCGGTTCCGCGAGCTGGTCGGCATGCGGTTCGACGACCTGCCGCAGAGCGGGGACCGGCCCGAGGACCGCGACCACAACGTCAGCCGCATGACCCTCCGCCAGGTGCTGTTCACCGGCATGGAGGACGTGATCACCTTCGACAAGACCTTCACGCACCACGAGCAGCACGCCGACGGCACCGTGACGGCGCACTTCGCCGACGGCGACTCGGCCACCGGGGACCTGCTGGTCGGCGCCGACGGCGCGAACTCGCGGGTGCGGAAGCAGTACCTGCCGCACGCCCGGCACGTCGAGACCGGGCTGGTGGCGATCGGCGGCAAGGTCGCGCTCACCGGCGGCAACTCCGGCCTGCTGCCCGAGCGGGCGATGGACGGGATGTCGATGCTGTTCGACCGGCGCGGGCAGTTCGGGATCGTCCACGCGATGCGACTCCCCTGGCGGGACGGCGCCCCGCGCGAGGGCATCGGCGCCGGCGACGCCGCCCTCATCGAGGCCTGGCCGGGCCTGCTCTACGACAACACCACGGACTACCTGTCCTGGGGCCTGTCGACCTCGCGCAGCCTGGCCCCCGCGGACGTCCTCGACCGGCGCGGCGCGGACCTGCACGAGGTGACCCTCTCCCTCACCGAGGACTGGGACCCGCGGTGGCGCGAGCTGGTCGCCACCTCGGACCCCACGGCCGCGCTCGCACTGAGCATCCGCACGTCGGAGCCGGTGCCGGCGTGGCGGCCGAGCAGCGTGACCCTGATCGGGGACGCGATCCACACCATGACCCCCGGCCGCGGCGCCGGCGCCAACACCGCGCTGCGGGACGCCCGGGAGTTGCGGGACCGGCTCGTCCGCGTCCGCGACGGCGAGCTCACCCGGGACGAGGCCGTGGGCGGGTACGAGGAGCTGATGCTCCGCTACTCCGCGCTGGCGGTGCAGGAGTCCCTGGAGTTCATGAACGACGACGGCACGGCCCGCCGCCCGGTCGTCGGCCCGCTGAGCGTGCTGGCCCAGCGGACCGCGCTGCGGGTGGTCAACCACCTGCCGCCGGCCAAGCGGCGGATGGCCCGGAGCTTCCAGAAGGTGCGGGACTCCGAGCTGGTGTGACGGGGGTCGGTGCGGGAAGGCGGTCGACCGGGCATCATGCGGTGCCGCCCTGTCCCGTCCCGAGGAGCCGAGCCATGCCCGGACCCGCCTGGGCCCGCGTCGACGACCTCGTCGCGGGTACCGCCCGGCTCTTCCCCCGGGCGGAGGCCGAGCTGGTCGCGTGGCGACCGGAGGAGGTCGCGGGCGTGCTCGACGAGGTCGAGCGGCGCAGCGGAGCGGGGTGGTGGGCGTTCGGGATGGTCGCCTACGAGGCCGCGACCGGGCTCGACCCCACGCTGGCGACCCGCGAGCCCGTCGACGGGCTGCCGCTGGTGTGGTTCGGCCTCACCCGCACCGCGGAGTCGGTGCCGGTCGTGGCGCACGGCGAGCGGGCGCCGTACGCGGTCGGCCCCTGGGAGCCGGAGTGGGACGCCGCGCAGCACCGGGCGGCCGTGGAGGCGGTGCGCGCCCGGATCGCCGCCGGCGAGACCTACCAGTGCAACCTCACCACCCGGCTCACCGCGCCGGTGTCCGGCGACCTGACGCAGCTCTACCGGGACCTCGCGCTCGGTCAGTGCGGCGCCCACCACGCGTTCCTCGACACCGGCCGGTTCGTCGTCGCCTCCGCCAGCCCGGAGCTGTTCTTCGAGGTCCGCGGCGACCGGATCCTCATGCGTCCCATGAAGGGCACCGCGCCGCGCGGCCGCACGACCGCGGAGGACGCCGAGGCGGTGGCCAGGCTGCGCGGCAGCGCGAAGGAGCGCGCCGAGAACGTCATGATCGTCGACCTGGTGCGCAACGACCTCGCGCGCCTCGCCCGCCTCGGCACCGTGACCGTGCCGCGGCTGCTCGGCGTCGAGCGCTACCCGACCGTGCACCAGCTGACCTCGGACGTCACCGCCCGGCTCCGCGACGGCGTCGGCCTCACCGGGATCTTCCGCGCGTTGTTCCCGTGCGGCTCGGTCACCGGCGCTCCCAAGGCGCGCACGATGCAGCTGATCCGCCAGATCGAGACGGGCCCGCGCGGCGTCTACTGTGGGGCGATCGGGGTGGTGGCCCCCGCCGGTCACCCGGTCCGCGCGCGCTTCTCGGTGGCGATCCGGACCGTCGTCGTCGACCGGGCGCGGGGCACGGCGAGCTACGGCACCGGCGGCGGCGTCACGTGGAGCTCGGAGCCGGCCGCCGAGTACGCCGAACTGCGGGCCAAGGCACGGGTGCTCGACGCCCGGCCGGAGGACTTCCACCTGATCGAGACGATGCGTCACGAGGCCGGGCGCGGGCTGCGGTCGCTCGACGCCCACCTGGCCCGCGTCGCCGACTCCGCGGCCTACTTCGGCTTCCGGTTCGACGGGCCCGGCGTCCGCGCCGCCCTGGCCGAGCACCTCGCCGGCAGCGGGGACGCCCGCGTCCGGCTGCGCTGCTACCGCGACGGCTCCCTCGGGATCGACGTCGAGCCCCTCCCCCCACCCGCCGACCGGCCGGTGCGCCTGGTCGTCGACCCCGAGCCGGTCGACTCGACCCTCTGCTGGCCGCACCACAAGACCAGCCGTCGCGAGCCCTACTCGGCGCGCCTGGCGCGCCACCCCGGCGCCGACGACGTCCTGCTCGTCAACGAGCGCGGCGAGGTCACCGAGTCCTGCACGGCCAGCCTCGCCGCCCGCATCGACGGCACGTGGTGGACGCCGCCGCTCGGCAGCGGCTGCCTGCCCGGGGTCGAGCGCGGCCTGCTGGTCGCCGCGGGCCGGCTGCGGGAACGGGCCCTGCGCCCGGGCGACCTGCTCCGCGCCGAGGAGCTCGCCCTGGTCAGCTCCCTGCGCGGGTGGCGGCAGGCGACGCTGACGAGCGAACCGGTGCCGACCGGGAAGATCATCAGGAGCTGAGGGCTCCGCGGACCGGCCCGGCGAACCCCGAGCTCCTGGTGATCATGGTTCCGTCGAAGTTCGCAGGTCGACAGGTGTCGTGAGTGTCGAGGGGCGCTCGAGGACCCCGGGTCGGCGCCAGCGGGCTGACAGCGGTGTGGCGGGCGGTGACAGCGCGCTGCAAGGCCTTCACCCCACCCTCCTTCCCACGGGATCCGACGGAGGGAGGGAACGGGATGTCCACCCGGGTGATGGAGGAGAGACGGGCGGGCGGCGCGGCCGTGCTCCCGCCGGCGCCGGTCGCCGTGCTGGGACTGGGCTCCTTCGCGATCGGGACGGACATGTTCGTCCTCGCCGGGCTGCTCACCCGGACGGCCGCCGACCTCGCGGTCGCGCCCGCGGACGCGGGTCTGGCGCTCGCCGTCTACGCCGGCACCTACGCGATCGGCGCACCCGTGCTCGGCACGCTGCTCGGCGGGCGGCGGCTCCGGCCGCTGCTGCTCGGCTCGATCGCGGCCGTCGGCGTCGCCGCGGTGGCGACGGCGCTGGCACCGAACCTCGCCGTGCTGCTGGCCGCCCGGGCGCTCGCCGCGCTCGCGGCGTGCGTCCACGTCCCGGCGGCAGCGGCGGCGGCGCTGGCGGCGGTCTCCCCCGAGAAGCGGGGACGGGCCGCGTCGGTGGTGCCGGCCGGGTCGTCGTTGGCGATGGTCGTGGGCGCACCGCTCGGTGTGGTCCTCGCCGGCGTCACCTCCTGGCGCGCCGCGTTCGCCCTGGTCGCGGTGCTCGCCGCGGGCGCCGCGGTCGGCCTGTGGCGCGCCGGCGCCGGTGCCGCGGACCTGGCCCGCACGACGGCCCGCGAGCGGCTGAGACCCCTGCGGTCGCCGGCACTCGTCGGCACGCTGGGCGTGTCCGCGCTGCTCATGGCCGGGTCCCAGTCGGTCTACGCCCACGTGGACCTGCTGCTGCAGGGGTGGGCAGGCGTGGTCCTCGCGGTCATGGGGGTCGGCGGGCTGCTCGGGACGTGGTGCGGCGGGATCGCCTCCGACCGCTGGGGCGGGCGCCGCGTCGTCGCGGTCGCCGCGGTCGCGCTGGCCACGGCGCTCGTCGCCGTCACCGCCGACCTGGGCGGTGCGGGCCTCGTCGTCGCGGCCGCCGGGTGGGGTGCGGCCGCGTGGGCCTGCATCCCCGCCCAGCAGCACCGGCTGGCCGCGCTCGCCGCGGGTCCGGCCCCGGTCGTGCTCGCCCTCAACGGCACGGCCGTCCATCTCGGCTTCGCCGCCGGCGCCCTGCTCGGCGGCCTCGCGCTCGGTGCCCCCGGCGGGGGCGCGGGCGCGGTCCGGCTCGTCGTCGCGGCCTGCTGCGGCGCCGGCCTGCTCCTGCACCTGGTGCTCCTCCGAAGGGAACGATCATGATCACGACGTCCGACCGCGTGGCCGAGCTGGGCACGATCCTGGGGATCTGGGCCCATCCCGACGACGAGGCCTACTTGTCCGGCGGCCTCATGGCACTGGCGCGCGACAACGGCCAGCGGGTGGTGTGCGTGACCGCCACCCGCGGGGAGCGCGGGACGGCGGACCCCGAACGGTGGCCGCCGGACCGGCTCGCCGAGGAACGCGCCGACGAACTGGCCCACTGCCTGGGGATCCTCGGCGTGCGCGAGCACCGGTTCCTCAACTACGGCGACGGCGAGTGCGCCGCGGCCGACGAGATCGTCGCGATCGCCCGGCTCGCCGAGATCGTCGCCGAGGTCCGCCCGGACACCGTGCTGACCTTCGGCCCCGACGGGATCACCGGGCACTCCGACCACCGGGCCGTGTCGGCGTGGGCGGGCGCCGCCGTCGAGCTGGGCGCGCCGCAGCACACCCGGCTGCTGCATGCCGCCGTGCCCGAGCGGCACGCCAGGGAGTGGGCCGGGCTCGACGCCGAGCTGGGCGTGTACGAGCCGGGCTACCCGCAGGTCGTCACGCAGGACCGGCTGAGCATCGATCTCGCGTTGCCGGCCGCGGTCGCCGCGCGCAAGGTCCGGGCGCTCGCCGCCCAGACCACCCAGACCGCGGGCCTGATCGAGGCCCTCGGCCGGGAGCGCTACACGGCCTGGGTGAGCGAGGAGAGCTACCTCGAGGCCGTGCGCTCGCCGCTCGTCCCCGGCTGAACCGCCCGCACGACGGCCGCCCGGGCCAGCCGGAGGACCTCCGCCCGGTCGGGCACCGGCCCGTCCGGCGACCGGACGGGCCGCACGCCCGCCACGGCGGGCGCGTCCGGGGCCCGGTCGGCGGCCGCGTCGATCAGGTCGGCGGTCCGGTCGTCGTCGAGGGTGCGCAGCAGGTCCGCGAGGTTGCGCAGGGTCGTCCAGAGGTGGGTCCAGTTGCCGGTGCGGGCGAAGCCGTCGATCACCTGGGTGTAGCCGCGCAGGGCGTCGTGCACCCGGCCCGCCCGCGCGAGCACGGCCAGCAGCCCGACGCTGGCCACGCCGGCCAGGAACGTGGCGCCCGCACCGCGGGCCAGCCGCAACGCCGTGCGGTAGTGGGCCTCCGCCGCGGCGAGGTCACCGGCCAGTCCCTCGATCTCCCCGGCGACGTACGCCGCCCACGACCGCATGGACGGCGACACGGCGGCCGCCGTGCCCCGCTCGTTCAGCCCGCGGGCCCGGTCGAGGTCGCCCCCGTAGGCCAGGGCGAGGGCGGCGATCCCGAGGCACTCCCGGTGCTCGCCGGCGAGGTCGGCACCGACCAGCGACTGCTCCACCGTCACCTCGAACTCGCCGTGGGCGAGGGCGACGACGGCCAGGACCATCCGGCAGTACCAGGCGTCGGCCGACGCGGGGTCGCGGTCCAGTCCCGCGCGGGCGAGCCGCTCCGCCGCCACCGCGTCGCCCTGGTGGTAGGCGGACTCCGCGGCGGCGCCGAGCACCGCGATCGCGCCGGGCCGCGCGGCGAGGGCGGGATCGGCCGCGAGCTCCTCGGCCCAGCCCCGCAGCTCCACGAGGTCGCGGTAGGCGATCGCCTCGTACAGCGCGATCACCATCGACGCGGCGGCGTCGAGGTCCCCGCGCCGCCGGGCCAGCCGCCACGCCACCCGCAGGTTCGCGATCTCGCGGCGCAGGGTCGCGTCCGCCTCGGCCTCGTCCGCGGCGGCGAGTCCCACCCGGATCCGCTCGGTGAGTCCGAGGGCCCACCGCACCAGGAGCGCCTCGGCGGCCTCCTGCTCCCCCGCGGCGGCGAGCCGGTCCGTCCCGAAGGCGCGCAGCGTCTCCAGCATCCGGTAGCGGGTGCCCCCGGTGAAGTCGGCGTCGAGCAGCGAGGCGTCCACGAGATGGGCCAGCACCCCGCCGGGGTCGCCGTCGAGGCCGAGTTCCGCGGCGAGCTGCTCGGCGGTGTCGAGGTCCGCGCCGTCGGCGAGGAGGGAGAGATGGCGGAACAGCCGCTGCTCGTCGTCCGTGAGCAGCTGGTACGACCACTCGACGGTCGCGCGCAGGGTGCGGTGCCGGGCGTCGCCGGTCCGCGCGCCGCCGAGCAGGTCGAGCGCGCGGTCCAGCCGGGCGTGCAGGTCGGCCAGCGAGAGGCCGGACAACCGGCCCGCGGCGAGCTCGATCGCCAACGGCAGCCCGTCGAGCCGGCGCACGATGTCCGCGACGAGCCGCAGCTCGTCCGGACCCGGCGGCGGGCCGGGCCGTGCCCGGCGGGCCCGCTCGAGGAACACCGCGACGGATGCCGCCGCGGCCGGCTCGCCGCCGGGCTCCGGGAGCGGCAGCGGCGCCAGCCGGTAGGTGTACTCCGCGGCGAGGCCGAGCGGTTCCCTGCTGGTGGCCAGCACGCAGAGCCGCGGGCAGGCCGCGAGGAGGGCCTCGACGAGGTCGCGCGCGCCGGCCAGGAGGTGCTCGCAGTTGTCGACGACGAGCAGGCCGGGCCGGTCCCCGAGGAGGGCCAGGCAGGCGGCCAGGACGTCGCCGCGGGACACCTCGAGGTCCAGGGCGGCCGCGAGCGCGTGCGGGAGGGTGGCGGGATCGGTCACCGGCGCCAGCAGCACCACCGGCGCCCCGTCGCGCGCGGCGACCTCCAGCGCCACCCGGGTCTTGCCCACCCCGCCCGGACCCACCACCGTGACCAGCCGCTCCTGGCCGAGCAGCCGGTGCAGGGCCGCGACCTGCGCCTCGCGGCCGATGAGCCGCGTCGCCGGCGTCGGACGCGCGGACGACGCGGGACCAGGAGCGTGCCCGGCGGCCCCGCCGGCCACGGCCCGCTCCACCTCACCGAGCGTGGGCGAGGGGTCGAGCCCGGTCTCGTCGGCGAGCATCCGCCGGAACTCCCGGCCCACCCGCAGCGCCTCGGCGGGCCGGCCGCTCGCCGCGAGGGCGCGCATGAGCAGCACCGCACCCGGCTCCCGCAGCGGATCGGCCGTGTGCGCGGCCGCCGCCAGCCCGACGACGCCGTCGGCCTCGCCCGCCTCGACCGCCCGCGCGACCAGGGCGTCCGTCACCTCCTGGCGCAGCCGCTCCTGGTCCTCGACGGCCACGGCGATCGCCGGCACCTCGGTGAGATCCGCGAGGACCGGGCCGCGCCAGAGCGCGTGCGCCTGCCGCAGCGACGCCAGGGCGGTCGCAGGATCGGCGGCGGCCCGCGCCCGCGCCAGCAGCGCCCGGGCCTGGGCGAGGTCGAGCTCGTCCGCCGCCAGCTCGAGCCGGTACCCGTCCTGCAGGTTCCGCAGCCGGTCCGCCCCGGGACCCAGCAGGGTGCGCAGCCGCGAGACGTGGGTGTGCAGGGCCTGCCGCCCGGAGTCCGGCACGCCGCCGGGCCACAGCGCGTCGAGCAGCCGGTCGACGGGCACGGTCCGGCCCCCGGCCAGCGCGAGCAGCGCCAGCGCGGCCCGGCGCTTGGGCCCCGGGACCTCGACCGCCACCCCGTCGACGAGCAGGCGCAGCGGCCCGAGCACCTCGACGCGCACCGCGCCGTCCGCGCCGTCCGTCCCGCCCATCCGCCACCTCCCCGGCGACAGCATGCCGGGCACACCGCCCGGGCGGGAGGCCTGTCAGCGCCGGGACAGCCGGAGCCAGGGCCGTGCAAGCCGGCAGGCCGACCGTGGTTCCCGACCGGCACCGGGCCGGGGGCACGGAAGGAGCAGGGGATGGATCAGGACACGGTGAACGAGTTCCTCGGCCGCTTCGTCACCGACATCGGTGCGACGGGTGCGGCGGGGTCGGTGGTGGTCGGGAACCGCCTCGGCCTCTACACCTCCCTCGCGCAGGGCCCGGCGACCCCGGCGGCGCTCGCCGAGCGGACCGGCTGCGCCGAGCGCCCGCTGACCGAGTGGCTGCGCGGGCAGGCCGCGGGCGGCTACGTCACCTACGACACCGCGACCGGCGAGTACTCCCTGACCGAGGAGCAGGCCTTCTGCCTCGTCGACCCGGACGGGCCGAACGTGTCCGAGGCCTACCGGCTGGTGCTGGGCTATCTGCGGGCCGAGGAGCAGATCGCGGAGAGCTTCCGCACCGGGGCCGGGCTGCCCTGGCACGCGCACCACGAGGACGTGTTCACCGGCTGCGCGGCCTTCTACAAGTCCGGCTACGTCGTCGACCTGGTACCCACCTGGATCCCGGCGCTCGAGGGCGTGCAGGCCAAGCTCGAGGCCGGGGCGCGCGTCGCGGACGTCGGGTGCGGGCTGGGCGAGTCCTCGTTCCTGATGGCGCGGGCCTTCCCGAACAGCACGTTCGTCGGCTCGGACTACCACGCGGCCTCCATCGACGAGGCGCGCAAGCGGGCTGCCGAGGCGGGCGTCGGCGACCGGGTGAGCTTCGAGGTCGCCTCGGCCCAGGGGTTCAGCGGCACCGGATACGACCTGATCGCGATGTTCGACTGCCTGCACGACATGGGCGATCCCGTCGGGGCCGCCCGGCAGGTCCGCCAGGCCCTGGCGCCGGACGGCACGTGGATGGTGGTCGAGCCGGCGGCGGGCGACACGGTCGCGGACAACCTCCACCCGGTCGGCAGGCTCTACTACAGCGGTTCGACCTTCCTCTGCGTGCCCACCGCGCTCTCGCAGCCCGGCGGCTACGCCCTCGGCGCGCAGGCGGGCGAGTTCCCGATCCGGCAGATCGCGGCCGAGGCGGGGTTCACCCGGTTCCGCAAGGCCACCCAGTCGGCGTTCAACGCGGTCTACGAGATCCGGCCCTGAGATCCGGCGCTCTTCCTGCCCGGCGGTACGACGGGGCCGCGGCCGGACCTCCCGTCCGCCGCCCCGGAGCTGGCACGATCGTCGACCGTGGACACCACCGGGCCTGACACCGCACGATCGGACACCGCAGGGCCGGACGCGGTTCGGCTGGACACGGCGCTGCGCGAGGAGCGGGCGGCGCGGGCCCGCAGCCTCGTGGAGCGGATGGCGGGCGAACGGATCGCGGCGGTGGCGGTGACCTTCGTCGACACCGCCGGCGTCACCCGCGTGAAGGGGGTGCCGCTGGGCGCGTTCGAGCACGCGGCGGCGTGGGGCGTCGGCGCCACCCCGGTGTTCGACGCCTTCGGCGCCGACGACTCGATCGCCGCGACGGCCGTGGCGAACCCGACCGGGGACCTGCGGCTCCTCCCCGACCTGGACCGGCTCGTCGCCCTCGCCGCCCAGCCCGGGTGGGCGTGGGCGCCGGCGGACCGGTGGACCCAGGAGGGCGCGCCGCACCCCGGCTGCGCGCGGTTGCTCGCGGCCCGCACGGTGGATCGCCTGGCCGCCGCCGGGCTCACGGCGCGAGCCGCCTTCGAGGTCGAGTGGGTCGTCTACCGGGGCACGGACGGCGAGCCGGAGCCGGCGGCGCCCGGCCCGGCCTACGGGATGACGCGGCTGGTCGAGCTGTCGGACTTCGCCGTCGACCTGCTGCGGGCGCTCGCGGCCGAGGGCGTCGACGTCCGGCAGTTCCATCCCGAGTACACGCCCAGCCAGTTCGAGCTGTCGGTCGCGCCGGAGGCGCCGGTCGACGCCGCCGACACCGCCGTCCTGGTGCGCACCACGATCCGCGGAGTGGCGGCCCGGCACGGCCTCGCGGTCTCCTTCGCGCCCAGCGTCGCGGACCCGGGCGTCGGCAACGGCGGCCACCTGCACCTCTCGCTCTCCCGCGACGGCCGCAACGTCTTCTCCGGCGGCCCGGGCCGCTTCGGGCTCACCCCCGAGGCCGAGGCGTTCACCGCCGGGATCCTGCGCCGGCTGCCCGCGCTGCTCGCCGTCGGCGCCCCGAGCGTCGCCAGCTACCTGCGGCTGCTGCCCTCGCACTGGGCCGGGGCGTACGCCTGCTGGGGCCGCGAGAACCGGGAGGCCGCCCTCCGGCTCGTCACCGGGTCGCAGGGCGAGGAGACCACGGCGGCGAACGTCGAGGTCAAGTGCGTGGACCAGGCCGCCAACCCGTACCTGCTGGTCGCGGCGGTGCTCGCCGCCGGGCTCGCCGGCCTGGAGGAGGGCGGCCCGCTGCCGGAGCCGGTGCACGCGGACCCGGCCGGCCTGTCCGACGACGAGCGGGCCCGGCTCGGGGCGCAACGCCTGCCCACCGACCTCGCCACGGCCGCCGCGGCCTTCGCGGCCGAGCCGGCGCTGACCGCGGCCTTCGGACCCGCACTCACCGAGACACTGCTGGCCGTGCGCCGGGCCGAAGCCGAGGCCCACGGCGGGAGGACCCCCGCGGAGATCATCGCCGCGACCCGGTGGCGGTGGTGACCGGGTCCGACGACCTGCGGCTGGTCGACCACCACTGCCACAGCGTGGTGGGCCACGAGCTCGACGCCGCCGGCTTCGGCGCGCTGCTCACCGAGGCCCCCGCCCCCGCCGGCGACCCCTGGGACTCGATGCTCGGGCTGGCGGTGCGCCGCGAGTGCGCCCCGGTCCTGGACCTCCCGCGGCACGTCCC
Source organism: Pseudonocardia yuanmonensis (assembly GCF_039542425.1). Classification (NCBI taxonomy): domain Bacteria; kingdom Bacillati; phylum Actinomycetota; class Actinomycetes; order Pseudonocardiales; family Pseudonocardiaceae; genus Pseudonocardia; species Pseudonocardia yuanmonensis. Next base: position 279,038 of record NZ_BAABIC010000005.1, read on the forward strand.
GGCCGCCGACTACCTGGCCCGCCGGGGCGAGCTGGGCGTGGCCGAGGCGACGCGCCGGCTCCTCGCCGCCTGCGGGACGGACGCCCTGCTGGTCGACCACGGCCTGCGGGCGGGCGACCTGCTCGGGCTCGACGCGCTGGCCGAGGCCGCGGGCGCCCCCGTCGCCGAGGTCGTCCGGCTGGAGGCCGTGGCGGAGGACGTGGCCGCGTGGGGTGTCGCTCCCGGCGACTACGCGGACGCCCTGGTCGAGGAGCTCGACCGGCGCACCCGGGCCGCGGTCGCCTGCAAGTCGATCCTCGCCTACCGCTACGGCTTCGACGTCCCGCCGCACCCTCCCGCGCCGGCCGAGGTCGCCGCGGCCGCGCGCCACTGGCTGCACGACGGCGGGCGGCTCCGCCACCCGGTGCTGCTGCGGCACGCGCTGTGGTGCGGCGTCGACCGCGGCCTGCCGCTGCAGCTGCACACCGGCTTCGGCGACCCGGACGAGGACCTGCACCGCGCGAACCCCGTGTTGCTCACGGCCTTCTGCCGGGCGACCGCGGGCACCGGGACCCCGGTCGTGCTCCTGCACTGCTACCCGTACCACCGGGAGGCGGCGTGGCTGGCCCAGGTGTTCCCGCACGTCTGGTTCGACGTCGGGCTGGCCTCCACCTACGTCGGGCACCGGGCGGCCGAGGTGCTCGCCGAGGCCCTGGAGCTCGCCCCGTTCGGCAAGCTCCTCTACTCCTCCGACGCGTTCGGCCTGCCCGAGCTGTACCTGGTCGCCGCACGCGCCTTCCGCCGCGCGGCCGACCGGGTGCTGGGCGGGTGGCACGCCGAGGGCGAGGCCGGCGGGGACGACGTCCGGCGGATCGCCGCCATGATCGCCGGCGGCAACGCCCGCAGGCTCTACGGCCTGTAGCTGCCTGCCGAGGCATGGCCTGTAGTGGTCAGCCGAGGCCGAGGACCCGCACGGCGTTGTCCTTGAGGATCAGCGGCCGGACGTCGTCCTTGATCTCCAGGTCCGCGAAGTCGGCGAGCCAGCGGTCCGGGGTGATGACCGGGAAGTCCGACCCGAACAGCACCTTCTTCCGCAGCATCGTGTTCGCCGCCCGCACCAGCTGCGGCGGGAAGTACTTCGGCCGCCACCCGGACAGGTCGATGAACACGTTGGCCTTGTGGGTGGCGATCGAGATCGCCTCGTCCTGCCACGGCACGGACGGGTGCGCCATCACGATCGTGAGGTCGGGGAAGTCCGCGGCGACGTCGTCGAGCAGCATCGGGGCGGAGTACCGCAGCTTGATCCCGTGCCCGCCCGGCAGGCCCGCGCCGATCCCGGTCTGCCCGGTGTGGAACAGCGCCGGCACCCCGGCCTCGGCGATCGCCTCGTACAGCGGGTAGTACCGCGGGTCGTTGGGCTCGAAGGCCTGCAGCGACGGGTGGAACTTGAAGCCCTTCGCGCCCTTCCCGACCAGCGCGCGGATCCGGGCCACAGCGGCCTTCCCCGCGTGCGGGTCGACCGAGCCGAACGGGATCAGCACGTCCGGGAACTCGGCCGCGGCGTCGAGGATCTCCTCGCTCGACAGCGCCGGATGCCCGGTGCCGGAGGCCGCGTCGACCGTGAACACCACGGCCGCCATGTCCCGCTCGCGGTAGTGCTCGGCGATCGCCGCGACGGTCGGGGTGCGGTCCTGGTCGGCGCGGAAGTACTGCGCCGAGGCGTCCATCAGCTCCTGGTCCAGCGAGAAGCAGCCGTGGCCGTCCTGCTCGACGTGGGTGTGCACGTCGATCGCGACGAGCCGGTCGATGTTCACGGGTCCTCCGGTGTTCCGCGGCGGTGCGTCAGGGGCACAGTATCAAGGTTCCTGAGATCAGGACCAGACCGCGCGCCGGGCCGTCGGTCGAGCCGCCGGACGTCCACGGCCCGCACGGGCGGGTGGCGGTCGCGACGAGCTCACCGCTGCAGATCGTCGGACGATCGTCGGACCGGCGCGTCGGAGCTCGGACTCGCTCGATGATCGTCGTCCGGGACCGATCCGCGCCGCAGACGGCCGGCAGCAGCCCCGGACGGCGATCACCGGCTGGGCGTTGTGCACCCCTGGGCCGGCCTCACGCCGTGATGGCGACGTTCGCTCAGCGCCGCATCCGTCCCGCTCACACCTCGGCCGGCCACTGTGATCATCAGGAGCTCAGGGTTGCACGAGACGGTCCGCAGGACCCTGAGCTCCTTCTCGGCGAACCCGGACGTGCCCCGGCGCCTGAAACTGCCGACTCGCGGGTCCGGAACTGCCGACTCGCGCTCGACCTGCCGGAAGGAGGGTCGCGCGGTCTTCCCGCTGCTGGCCGGGCACCCGCCGCGCTGATCCGTGCTCAGGTCCCGGAGCGGACCGGCGCGTCCACGACCGGGTCGTACCGGGTGGAGGCCGCGCCCCCGGAGGTCCACCGCGCCAGGGGGACGTGCCCCTCCTCGGCCGCGGCCCGGGCGAGGTCGTCCGTCGCCACCCGCAGGGCCGCGTTCACCACTGCGGCGCGCGCCCGCACCTCCAGCGAGCCGGGCGGCAGGTCGAACCGCTCGGCGAGCGCCGCGGCGATGGTCGCCTCGGCGCGCTCGTGCAGCGGCCATATACGGCGCTCATCCGTGCCGGAGGGTGATCGCGGGCGCGCCGGTCGGCTCGCTCCCAGGGACTCCCGGCTCATGACCGCCGTGTGTGACCGTCCCGCCGTCGGATCTGGCGGGAATGGATCAGCAGCCCTCCCACTCTCGTCATGATCGCCAATTGGGACCGCTGGCGGCCAAATCCGGCTCGGATTCGTCCTGAACGCTGATCATGAACGCACCCGTCGGCTCGCTCCCACGGACTCCGAGGTCGATGATCGTCGGGAGGGACCGCGTACGGCCACGTCCGGCGCCGACGTGTCCCGATCAGCGATCATGGTCGCGTCAGCTGGCGGGGTGCGACGCCCGCGCCGCCACGACCCCAGCCCGTGATCGTCGGCGCGACGTCGCCGGCGGCGCCCCTCACCGGGGCGCGCGGCGATCGTGCTCACCGGTCGACGTGCCCGTCGACACCGTGGTGACGCGCGTGCCCTAGTCGGCCCGGAGTGGCCCCAGGCCGGTCAGCTCGACGACCGCGGCCGCGACCCCGTCCGGGCCGGTGGCCAGCCGCAGCTCGGGCATCAGCTCCGCGAGGTCGTGGAAGAGCTGGACGCCGGCGCTGGACAGCACGGTGACCCGCCGCAGGTCGACGCACAGCGGGCGGGTCCCGCCCCGCCCGGCCTGCAGCAGCTGCGCCCGCAGCTGGTCCGCGGTCGTCAGGTCGACCGGGCCGGACAGGACGGCGATCCCGGCCTCCTCGTCGAGGTCGACGGTCAGCTTCTCCTCCCGCGGCCGCGGGTCCGGCACGGGCGGGGGCACGCCGATCGTGACCGGGCGGCCGAGCCGGCGGCCGAGCCGCACGGTCGTACCGTGCGAGCCCTGCTCGATCACGGTGTCGTCGGTGAGCTCGCGCATCATCTGCACCCCGCGACCGCCCGCGACCGGCCCGCGGGGCGGGGGACGCCAGCGTCCGGCGTCGGCGACCGTCAGCCGGGCGGCGCCGTCGGCCCCGAGCCGCGCCTCGACGCGCACCGGCCGCTCGGCCCCGTCCGTCCCCGCGACGCCGCCGTAGGCGTGTTGGACGACGTTGGTCACGGCCTCGACGGCGGCGTAGACCAGGGCGTCGACGTCGTCGTCGCCCGCGCCGAGCGCCTCCAGCCAGTCCGTGAGGCCGCGGCGGACCGCGGACAGCACCGTGGGCGCCGCGTCGCGGACCAGCTCGAACGGTTCCGGCATCGGCCGGCGCTCGGCCAGCACCAGCGTGACGTCGTCCTCGTAGCCCTCGCCCAGGAAGCCCATCCGCTCGGTGACCACGGTCGCGAGCCGCTCCACGCCCGAGCTGGGCAGCGAGGTGTCGTCGAGGACCCGGTCGTCGAGGTCGCGGCGCGCCGCCGCCACCGTCTCGGCCAGCGAGGCGACCGTCTCCCCCAGCGGCCGGCCCGCCCGTTCGACGAGCCCGTCGCTGTAGAGGAGCAGCGACTCGCCGACCGCCAGCCGGTCCCGGACCCACCCGGCGGCGGGCCCACCCGTGCCGAGCGGGGGCGTGGCGGGCGGCTCGATCCGGCGGGTCCCGCCGGCCGGGTCGACGACGACGGGCGGCGGGTGGGCGTGCGCGGCCACCTCGAGCTCCCCCGTCGCCGGGTCCAGCACGGCCAGGCAGACGCCGGCCGCCCGGGTCGCGCGTTGCCGCGCGGCGAAGCGGTCCAGCCGGTCGAGCGCGGCGGCCGGTGTCTCGCCCGCGTGCAGGGCGTCGAGCGCGACCGCCCGCAGCTGGCCCATCGCCCCGGCCGCGCCGGCGCCGTGCCCCACGACGTCCCCGACCAGCAGCGCGACCCGCTCGTCGGGCAGCACCAGCACGTCGAACCAGTCCCCGCCGGCGGCCAGCTCGTCGCCGGCGACCCGGTAGTGGGCCGCGGTGACCAGCCCGGGCAGCACCGGCACGCCGGTGGGCAGCAGGCTGCGCTGCAGCTCCAACACGATCTCCGACGCGTGCCGGTACCGGCGCTCGGACGCCGCTGCGGCCCGTTCGGCCTCGGCCTGCCGGAGCGCCTGCGCGGTGGTCTCCGCGATGTGCACGACGAGCCCACGGACCGTGCCGTCGGCGTGGTGCGTGGGCAGGAAGGTGTAGGTGAAGAAACCCTCCTCGAGCAGGCCGTCGCCGTCCCGGTCGACCAGGACCCGGCGGTTCTCGGCCGAGACCGGCCGGCCCGCGGCGTAGGCCTCCTCCATCATCTCGAAGATCTGCTGCCCCTCCAGCTCGGGCAGCACCTCCCGGATGGGCCGGCCGACGATGCCGGGGCGGAACCCGGCCGACGCGCGGGCGCCCGTGTTCGCGGCGACGACCCGCAGCTCGGGTCCCTCGAAGGCCCAGATGATCGCGGGAACGGACTCGAACGCGTCGAGGACGTCGACGGGGGCGCCGGCGTGGCCGCCCGAGCGGTCGCCGGCCTCGGGGACCGTGCCGGCGTCCGCCCCCAGCTCCATGCCCAGATCGTGGCACAGGCGTCCGGCGCCCCGCCCGGGCCGGGTCGGACGCCGGGCGAGGCGACCTGCAGGACGTCGACCACCCGGCGGCCGAGCCCGCGGTCGGGCCGGCCTCAGGGCGAGACCGGCACCATCTCCTCCTCGTCGCACAGGACGTCGTCGCCGTAGAGCGCCTCGACCCAGTTGCTCTGGTACACGGTGTCCAGGTACCGCTCACCCAGGTCCGGGGCCAGCGCCACCGCGGTGGTCCCGGGCGTGCCGTGCTCGGCGAGCCAGCGCGTCGCCCCGCTCACGACGGTCCCGGTCGAGCCGCCGAACAGGAACCCGCGGCGAGCGAGCCGGTGGCACATCCGCACGGTGTCGGCCTCCTCGACGCGCACCACGTCGTCGACCAGCGCGGGCTCGAGGAACTGCGACGGCACGCTGCTGCCGAGCCCGGGGATCATCCGCCGGCCGGGCGCGTCGCCGAAGGTCACCGAGCCCGCCGCGTCGACGGCCACGATCCGGACCTCCGGGGCCCACTCGCGGAACCAGCGCGCGCACCCCATCAGGGTGCCGGTCGTGCCGGCGCCGACGAAGAGCACGTCGAGGTGCGGGAACTCGCGGTGGATCTCCGGCGCGGTCCGGCGGTAGTGGGCGCGCCAGTTGTCGGTGTTGCCGTACTGGTTGAGCCACACGTACTTCTCGTCCGAGGCGAGCAGGTCGCGAACGTGCCGCAGCCGCGCCCCGAGCAGTCCCTCCTGCGGGTCCGGGTCGGTCATGACGTGCACCTCGGCGCCCAGTGCCTCCATCATGCGGCGGGTCGCCAGGTTGCACCGGGAGTCGGTCACGCACACGAACTTCAGGCCCTTGCTGGCGGCGAGCATGCTCAGCGCGACGCCGAGGTTGCCGGAGGACGACTCGACGAGCACGGACCAGGGGTGGATCACGCCGCGTCGCTCGGCGGCCTCGACCATCTCGGTGGCGGCCTTGAGCTTGATCGACCCGGCGAAGTTGAACCCCTCGCACTTGAGGTGGAGCGGCTGGTCGAGGACGGCGCCCAGGTCGACGTAGAGCGCGTCCTCGTTGTACTGATGGGGCTCGGTGATGACGGGCACGGTGGCCCTCCTCGTCTGACTGCTCGCCGGCGGTCGGCCGGGCCGGACCGGGCGAGACCATGGTGGAGAACGACGGAGGTTCGGGGTCCCGGCACGCGCGCTCGGGCGCCCTCCGTGCCGGGGTGCGGTGCCGGTCGTCGCGCGGGGCGCGGAGGCGGCCGGTGTGCCGGCCGGCCCGCCGTGCGGGCGACCCGGGTGGTCGATGGACGTGGGCCGGCGGAGCGGGCGTCGGACCGGTAGGGCACCGGTCGCTGCAGCCGTCCGTGCGGCCCGGCGGTGCAGCCGGTCAGGGCGGACCGGGCGGCAGCCGCACGGGTGCGGCGGCCGCGAGGCCCGGTGGTCGGCGCGATCGCCTTCGCCTGGACTCGGCTCTCCGGGCGTCGTCGCGAGCGGTCAAGGTTCCCCCCTTCCCGATCGGCGACGGCACCCCCATGCCCCGCCGATCAGTGCCCCGCCGCCCCCTTGCGGCGAGTCGTGCACGTAGATCCCTCGGGACCACCCGGTTGTTTCACGCGAGCCGGGAATTCACTCGGAAGTCGTATAAACGGTTGCGGGACAGCAGCGTTGTGTGCGCGGTCCACGACAGCGGGGTGATCACGGCCCGGAATCACGGTTGATCACGCCGGCGACGCCCTCGCCTGGGTCGATTTGAGTCCATTGTGGACTGTGGGGGCAACGCGGGGTCATCGTGGCCGGCGTACGGTCTTCCGGGAAGACGGTCGTCGAGCCCGCGGCCCCGGTGCCCGGGCCCCGTCCCGCCTCAGCGGGACGGGGCCTCCGGAGTACTACCGTGCGATCGGGTGGACGTTGGCCCTGTCGGTCGCCCGGTCGTCGGGCGTGGCCGCGTCCGTGTCGACGATCGCGCGCAGCACGAGGCCGCCCTGCAGCTTCACGACGCGGGACGTCAGCCTCGCGAGGTAGCGCACGCCCTCACGGGGGTCGAGCACCGTGCGCGGGCCGATGTCCAGCGCGGCCTGCTTGACCTTGGTCGCGAGCTCGAGCGGGCTGGGCTGGTGCAGCCAGGCCGGTCCGGCCGGGCCCTGCGGGCCCTGGACCCCGGGCACGCCGACCGGGCCGGGCGGGCCCTGTTCGCCCTGCGGGCCCTGCGGTCCGCGGATCCCCGGGACCCCCTTCTCGCCGCGCTCGCCCTGGACACCCTGGAGGCCGCGGGGTCCCTTCTCGCCGGTCTCCCCGATGACGCCGCGGGGGCCCTGGGCGCCGGGCAGGCCCTGCTCGCCCCGCGGGCCCTGTTCACCTCGCTCGCCGGGCAGCCCGGCGAGCCCGGACGGGCCCTGCTCGCCCTGCGGTCCGCGGGGCCCCTGCTCGCCCTGCTCACCCTGCTCGCCGGGCAGCCCGGCGAGCCCGGACGGGCCCTGCTCGCCCTGCGGTCCGCGGGGGCCCTGCTCGCCCTGTTCACCGGGCAGGCCGGTGGAGCCGGGGATGCCGCGCTCGCCCTGCGGGCCGGTCTCGCCCTCCGGGCCGCGCGGACCCACGGGGCCCTGCGGGCCCTTGTCCCCGCGCTCGCCCTCGGGGCCGACGGGACCGACCGGGCCCTTCGGTCCTCGCTCGCCCTGCTCACCGGGCGGGCCTGCGGGGCCCTGCGGGCCCTTGTCCCCGCGCTCGCCGGTCGGGCCGGCCGGACCCTGCGGGCCCTTGTCCCCGCGCTCACCGGTGGGACCGGCCGGGCCGGTCGTGCCCTTCGGTCCGCGGTCGCCCCTCTCCCGGTCCGGGCGCGCGGCCCTGCGGGTGCGGTCTGCCTCCGCGACGGGGACGCCCACCGGCGTCACCGGCTCGTCCGGCCCCGCGGTGGCGGGCTTGGGTGTGGTGGGTGTGGTGGGCCTGTTGGCCGTCGGCTTCGTGGAGGTCGTGGTGGGCGTTGACCTGGCGGTCGTCGGGTCCTGAGCCATCCTGGACTTCCTTCTCGACTGTGGCGGCAGCGCGGGTGAGCGCACTCACCCGCGGGTTTCCGGGACGCGTCGGCCCGCTCGACGACATGGCCGGCGCGGTCCCCCGGGCCCCGGCCTCTGGGAGCGAGGCGGGGACGGGTCGGGAGCTACCCCTGCCGTGCGGCGCACACACTCCCGATCATGACCGGCCTGGCTCACACTTTCCGGTGCCCGGCGACCGGCCCGGTTACTGTCGGGTCGTGGAACCGCGGGCGGCCGAGTACCTCCTGGCCGTTGTGGAGCACGGCGGGGTCACCCGGGCGGCCTAGTCGCTGTACCTCGCGCAACCGTCGCTGTCGGAAGCGATCCGGCGGCTCGAGGAGGAGCTCGGCGTCGCCCTGTTCGAGCGGTCCGGCCGCGGCCTCGTCCCCACGCCCGCGGGCCGGGCGCTGGTCGAGCCGGCGCGGCGGATAGTGGCCGACGTCGAGCGGGCCCGCCGCACGGTCGAGGAGGTCGTGGCGCTGCGGGCCGGCGAGTTCGTGATCGCCGCGGTGCCTACGCTCGCCGTCGATCCGCTGCCCGAGCTGGCCGCCGCGCTGGGCCGGCGGCTGCCCGGGGTCCGGCTGGTCCTGCTCGACGGCCCCGCCGAGGGCGTGGAGGCGGACCTGCGGGCCGGTCGCTGCGACGCCGTCCTGACGGACGGGCCGCCCGCCGGCCGCGACCCGCTGTGCCGGCACGACGCCGGGGGCCGGGAGATCGTTCTGGTCACGACCGGCTCCGGAGGACCTTACCGATCCGCTCCCCCCTGCCGGGCTCGCCGAGGTGCCGCTCGTGACGGAGCTGGGCGACAGCTGGCTGCGCGGGGAGCTGGGCGAGGAGGCCGGGCGCACCGTCGTGGAGTGCGCGCACCGGCAGGCGTTGTGGGAGCTGGTCGCCTCCGGGGCGGGCGCGGCCCTGGTCTCCCGCGCGGGTGCCGCCCGGGAGCTGCCCGGCGCGCGGGTGGTCGGCCTGGACCCGCCGTTGCACCGCCCGGTGGTCGTCGCCCACCGGCCGGGGCCGCTCTCCCCCGCCGTCGCCGCGTTCCTCGAGGCCGCCGGGCTTCATTGCGGAGACGGTCGGCCGAGCGCGTCGACGAACGCCTGCCCGGCGGGCGAGAGCCCGGGCCGACCGCCGCGCCGTCCGCGGCGAGGCGCTGCGGACGATCCGGCGGGCGGGCCCGACGAACGCCCGGCCGGCCGCGGTGAGCACCATCCCGCGGCCGATCCCGGTGGAACAGCTCCGCGCCGAGCTCGCGCTCCAGCGCCCGCACGGCCTGCGAGACCGACGGCCCCGCCAGCCCGAGCGCCGCCGCGGCCCCCGCCACCCCGCCGTGCTCGACGACCGCGAGGAAGTACCGGGCCTGCCGCAGCTCCACGGCCCCACCCTAGGAAGGGCCCCGGTCAGATGTGCCGGCCGCCGGTCACCTCCAGCACCGTGCCGGTCATGTAGCTGGACAGGTCGGAGGCCAGGAAGAGGGCGACGTTCGCGACCTCGTCGGGCTCGCCGATCCGGCCCAGCGGCACCTCGGCCCGCTTCGCCTCGAGGATGTCCTCGCGCAGGTCCGCGGTCATCGCGGTGGCGATGATGCCCGGCTGGATCGCGTTCACCCGGATGCCCAGGTGACCCAGCTCCTTGGCGGCCGCCTTGGTCAGACCGACGATCCCGGCCTTGGCGGCGCTGTAGTTCGTCTGGCCCATCATCCCGACCTTGCCGGAGATCGACGACATGTTGATCATCGCGCCGCTGCCCTGCTCGCGCATGACCAGCGACGCCGCCCGGACGCCGAGCCAGCAGCCTCGCAGGTGGACGTCGACGACGACCTCGAAGTCCTCGAGCGTCATCCGGCGCAGGGTGGCGTCCCGGAGGATGCCCGCGTTGTTGACCATCACGTCGAGCGTCCCGTGCCGCTCCACGCAGGTCCGCACGAGCGCGTCGACCTCCTCGGGCACCAGCACGTCGCACGCCACGCCGGTGACCCGCTCCCCCAGTTCCTTCGCGGCCGCGTCGGCGGCCTCGCCGTCCCGGTCCCCGATCACGACCGAGGCACCGTGCGCGGCGAAGGTGCGCGCGATCGCCAGCCCGATCCCGGCCGCCCCTCCGGTGACGACGGCGGCCCGCCCCGCCAGCAGCTCCATGACGTCCTCCTCAGCCCGCCCCGCCGGCCAGCAGCCGCCGGGCGATGATCAGTTTCTGGATCGCTCGTGCCCTCGTAGATCCGGAAGAGCCGGGCGTCGCGGTAGAACCGCTCCACCGGTACCGACCGCATGTACCCCATCCCGCCGTGCACCTGCACCCCCCGGTCGGCGACGCGCCCGAGCATCTCGCTGCAGAAGAGCTTGGCCGACGAGGGCGCCGGCGTCATGTCCTCGCCCGCGTCGTAGGCGCGCGCCGCCTCCAGCACCATCGCGCGGCCCGCGTACAGCTCCGCCTCCGACTCCGCGAGATGGGCCTGGACCAGCTGGAACTCCCCGATCGCGCGCCCGCCCTGGCGGATCGTCGCGGCGGCCTGCGCGGTCTCCTCGAGGATCCGGTCGGCGAGCCCGACGCACAGCGCGGCGACGTGCAGCCGACCCCGGGCCAGGGACTTCATCGCCGTGCGGAACCCGGCTCCCTCGGCTCCGACCAGGGCGTCGGTCGACACCCGGACCTCGTCGAGGACCACCTCCGCGGTCCACGCGCCCGCCTGCCCCATCTTCTTGTCCCGCGGCCCGACGAACAGCCCGGACGTCCCGGCCTCGACGAGGAAGGCCGAGATCCCGCGTGCCGTGCCGGCGGTGTCCGGGTCCGTGCGGGCGAACACCACGAACAGGTCCGCGACGGGCGCATCGGGTGATGAACCGCTTGGCGCCGTCGAGGACCCAGCCCTCCCCGTCCCGCCGTGCCCGGGTCCGCAGCCCGCTCGGGTCCGACCCCGGCGTCGGTCTCGGTCAGCGCGAAGGACGCGATCACCTCGCCGGCGGCGATCCGCGGCAGCCACGTCCGCTGCTGCTCAGGGCTGCCGTCGTGCACCAGCACCTTGCCGGCCAGCCCGTTGTTCGTGCCGACCATGGAGCGGAAGGCCGGGGTGGTCCGCGCCAGCTCGAAGGCCAGCCGGACGTCCTCGGTCATCGAGAAGCCAGCCCGCCGAACTCCTCGGGCAGCGCGAAGCCGAACAGCCCCATTGTTGCCCGCGGTGATCACCCCGTCCGGCCGGAACGCAGGCCGCAACCGGGCCATCGCCTCGGGTGTGCCGCGGCGTCGTGCACTGCCATCTTCCAGCGTCCTCCTCGATGAACACGCAGCCGCGGGTGCGGCCCGACCAGTCAACGGTCGGGGGTGAAGCCGGTCAAAGAGACAGCGGCTCACGAACCGGGAGGAAATTCCTATGACGCGCGGGACCCGGGGGGACCACTGCCCTCCGCGTTTCCGGCCCGGTCCGCCCGGATCGTCCGGCGTGCGGAGCGGAGTACGGCCTCACGCCCGACCGCAGGCCGCGATTGCGCTCCATCAGGCGCAACGGTGTGGGACACATGCCGCGCGACCGGCGCCGTTCCGCAATTCCCGTGGCGGTCGCCCTTCCGTCGCCGCAGGGGAAAGCGCACCATTGATCCATGCCGCGCTGGGTGTGGGGAGTGATCATCGTCCTGGTCATTCTCATCTGGGTCGTGCCCAATCCGGCGGCTGCGGGCGCCGCCGTCGGGAACGCCTTCCAGGCGCTGGTCGTCTTCTTCCGCAGCCTGGGCAGCGCCGCCGTCGGGTAGTCCTCCCGCGGCGCCGGACTTTCCCGTGGTACGACTGATCGAATTCGGCGACATTCCCCTCGGCGCGCAATTCCGTGCCGTCCACCGTGAATCGGTTGCGTGAGCAACGGAAACCGCGCGGCGCCACAGCGAATAGGACTCCGGGACAGGAGCCACCATGACGGCCCGCCCGCCGTGCGATGACGACGAGCCGGAAAAGTTCGGGCGGCGATGTCGAGAACCCGCGGCCGGCTCCGTCCCTGCGGTGCACGCGACCACACTGGGTCGCACCGCACCGAGGAGACACACGATGGCCAAGTACCTGCTGCTCAAGCACTACCGCGGCGCCCCGGCCGCGATCAACGACGTGCCCATGGACCAGTGGACGCCGGAGGAGATCTCGGCGCACGTGCAGTACATGGGCGACTTCGCGGCCCGGCTCGAGCGCAGCGGCGAGTTCGTCGACAGCCAGGCGCTCGCGCCCGAGGGGACGTTCGTCCGGTACGACGGCGAGGGCCGCCCGCCGGTGACCGACGGCCCGTTCGCCGAGACCAAGGACCTCGTCGCGGGCTGGATGGTGATCGACGTCGACAGCTACGAGCGCGCCGTCGAACTGGCCGGGGAGCTGTCGGCCGCCCCGGGCAAGGACGGGAAGCCGATCCACGAGTGGCTCGAGCTGCGCCCGTTCCTGACCGCGTCGCCCACCATCACGGAGTGACCGCTCCGGTGGACGAGGCCCTGCTGCGCAGCCTCACGCCGGGCGTGCTCGGGATCCTCGTCCGCCGCGGAGCCGACTTCGCGGCGGCCGAGGACGCCGTGCAGGACGCGCTGGTCGAGGCGCTGCGCGTCTGGCCGGCCGACCCGCCGCGGGACCCGAAGGGCTGGCTGCTCACCGTGGCCTGGCGCAAGTTCCTCGACGCGACCCGGGCCGACGCCGCCCGGCGCCGGCGGGAGGACCTCGCCGGTGCCGACCCGGCCGAACCCGTGGAACCGGCGCCCGGGTCGGGGCCCGGGCCGGCGGCGGACGACACGCTCCAGCTCTACTTCCTGTGCGCCCACCCGTCGCTCACCCCGTCGTCCGCGGTCGCGCTCACGCTGCGCGCGGTCGGCGGGCTGACCACGCGTCAGATCGCCCGGGCGTACCTGGTACCCGAGGCGACCATGGCGCAGCGCATCAGCCGCGCCAAGCGCACCGTCTCGGCCGTGCGGTTCGACCGGCCCGGCGACGTCGCCACCGTGCTGCGCGTCCTCTACCTGGTCTTCAACGAGGGCTACTCCGGCGACGTCGACCTGGCCGCCGAGGCCATCCGGCTCACCCGGCAGCTCGCGGCCGCGATCGACCATCCCGAGGTGGCGGGGCTGCTCGCGCTCATGCTGCTCCACCACGCCCGGCGCGCCACCCGGACCGCGCCGGACGGCAGCCTGGTGCCGCTCGCCGAGCAGGACCGCAACCGGTGGGACACCGCGTCCATCGCCGAGGGCGTCGCGATCCTGCAGGCGGCGCTGGGCCGCGACCGGCTGGGCGAGTTCCAGGCCCAGGCCGCGATCGCGGCGCTCCATGCCGACGCCCCCACCGCCGAGGAGACCGACTGGGGGCAGATCGTCGAGTGGTACGACGAGCTCGCGCGGCTGACCGACAGCCCGGTCGTGCGGCTCAACCGTGCCGTGGCCGTCGGCGAGGCCCACGGACCACGCGCCGGGCTCGCGGCGCTCGCGGAGGTGGACGAGGCGTTGCCCCGGCACGCGGCGGTGGCGGCGTACCTCCACGAGCGGGACGGCGACCTTGCGCGGGCGGCGCGGCTGTACGCCGAGGCCGCGCACAAGGCTCCCACCCTGGCGGAGCGCGACCACCTGACGCGCCAGGCCGCGCGGCTCAACGCCCGCGGGTCCGGTTGACCACGCGGACCGGGTGCCGCCGGACCGAGGGCCCGGCGGCGCGGTCGTCGCGGCTGCTCAGCTGCCGTGGAGGGCGGCCCGCAGCGTCGTGATCGCCTGGCCGATGGCGGCCTCGGCCGCACCGCTGCCGCGCAGCGGGTTCAGCATCATGAAGTCGTGCACCATGCCCAGATACCGGATCGAGGTGACCGGGACCCCGGCGGCACGCAGCTTGTCGGCGTAGGCCTCGCCCTCGTCGCGCAGCACGTCGGCCTCGTCGACGAGCACCAACGCCGGCGGCAGCCCGGCGAGCTGCTCGGTGGTCGCCCGCAGCGGTGAGGCGGTGATCTGGGCGCGCTCGGCGGGGTCGGTCGTGTACTGGTCCCAGAACCACTTCATGCCCTCCCGGTGCAGGAAGTAGCCGGTGGCGAACCGCTCGTAGGACCCGGTGTCGAAGTTCGCGTCCGTCACCGGGTAGAAGAGCAACTGGGCGGCGAAGGTGACGTCGCCACGCTCCTTCGCCATCAGGGTCAGCGCAGCCGACATGTTGCCGCCCACGGAGTCGCCCGCGACGGCGAGCCGGCCGCCGTCCAGCCCGTGCGCGCCGCCGTCGGCGACGACCCACTGCGCGGCCCGGTAGCCCTGCTCGATCGCGACCGGGTAGCGCGCCTCCGGCGAGGGCGTGTACTCGACGAACACCACGGCCACCCCGGCGCCGACGGCGAGCTCGCGCACCAGGCGGTCGTGCGTCCCGGCGTTGCCGAACACCCAGCCCCCGCCGTGCATGTACAGCACCGTCGGCAGCGCGCCGTCCGCGCCCTTCGGCCGCACGACCCGCACGTCCACGGTGCCGGTGGGCCCGCCCTCGACCGCGACCCACTCCTCGTCGATCTCCGGCTTGTCGATCTCCCCGGACTGGACCTCGTTCACGACCCTGCGGCCCTCGGCCGGGTCGAGCTGGTAGAGGAACGGCGGCGTCGCCGTGGCCTCGACGAAGGCCTGTGCGGCCGGCTCGAGGACCGGGCGGTCGCTCTTCTCGCTCATCGTGCTCTCCGTTCTGCTCGTCGGCCCTCGTCGAGGACCGAGATCCGAAAGCTAGCGCACAAGTAACTTGTGCGCAAGTTACTCTCGCACATGTGATATCGTCGGGCTGGTGGAACACACCGGTGAGCCGACGGAGTCGTTGCTGCTCGAGGACCAGCTGTGCTTCGCCCTCTACGCCGCGTCGCGCGCCGTCACGGCCGTCTACCGCCCCCTGCTCGACGAGCTCGGCCTGACCTATCCGCAGTACCTGGTCATGCTCGTGCTCTGGGAGCGCGGCAGCCTGTCGGTGAAGGAGGTCAGCACCGCCCTGCACCTCGACTACGGCACGGTCACGCCCCTGCTCAAGCGGCTCGAGGCGCTGGGACTGGTCAGCCGGCGCCGGCGGACGGACGACGAGCGCGGCGTCGAGGTCGCCCTCACCGACCGGGGCCGGAAGCTGCGCGAGCGCGCGGGCGGCGTCCCCGTCGAGCTCGGGCGAGCCTTCGGCCTCGACCCCGCCGACCGCGGCGCCCTGCGGGACACCCTCGTCGTGCTGACCCGGTCCCTGACCGACCACGCCCAGGCGGCCGGGCGCCGCTCCGCCTGACCGGGACCCGGGTCACCCTTCTCCTCGACGCAGTCACCGGTTAACGTTCGTTCGTTCAGAACCGGCACGCTGTGCGGAAGGGGGAGCCGGTGGGCGAACTCGTCGTCCGCACCGACCACGACGGGTGGACGGTGCTCACGCTCAACCGCCCGGACAAGCTCAACGCGCTCACGGTGGCGATGTTCGCCGAGCTCCGCGAGCACGTCCTGGCGCTGCGGGAGGACGACCGGGTCCGCTGCGTCGTCCTGCGCGGCGCCGGGCGGTGCTTCTCCGCCGGGCACGACCTGTCGGACATCGCCGCCGGCGAGGCCGTGCCCTCCCGCGGATGGCACAGCGAGACGCTGCGGCTGCTGGAGAAGCTGCCGCAGCCGGTGGTCGCCGCGGTGCACGGCCACTGCTACACGGGCGCCCTCGAGGTCGCGCTGGCCGCCGACTTCCTCGTCGCGGCGGCGGACGCCCGCTTCGGCGACACGCACGCGAGGTTCGCCCTCACACCGGTCTGGGGCATGAGCCAGCGCCTCCCCCGCCGTGTGGGCCTGGCGACCGCCAAGCGGCTGATGTTCACGGCGGACATGATCGACGCCGAGGAGGCCGTCCGGATCGGGCTGGCCGAGTACGTCGTCCCGCTCGCGTCCTTCGATGCGGAGATCGAGGCGCTGGCCGCCCGCATCGCCGCCAACTCCCCCTTCTCGCACGCGGCCAACAAGCGCCTGCTCGACGCGACGGACGGCCGCCCGCTCGACGCCGGGCTGCAGTGGGAGGTCATGGAGGGCGAGGGCCGGGGGCCGGACATGCAGGAGCGCATCGCCGCCTTCACGAACAGGAAGAGCTGATCACGAGTGGACATCGAGCCGAACGCCGACCTCGAGAAGTTCCGCGAGGAGGTGGCCGAGTTCCTGGACACCGCGCCGACCCCGGAGATCCGTGAGGCCGGCCGCAAGACCACCAGCGTCTTCGCCCCGTTCGAGCAGGTGATGGCCTGGCACCGGATCCTGCACGCCCGCGGCTGGGCCGCGCCGGACTGGCCGGTCGAGCACGGCGGGCCGGGCTGGTCGGTGGAGCAGCGGTACGTCTTCGCCGACGAGTACCAGAAGCGCGGGCTGCCGCCGTTGCTGCCCAACGGGCTGCGGATGATCGGCCCGCTGCTGATGGAGCTGGGCACGCCCGAGCAGCAGGCCCGCTACCTCCCCGGGATCCTGTCCGGCGAGGACTACTGGACCCAGGGCTACTCCGAGCCCGGATCGGGCTCCGATCTCGCCTCGCTGAACTGCTCGGCCGTCCCCGACGGGGACGACTACGTCCTCAACGGCAGCAAGATCTGGACGACCTACGCGCACAAGGCCAACCGGATGTTCATGCTCGTCCGGACCAGCCGTGAGGGGAAGAAGCAGCAGGGCATCACGTTCCTGCTGCTCGACCGCATGGACTACCCCGGCCTGGAGGTGCGTCCGATCATCGGGCTCGACGGCGCGCCCGAGCAGTGCGAGGTGTTCTTCACCGACGTCCGGGTGCCGCAGTCCGGGCGGGTCGGGGCGGAGAACGACGGCTGGTCGGTGGCCAAGCAGCTGCTCACGCACGAGCGCGGCGGCTCGGCGCACAGCCCGATGCTGCGCCGCCGGCTCGAGGTGGCCCGGGCGGCCGCCGCCCGGACGCCTTCCGGGTTCGGCGGCACGCTCGCCGAGGACCCGGTGTTCCGGCGCGACCTCGGCGAGCTCGAGGTCGAGGTCGCGTCCTACGAGCACTTCGAGAAGCTGGCCATCAGCGGGCACGAGATCGCGCGGGACCCGGCCTACCCCTCGCTGAACAAGGTGATGAGCTCCGAGCTCACCCAGCGCATCTCGGTGCTGATGACCCGCGTGGCCGGGCTGGACGCGCTGCCGGACCAGCGCGAGGCCCTGCACGTCGGCGCGGACGTCGACCCGCTCGGGGACGATCTCGCGCTCGTCGCGATGCCCTACTACCTGAACAGCCGCGCGACCACGATCTACGCCGGCACCAACGAGGTGCAGCGCGACCTGATCGCGCGCACCCTGCGCCGCTGACCGCGGCACCGAACGGAGACCGGGATGGACTTCAGCTTCACCGAGGAACAGACCCTGCTGCGCGGCAGCGTGTCGCAGTACCTGCAGCGCCGCTACACCTTCGAGGACCGGCAGGCCGTGGTGCGCTCGGAGGCCGGCTGGTCGCGCGAGGTGTGGCGCGGGCTGGGCGAGCTCGGGCTCCACGCCCTGCCCTTCCCCGAGGAGGCCGGCGGGCTCGGCGGCTCGATCGTCGACGTGGTCGCGACCGCCGAACTGTTCGGCGCCCACCTGCTGGTGGAACCGTACGTCGCCTCGGTCGTGCTGGCCGGGGCCGCGCTCGCGGCGGTGCCGGACCACCCCGGCGCGGCCGACCGGCTCGGGCGGATCGTCGCCGGCGAGGCGATCGTGGCCTTCGCCCACGAGGAGGGGCCGGGCACGCCCGACCCGGCGCTGGTGGCCACCCGCGCGGAGCGGACGGCCGGCGGCTACGTGCTGTCCGGCGAGAAGAAGGTGGTGCTGCACGGCGCGGACGCGGACGTGCTGGTCGTCTCGGCCCGCCTGCACGGCGAGCCGGGCGACCCCGACGGCCTCGCGCTGTTCGTCGTCGACGCGCCCGGTGCCGCGGTCGCGGTCACCCCGTTCGTCACCGTGGACGGGCGCCGTGCGGCCCACCTGCGGTTCGACGACGTCGAGCTGGGGCCCGACGCACTCCTCGCGGCCGACGCGCACGGCCTGATCCGGGAGGTCCTCGACCGGGCGATCGTGGCGCTCGCGGCCGAGGCGGTGGGCGCGATGGGCGAGCTGCTGCGCCGGACCGCCGAGTACGCCTCGACCCGCGAGCAGTTCGGCGTCCCCATCGGCACCTTCCAGGCGGTGGCCCACCGCCTCGCCGACATGAAGATCGCCGTGGTGAAGGCGCGGTCGACGCTGCTCTACACCACCGCGCTGGCCGAGGCCGGACGGGCGGGGCCGCACGACATCGCCGTGCTGAAGGCGCAGGTCGGCAGGCTCGGCCGGCTGGTCGGCGAGTCCGCGATCCAGACGCACGGCGGGGTCGGCATGACCGACGAGCTGCCGATCGGCCACCTCCACAAGCGCGTCCTCGCGATCGACGCCCTGTTCGGCACCACCGACCACCACCTCAGGACGATCGGGGCGGGCCGGCGGGAGCCGGAGCTCGCCGCGCGGACCGCCTGAACCCGGCGGGCGGCGGTCAGGCCGGGCTCTTGCGCAGGTCGGCCTTGGCCACCTCGAGGTGCGCCGCCTGGCGGGTGAGCTGGTCGGCACCCTCCGCGGCGTCCACCCCGACCTGCTGCGCGAAGCCGGCGTCCTGCGCGAC
The DNA here is from genome assembly GCF_039542425.1 of Pseudonocardia yuanmonensis. NCBI lineage: Bacteria > Bacillati > Actinomycetota > Actinomycetes > Pseudonocardiales > Pseudonocardiaceae > Pseudonocardia > Pseudonocardia yuanmonensis. The sequence continues at coordinate 297,703 of NZ_BAABIC010000005.1, forward strand.
CACGCTGCCGGTGAAGTCGACCCGGTCCCCCACCGCGACCCTGTAGGGGGACTCGCCGGGCTGGGTGGTCAGCTGCACCCAGACGCGGTCGGTGTCGCTGGTGCCGACCCAGAACCCCTCGTCCGCGGGCACGGACTGCACCGCGACACGCTGTGCGGTCACCGCGCGCCCGACCAGTCCGCTCAGCTCGCCGTTCGGGCCCGCCGCCTGCGCGACCGGCAGCAGTGGCGTGCCGTCCGCGGTCAGGGTGCCCGAGCCGCCGCTCTGCCCGGTCCCGGTCTGGCCCGCGCCGTTCTGGCCTGCCCCGCTCTGGCCGTCCCCGGCCGGCGCACCCGCGGTCGGGGACGCCGCGGCCGGCGGCGCGGTCGTCGACGGGGCGGCGCCGCCCGCGGACTGCGGGTCGTTCCCGCCGCTCCCGGTGCAGCGCACCAGGACGAGCACCAGGATCACGATGATCACCAGCGCGAGCAGCAGCCACAGCCAGAGCGGACGGCGGCGGCGCTGCCGATCGCCGATCGCTGTCGCCCCACCGCTCCTGCCTGTCCCCGGACCCGTCACGATCGCCTCCCACGGCAACTCGATGGTGCCGGGCGAGATCCCCGCGAAGTGAACAGTCCAAACCGGCCGGCTCACCGGATCGGTTGACGATCCACTCCGGACCGTGGCGCATTCGGGGTCAGGCAGGTCGTCGGTCCGGGGCGGGCGGTGCGCGGGTCGAGGCGGTCACGCGGCCAGCCCGAGCTCCGCCGCCCGGGCGGGGAAGGCGAGTACCTGGGCCGTCGGTTCGGGTTGCCACGGTTCGTACGTGACGACGCTTCCGCAGCCCCGGCAGCGGCACGGCCGGGTGGTGAGCCCCGTGCCCTCGGGAACGGTGACGATGGCGGTGCAGGTCCGGCAGAGCGTGGTGGTGAACATCGTGTGCCTCCTGGTCCGTGTCCTCGTACTGCAGACTCCCGCGGGGACGCGGTCTCATCGGTCGCGCGCGTACGCGTCGGCCCTGCGCGGCGGTGCGGGCCGCTCCGGCATGAGCCCTGCCCGTCGCCTCCGCCGCCGTGTGCGCGCCGCCCGTTCGGGGTAGGTGCGACAGCGGGAGGTGCCGTGGTGGGGATCGAGCTCGACGGGTGCCGCCGGTGACGGGCCGGCGCACCTCGGCCGGGGAGCCGCCGCCGGTGCCCCTGCCGATGCTCGCGGTCACCGGGAGCCCGCCGTCGGGGCCGGACTGGGCGGTGGAGTTCAAGTGGGACGGGGTCCGCGCCGTGGTCGCGGTCGACCGCGACGGGGTCCGGATCGGCAGCCGCAACGGGAACGACGTCACGGCCGGCTACCCCGAGCTGGGCGGGATCGGCGACGGCCGGGACCTGCTGCTCGACGGCGAGATCGTCGCGCTCGACCGGCAGGGGCGGCCGGACTTCGCGCTGATGCAGCAGCGCATGCACGTGCGGTCCCCGGGCGCCCGGCTGCTCGAGGAGGTGCCGGTCGCGCTGTACCTGTTCGACGTGCTGTGCGTCGACGGGGAGGACCTGCTCGACCGACCCTACGACGTGCGGCGGGAGCGGCTCGAGGAGCTGGGGGCCGACGCGTGGCCGCGGGTGTCGGTCCCGCCCCGGTTCGTCGACATCGAACCCGCCCGCGTGCTCGACGTGGCGCGCGAGCACGGGCTGGAGGGCATCGTGGCCAAGCGCCGCGGCTCCCGCTACGAGCCGGGGCACCGCTCGCCGGCGTGGGTGAAGACCGCGCTGCTGACCACCCAGGAGGTCGTGCTGGGCGGGTGGACGCCGGGCGAAGGGAGGCGCGGCTCCACGCTCGGCTCGCTGCTGCTCGGCGCCCACGACGCCGACGGGCGGTTGCGCTACCTCGGCCACGTCGGCACGGGCTTCACCCAGGAGATGCTGCGGGCGCTCCTGGAGCGTCTCGAACCGCTGCGCCGCAGGTCGAGCCCGTTCGACGAGTCGGTCCCGCGGGACCACGCCCGCAACGTCCGGTGGGTCGAGCCGCGGCTGGTCGGCGAGGTCGAGTACCGCACCGTCACCCGTGACGGCCGGCTGCGGCACGCCTCCTGGCGGGGGCTGCGCCCGGACCGGGACCCCGGGGAGATCACCCTGACGACGCCGGCCCCGTCCTCGCCCGCGTCATCGGCGGCCGACCGGCTGGCCACCTACACGGAGATGCGCGACTTCACGGTGACCCCCGAGCCGACCGGGGGCACGCCGAGCGCGGAGGCGCCGATCTTCGTGGTGCAGCGGCACCGCGCCCGGCGGCTGCACTACGACTTCCGCCTCGAGATCGACGGCGGCCTCGCCAGCTGGGCGGTGCCGCGGGGCCCCACCCTCGACCCGTCCGTGCGGCACATGGCGGTGCACGTCGAGGACCACCCGCTCGACTACGCGGACTTCGAGGGGGTCATCCCGAAGGGGCAGTACGGGGGCGGCGACGTCATCGTCTGGGACCGCGGGACGTGGGAGCCCGCCGGCACGGACGACCCCGCCGCGGCGGTCGCCCGTGGCGAGCTGCACTTCGACCTGCACGGCGAGAAGCTCGGCGGGCGGTTCGTGCTCGTCCGGCGGCGCGACCGCACCGGCGGCTCGGGCGACTCCGGCAAGGAGCAGTGGGTGCTCGTGCACAAGCACGACGAGCACGCCCGGGAGGGCTGGGACCCGGAGGAGCACCCGCGCTCGGTGCTCAGCGGGCGTACCAACGACGAGGTCGCGGCGGCGCCCGCCGCGATGTGGCAGAGCGGTGCCCCCGCCGAGCACGCCGCCGTGCCGCTCGCGCCCACCGACCCGGCACAGCAGGCCGCGGCGACCGAGGAGGAACTGGCCGCCCTCGACGCGCTGGGTGTGCGGGGCCGGTGGGTCGTCGGCGGGCGCGAGCTCGCCCTGACCAACCTCGACAAGGTCCTGTTCCCCGGACAGGCGGGTCCGCCCGTGACCAAGCGGGACCTGATCCGCTATCACGCACAGGTCGCGCCGTACCTGCTCCCCTACCTGGCGGGCCGGCCCGTCAACCTGCACCGCTATCCGGACGGCACCGCCCGCCCCGGCTTCTGGCAGAAGGAGGTGCCCGGGCACGCGCCGGACTGGCTGCGCCGCTGGCACAACCCCGAGGCCGATCCGGGCGAGACGCAGGTCTACTTCGTCGTCGACAGCACCCCGGCCCTGGTCTGGCTGGCCAACTACGGCGCGATCGAGCTGCACCCGTGGACCTCGAGGCTGCCCGACGTGCACCAGCCGACGTGGGCCCTGATCGACATCGACCCGGGGCCCGCCCTCGGCTTCGCCGAGGTGCTCGTGCTCGCCCGGCTCTACCGCACGGCGTTGGAGCACCTGCAGGTCGAGGCCGCGCCCAAGGTCACCGGGAAGCGGGGCGTGCAGATCTGGGTGCCGATCGCGCCCGGCTACTCCTTCGACGACACGCGCGGCTGGGTCGAGAAGCTCTCCCGCGCGGTCGGCCGCATGGTGCCGGAGCTGGTCTCCTGGGAGTGGCACACCGACCGCCGCCGCGGGCTTGCCCGGCTGGACTACACGCAGAACGCCATCAACAAGACGCTGGTCGCGCCGTTCAGCCCCCGGCCGGGGCCGGACGCCCCCGTCTCCATGACGCTGACCTGGCCGGAGCTCGACGACCCGGATCTCGCGCCGGACCGGTGGACCGTGCGGACCGCCCTCGACCGGCTGCGCGACGCCGGGGATCCGCTGCGCCCGCTCGTCGGCCGGGAGCAGACCCTGCCGCGTCTCTGAGGCCCGTGCGCAGACGTCGCGGGCTGCATCACACCCGTCGGCCGGACTGCGTCGGCTCCGCCGACATGTAGATGGGCGGTGGCTGCGGAGGCCGCAGTGGTGGCCGGTCGGGGCCCGGGGGCCCGGGCGGCGACGGCGGCTCGGTGCGTCCGGGACGGGTCGGCACGCCGATCGCCGGGACCGGTCGCGCCAGGACCTGCCGCAGGAGCTCGTTGGTCTCGAGCGCGGCGTAGTAGGCGGCCAGGGAGGCGTGCGCGGCGGCGTCGTCCTCGGCCACGTGCTCCTCGGCCAGCCGGGCGTGGTGACCCGCCCGCTCCTCGTTCTCGTTCTCCATCCGGGGAGTCTTCGCCGTCCCGTCCGGGAGCGTCAACGCAGCGTGTGGACGCGGGTCGCCGGCCGCACGTGTCGGCCCGGAGCACCGCGGAAAGCGCTGGACGCGCTGTCCTGATCGGGCCCGCGCGCTCACCGGGAGAACAGGTCGCCGTTCAGGTAGATGTCCCAGTCCGCCGCGGTGAGCCCGTGCCCGCCGGAGCGCAGGTGGTAGCTCATCGCCGCGCCGCGGAACCCCTCGTCCGTGGCCGGCGGCCACGTCGCCGACGGCAGACCGGTGCCGCCCAGCCCGTAGAGCTCGTACACCGGCTCCGCGGCGACGTACGCCAGGAACTCCCCCTCCGGGTCGGCGTTCGCGTCGTCCGTGGCGCTCGCGACGACCACCCGCCGCGGCGCCACGAGCGCCAGCAGCTCGTGCTGGTCGACCGGTAGGGCGTCCACGCGGTCGTTGTAGGCCTTGTACGTCGTGGGGAACCAGTGCGGGAACGAGCCGTTGATGCGCTTCACGGTCTCCGCGCCGACGCCGCCGTCGCCGCGCCGTGCGAGCTTGGCGCCGGTCGATCCCGAGTTGTTCGTGACGACCGCGGCGAAGCGGGTGTCCTGCGCCCCGGCCCACAGCGCGGCCTTGCCGCTGCGCGAGTGCCCGATGACCGCAACCCGGGTGGGGTCGATGTCGGGATCCGTCTGCAGGTAGTCCATGGCCCGGCTCGCTCCCCACGCCCAGGCGCTGATGGCTCGGCCGGCGTCGTCCGGCAGCTCCCGGTCGGCGGGGTGGAACAGGCCGATCATCCTGCTGCGGTAGCTGCCGCTGTCGTCGGGGGCGACCTCGCCGGCGTCGAGGACCGCGAACGCGTAGCCGGCCTTCGTGATCGTCGACACCGGCGCGAAGCCGGACGACTGGCCGGGATCGTCCCCCACCTGGCCGCGGTGGTCGATCATGAGGAACGTGCCCTTCGGCGTGCCGCCGGTCTTCGGGACGAACAGGGTCACGTCGAAGCCGCCGGTGCCCTCCGGACCGGTGGCGGTGATCGTGACGGTCTTGCGCGTGACGCCGGTGAAGTCGGTCGACGTGACGTCGAAGGTCTGCGCGGTCGGCTCGGGCAGGCTCTGCCCGTAGACGTGCTGCCGGAAGTCGGCCAACAGTTCCGCGCGGCGCGTGCCCTCCCACTCGGCGGGCGTGGTGACCGGAGCGCCGTCGTGGAGACGCAACGGGTTCGGGTAGTCCTCGCCGTCGATCGTCACGGTCTTCTCCGCCAGACCGCCGCCCTGCGCGGCGGCCACCGTCCGGACCGCGACCGGCTCCGGGATCAGCGTGGCGCCACCGGCGGCACCCATCGCCGCGACGACGATCAACGCAGTCGTATGGGCGGTCACGGTGTGCAGTCGGTCGACGAGGCTGCGCGGACGGCTCGGGGAACGCACGGGGCGAAATCTACGCAGCCATGATCACGCCGCAACTACTGTCCGCTCATCCACGTCCATCGGATGACGATAGCGTGTATCGGAAGGGTGATCGGGGCTCGTCGCGAGCGCGTCACTGCGTGACGGGCAGGCGCCGAGCGGAACACCGCGGAGCCCCCGCGCGTTGGCCGCAGGCCGTCGCCGATCCCCGGAGGTCCCGTGCTACCCGCCATCCCCGCCCAGGTCGACCGACTCGTCTCCCTCGGCGCCACCGCGCCCTTGACCCCCGACGAGCTGCGGATCGCCGCGAAGGCCCTGCCCGACCGGCCCGGTCTGCTCGTCGTCGCGGCCGCCGCACCGTCCGCTCTCGCGCCCCTGCTGCGGCGTGGCGACAAGCCCGGGTTCGTCGTCGCCGACATGACCGACGTCGACGACTTCGCCCCACTGCCGGACATCGTCGTACCGGACGCACCCGTCTACCTCCTCGAGGACCTCGACCGCGGCGACCACCTCGCCAACCGGAGCCCGGAGGAGACGTACCCCGAGCTCGCCCGGGCCGGCCGCACCCCGCTGCTGCTCACCGAGGGCGTGCAGTGGGTCCTCCAGGATCCCGAGGTGCTGGCCCGCAACGCCTGCTTCATGACGATCGGCTCCCGTCTGCGCCGCCCGAGCGGCGGGCTCGACGCGCGGACCCCCGCAGTGTGGATCTCGAACGGGACCGGGCGGGACGGGCGGGAGCGCCGGCACGCCACCAAGATCGGCTGGTGCTGGGCCGGCAACCGGCACACCTGGCTGGGCTTCGCCTCCGCCACCAACCGGGCTACATGAGCCGACAAGGGCCCGGTCGCTCAGCTCCTCGGGCCCGGTGCCGAGCCGGAAGCCCACACCGGGTCGACGCCCGCAGCATCGGCCGTTCCGAGGCGGCCGGATACCATCCGGTCGGAAGGCCGTGGGTTTGGACAGCCCGTACCCGAGGAGAGCGTCGTGCCGCGTAAGCCGCCCGAACGGAGCTACGCGCCGGAGGAGACCCGGCGCCTACTGGTCGAGGCTGCGCTGGACCTCTTCGCGGAGAAGGGCTTCAGTCGGGCGTCCATGCAGGAGGTGGTGCAGCGGGCCGGCGTGACGAAGGGCGCGTTCTACCACCACTTCGCCACCAAGGACGACGTGCTGCACCTCATCCACGACGAGTTCATCGATCGAGCCCTGGAATCGCAGCAACGGGCACTGGCCAGCCATGTCTCGCCGACCGAGCAACTGGCGAAGATGGCGTTCGACACCACGATGATCTGCATCACCTACCAGAAGCACGTCATGGTGTTCTTCCGTGAGCTGCACGTCCTCACCGGCGACGTGCGGGCGGCGATACTGGAGAAGCGCCGGCGGTCGACCTCGCTGTTCGAGGACACTGTGCGGCGGGGTATCGAGAGCGGCGAGTTCGACCAGAACCTCGACCCGACCGTCACCGCGTTGGGCCTGCTCGGCATGTGGGTGTGGTCGTACCAGTGGTACCGGCCGGAGGGTCGGCGCACGCCGACCGAGATCGCCGAGCAGTTCGCCACGATGACCCTGCAGAGCGTGGGCGCGAAGCGGTCCGCGTCGGCCATCGTGACGAGCTGACCCGGCCCTCCTCTGGCGATCGGACCGGTGGCTGCGGTATCACTGACATTCCGACCGGATGGAATGGAGAGGACGACGATGACCACTCTGCACGGGCAGGTAGCGCTGGTGACCGGAGCCGCCGGGGGTATCGGGCGGGCCATCTGCAGCGCACTGCGGGATTCCGGGGCCCGGCTGGCCCTCGCCGACCTGGACAAGGCCGCGCTCGACGAGGCGGTGGCAGACCTCGGAGCGGGCGCCGACAGTGCCGCCTTCGATGTCGACCTCACCGATGACGAGCAGACCACCGCCCTGCCCGACCGGGTTCGCGACCACTTCGGCGGTCTGGACGTCGTGGTGAACAACGCCGGGGTGCGTCAGATCGCGCCGCTGCTCGAGCTGTCGCCGGCCGACTGGCGCAACACCCTCGACGTCGACCTCACCGCCCCCTTCGTCCTGTCGAGGGCCGCCATCCCGGGCATGCTGGAGCAGGGCCGAGGGAAGATCGTCAACATCGCGTCGATGGCCGGCCATCTGGCCTTTCAGAACCGTGCCGCCTACTGCGCGGCCAAGGCGGGACTGATCATGCTCACGAAGACGATCACGCTCGAGTACGGCGGACGCGGCATCTGGTGCAATGCGGTGGCTCCCGGTGTCGTGGAGACCCCGATGACGAGCGCCTACTTCCGGTCCGAGCAGATGGCCGCCTCCATCCGTGCCAACGCTCCGATGGAGCGGTGGGCGCAGCCGGAGGAGATCGCGCGGCCGGTCGTCTTCCTCAGTGGCTCCGACTCCGACTACGTCAACGGGACGACCCTGTTCGTGGACGGCGGATGGACCGCAGGGAAGGGCTACTGACGGCCGTCGGTCGTCCGGACCGACCGGGAGCGGTCGCAGCCGAGCCGGGCGTGGCGCCGCCTGAGGGCGCCGGCCACGCGAGAGCTGCGGCCGGCACGTGAGGAGCGTGCTGAGCCACGCAGGGAGGACTTGCCTTCCGCCACCGGAGCACGTACATTCCGACTGGTCGGATTGCACGGGGACGATGAAGCCCCTGGAGGAGAACCCGATGACGATGACAGAGAACACCGGCGTCGCCGGCTCGGGCATCACGTCCGGCTGGTTGGCGGCAGTGCCGTTCGCGGAGCGGACCGTGGGCCGCGTGCTGGAGCGGGCCGCGGCGGCACGCCCGGACGAGGCGCTGTTCCTCTTCGAGCGCCGGGACTACACCCTCGGCGAGGTCAACGCCCGGGTGGATGTCCTCGCCCGGAACCTGCGGGCGGCCGGGGTCGGCCGCGGAACGCGGGTGGCGTTGCTGATGGCGACCGGTCCGGAGTATCTGTACGGCTGGTTCGCGCTGGCGAAGCTGGGCGCGGTCGAGGTGCCGATCAACACCGCTTACCGCGGCGAGCTCCTTCGCCACCAGCTGGACAAGGCGCAGGTGTCGCTGGCGGTGGCCGACCAGGGCCCGCTGTTCGACGCCGTCGACGCCGTCCGTGGTGATGTGCCGAGCCTGGCCGAGGTGTTGAGCTTCCCGGGGACCTACTCGGAGTTGCTGGAAGAGCCCGAACAGGGCCACTCCGACTCCCCCGGGGACAACGGGACGGCGGACAGCGGCGCCGATCGCTCGGTGCCGCCGGAGGGCCCGGCTCCCGACGACGTCGCCTGCGTGTTGTACACCTCCGGCACCACGGGACCGTCCAAGGGCGTGCTGCTCAGCCATCACCAGCAGGTCGCCTTCGGGCACTTCTTCGCCGAGATCACCGGTCTCGGCCCGCGGGACGTGCTGCTGAACTACTCGCCGTTCTTCCACATCTCCGGCAAGTTCGCGACGCTGGGCTGCCTGCTCACCGGGGCACGCATGGTGCTGCGGTCGCGGCTGACGATCGAGCGGTTCTGGGACGAGGCCCGCGAGTTCGGGATCACCGCCTTCGTCGCGATCGGCGGGGTCTGCCACATGCTCCACGGGCGAACGCCCCGCGAGGACGACGCGGACAACCCGGTGCGGGTGGTGTACGCGGTGCCCGCACCGGCGGAGATCTACCACGACTTCGAGAAGCGTTTCGGTGTCAAGATCGTCGAGGCCTACGGGTCCACCGAGACCAACCTGATCGTCAACTCCTCGCTCCAGGAGTCGCGGCCCGGCGCGTGCGGCCGGGCCAACCCGATCTTCGACGTCCGGATCGTCGACGAGGACGGGAACGAGGTCCCCGACGGCGTCTCCGGTGAGGTCGTGGTCGGCTCCCCCGACCCGCTACTGCTCTCGGCCGGCTACGACGGCCTGCCGGAGGCGACCGCGAAGGCGTGGCGCGGCGGGCGGTTCCACACCGGCGATCGGGCCGTGCGGGACGAGACCGGCGCGCTGTGGTTCAAGGACCGGATCAAGGACTCGATCCGCCGCCGCGGGGAGAACATCTCCTCCTACGAGGTCGAGCGTCTGGTCAACAGCCACCCGGCAGTCGCGGAGTCCGCAGCCGTGGGTGCGCCGTCCGACCTCGGCGAGGAGGAGGTCCGGGTGGTGGTCGTGCTGCGCGACGGCGTTAGGGTCACCGCGGAGGACCTGTTCCTGCACTACGCCGACTCGATGCCGTACCACATGGTCCCCCGCTTCATCGACATCGTCGACGAGCTGCCGCGCACGCCCACCGACAAGGTCGAGAAGTACAAGCTGCGGACGGCCGGCGTCGGGCCGAACACCTGGGACAGCGCCGTCGCCGGATGGCGGATGACGCGTACCGGGCCGATCAGGACGGCCTAGATCGCCCGCTCTCCGCTCACTCCCGTCGTGCCGCTGGTGTCCGCTGCCCGCAGCGGCCGCCGTCGCGCCCGACGCGGCAACCACCGCGAGCCGACCGCTCGCCCCTGCTCGCTCCATGGAGGAACGACGTGCCCGCGATGTCCACCCCCCGACGGCCGCTCGACGAGCAGCGGCTGAGCCAGGCCGTGACGGCTGCCAACCTGCCGACCCTGGCCATGGTCACCTTCCAGCTGACCGGTGACCAGCGCTGGCTCGACGAGCCGTACCGCCCGGTCCGCAGCAGCGGACTCGGACCCAACGACTCCGGCGGGCTCGACGAGACCGCGGCCGCCGAGCTGCGCACCGCCGCGGTCGAGGCGATCACCAACTGGTCGCGCGGCGGGGAGCCCGCGGTGCCCGACCCCGACCACGCCCTGCTGCGGCGGATGCTGTCCACGGCGATGGGCGAGCCGGTGCCCGACGAGTACGAGCGGCTGATGCGCGAGGAGATGGGCTTCGAGCCCGACCCCGGCCCCGTCCCCGTGCCGCCCGCCGTGGTCGCGGAGCGCGACCTGTCCGTCGTCATCATCGGCGCGGGGATCTCCGGGCTGATCGCGGCGGTCCGCCTGCAACAGGCCGGCGTGCCCTTCACCATCCTCGAACGCAACACCGAGGTCGGCGGGGTGTGGCTGACCAACACCTACCCCGGCGCAGGTGTCGACACCCCCAGCTACCTGTACTCGTTCTCGTTCTTCCCGCGGAACTGGTCCACCCACTTCGGCAAGCGCGACGAGATGGCCGCCTACACCGCCGAGATGGCCGACCACTTCGACCTACGGCGACACATCGAGTTCGGCGTGTCGGTCGACTCCGCGACGTGGGACGAGCACCGGCAGCGCTGGACCGTCACCGCGGGCTCGCGCAGCTGGACCGCGTCCGCGGTCATCAGTGCGGTCGGGCTGTTCAACACGCCGAAGGTGCCCGACCTGCCGGGCCTGGACACCTTCGACGGGCCGCTCTTCCACACCGCGGAGTGGCCCGCCGACCTGGACGTCACCGGGAAACGCGTCGCCGTGGTCGGCACGGGCGCGAGCGCGATGCAGGTCGTGCCGGCGATCGCCGAGCGCACCGCCCACCTGACGGTGTTCCAGCGCTCACCACAGTGGATCGCTCCCAACGCCGAGTACTTCCAGGAGGTCGGCGAGGACGTGCACTGGCTCATGGAGCACGTGCCCTACTACCACGCCTGGTACCGGTTCCGACTGGCCTGGGTCTTCAACGACCGCGTGCACGCCTCGCTGCAGATCGACGACGACTGGGACCACCCCGAACGGTCGCTCAACGCCGTCAACGACGGCCACCGCCGCTTCTTCACCCGCTACCTGCACGAGCAGCTGGAGGGCCGGCCCGACCTGGTCGAGAAGTGCCTGCCCGACTACCCGCCCTTCGGCAAGCGGATGCTGCTGGACAACGGCTGGTTCGCCGCGCTGCGCCGCGACGACGTCGAGCTGATCACCGACGGCGTCGCCCGGATCACCGGGACCGGGGTGGTGACCGACGCCGGCGAGCACCACGAGGCCGACGTCGTCGTGCTCTCCACGGGCTTCGACGCCCAGCACTACCTGCCCGGCATCGACGTCCGCGGCCGCGACGGGCTGCGCCTGCACGACGCCTGGAGCGAGGACGACGCCGTCGCACACCTGGGCATCACCGTGCCCGGATTCCCGAACCTGTTCCTGATGTACGGCCCGAACACCAACGCCGGCGCCGGCGGCAGCTTCATCTTCGTCGCCGAGGCCCAGGGCCGCTACATCGTCGACCTCGTCACGACCATGGCCCGGGACGGCATCGGCGCGCTCGAGTGCCGGCCGGAAGCGCTGCAGCGCTGGGTGAGCGACGTCGACGCGCGCCACCAGCGGATGGTCTGGAGCCACCCGGGAATGACCACCTACTACCGCAACTCACGCGGTCGGGTCGTCACGAACTCGCCCTACCGGGTCGTCGACTACTGGGCCATGACCCACGACCCGGACCTCACCGACTTCCACACCATCCCGGTCCCGGCCCGAGCGGCCTGACCGCCACCGCACGATCAACGACGATCATCACTCGGGAGACCACCATGTCCCTGCGGAAGATCCTGCTCGTCGCCGGCACGGGCTCGGCGATCGACTGGTACGACTTCTTCATCTACGGCACCGCGGCCGCGCTGGTGTTCAACAAGCTGTTCTTCCCGGCCGGCGACCCGCTGGTCGGCACCCTGCTCGCCTTCACCACCTTCGCCGTCGGGTTCGCCGCCCGCCCGGTCGGCGGCGCCGTCTTCGGCCACGTCGGCGACAAGATCGGCCGCAAGCCCGCCCTGGTCACCACGCTGTTCCTGATGGGCATCTCCACCACCCTCATCGGGCTGCTGCCCACCTACGACAGCATCGGCGTCGCCGCCCCGATCATCCTGGTGGTTCTGCGGCTGCTGCAGGGCATCGCGGTCGGCGGGCAGTGGGCCGGCGGCGCCCTCATCGCCACCGAGAACGCCCCACCGGAGAAGCGCGGCCTCTACGGCAGCTTCGCCCAGATCGGCGTGTCCGCCGGGCTGTTCCTGTCCACGGGCGTCTTCCTGCTCGCCGGCGCCCTGATGAGCGAGGCGGCGTTCCAGTCCTGGGGCTGGCGGCTGCCGTTCCTGCTCAGCGTGGTCCTCGTCGGCATCGCCTTCTACGCCCAGTTCACCCTCGAGGAGACCGCGCCGATGAGGATGGTCCAGGGCACCGGCGGGCCGTCGCGCTCGCCCGTCCTGGACGTGCTGATCCACAACTGGCGCACCGTCCTGCTCGGCACCGGCTCCATCGTGGTGATCGGCACCAGCTTCTACCTGTTCGGCACCTACTTCCTCTCCTACGGCACCACCGTGCTCGGGCTGCCCCGCGCGCTGCTGCTCGACGGCGTCCTGATCGGCGCCGCCCTGCAGTTCTTCGCGATCCCGCTGTGCGGTGCCCTGTCGGACCGCATCGGCCGACGCACCGTCTACCTGATCGGCGCGGTCGCTCTCGCGGTGTGGGTGTGGCCGGCCTTCCTGCTGCTCGGCACCGGCAGCCCGGCAGCAGTCATCGCCGCGATCGCCGTGGGCGAGGTCCTGGTCGCCCTCGTGTACGGCCCGCAGGCTGCGCTGTTCGCCGAGCTGTTCACCGCCCGGGTGCGCTACTCCGGGGCGTCGCTGGGCTACCAGATCGGCACCCTCATCGGCGGCGCGCTGACCCCGCTGATCGCCACCGCCCTCTACGCCCGGTGGGACAGCTTCGTGCCCGTCGCCGGCTGGGTCGTGCTCACCGCGGTCGCCTCGTTCGTCTCCGTCGTCGTCATGTCCGAGACAGCCCGCACCCAGCTCGACGACGGCCGGACGACGAGCGGCCCCCGCGACCACGCCGTCGATGCGGCTACCGGCTCCGACGTGCGCAACGCGGAGCCGGCATGAGCACCCCGCAGGGCCCACTGGCCGGGCTGAGAGTGGTGGAGCTCGGCGGCATCGGGCCGGTGCCACACGCGGCCATGGTGCTCGGCGACCTCGGTGCCGACGTCGTGCGCGCCCAGCGACCCGGCGGCTTCCGGCTCGCCGACCCGACCCGCGATCACCTCCTGCGCAGCCGCCGCAACCACACCCTGGACCTCAAGGACCCCGTCGACCGCGACCGGGTCCGTGAGCTCGCCGCACGCGCCGACGTCCTCCTCGAAGGGTTCCGGCCCGGTGTCGCCGAACGCCTCGGGCTCGGCCCCGAGGAACTCACCACGGCCAACCCCCGCCTGATCTACGGACGGATGACCGGCTGGGGTCAGGACGGCCCGCTGGCCGCCTCGGTCGGCCACGACATCAACTACATCGCCCTCAACGGCACCCTCCACGCCATGGGTCCCCACGACGGGCCACCGGCAGCTCCGCTGAACCTGGCCGGCGACTTCGGCGGCGGGTCCATGCTGCTGCTCGTCGGCGTGCTGGCCGCGCTGTGGGAGCGCGAGCGATCCGGCCGCGGACAGGTCGTCGACGCCGCCATGATCGACGGCTCCGCACTGCTCATGCAATCCATCTGGGCCTGGCGCGGGATCGGGAACTGGAGCGACGACCGGGGCCGGAACCTGCTCGACGGGGGCGCCCCCTTCTACCGCAGCTACCGGTGCGCCGACGGGGGCTACGTCGCGGTCGGGGCGATCGAGCCACAGTTCTACGCCGAGCTGCTGAAAGGGCTCGGCCTGATCGGGGTGGAACTGCCCGACCAGGACGACCGGACGGGCTGGCCCACCCTGACCGAGCGCTTCACCCGAGAGTTCGCCTCCCGCTCCCGCGACGAATGGGCAGCGGTGTTCGCCGAACTCGACGCCTGCGTGACCCCCGTCCTGTCCTTCGCCGAAGCGGCCCGGCATCCGCACGCCCGGGCGCGTGGGACGTTCCTGGACCTGCACGGCGTCACCCAGCCCGCTCCCGCCCCGCGCTTCTCCCGCAGCGGAGCCGGAACCCCCGCACCACCACGGGCCCCCAGCCCCGTCGAGGAGACGCTGCAGCGCTGGAGCCGGCCGACACCGGGAACCGCATGACCACGCGCACATCGCCGAGCCGGCCGAATCAGCCGAAGCGATCGGGCCGGAACGCCGAGAAGGTTGCTCCTGCGAAGGAATCCGACCTCCAACGACCCCGCCCCCCTTCGACCCTCGCGACTGCCCTCGACGAGCGTGGCCACGCGGTGGGGAGCTGGGTACAGATGAACAGCCCGGAAACCGGCGAGCTCGCCGCCGCGGCCGGCTTCGACTTCGTCGTCGTCGACATGGAGCACGGCACCCTCGACCTGCGCGATGCCGCGCACGCCGTGCGCGCGGTCCAGGGCCGCGGCGCCGACGCGATCGTCCGGGTGCCCTCCGCTGATCCGACGACGATCGCGCGGGTGCTCGACCTGGGCACGCGAGGCGTCCTGGTACCCGGCATCCGCTCCGCCCAGGCCGCAGCCCGCGCGGCCGCAGCAGCGCACTACGCCCCCCGTGGGGAGCGCGGCGCCTGCCCCTGCGTGCCGGGCTTCGACCACGGGCTGCTGCCCTGGGACGAGGCACAGCGGCACGCCGACTCGATCCACGTATGGCTCCTGATCGAACACCCGGCCGCCATCGCGGACATCGAGAACCTCGCCGTCGCCTCCGCAGCGGCGGGTGCCACCGCGCTGGTCCTCGGCCCCTTCGACCTCGCGGTCGCGATGGGCCACGGCGGCGACCACCGCCATCCCGAGGTACGCGCGGCCCTCGAGCAGACCATCGGAGCCGCCCGAAGCGCCGGACTCGACTGCGTGGCCGTCACCCTCGAAGACCACGCGCAGGCCAGCGCCGCAGCCGTCGCGAGCTGGCGGGCAGCCGGCTGCCGGATCACCACCGCGCTGCTCGACCGCTACGCCCTCGGTCACGCCTACCGCACGACTCTCCAGGAGATCTCCCGACTCGTCTGAGCGATCACGCCGCCCGCACCATCCGGCCGAGCGGTGCCACCGCACCCGAGCCCGGACCCGATCGGGTGCCGCTCTTGCATTGACGCAGCACACCGCTAGAGTTCCTCACATTCCAACCGGTCGGAACCTTCCGCCGGGTCGTCATCACCGTCGCCGACGAAGGAGCTGTGCATGCCCCCGTTCCCTCGACCTCAGGAACCCACTGTCTCGCTGGTCAAAGAGCCCGTGGACGGCGCGTGCCCGCGCTGCGGGGCCGAGCAGCTGCGCCGCTACCCGGTGAACTCCGAGGGCGGCTGGTTCCAGGTCGTGAAGTGCCAGAACTGCCTGCATTCGCTGAGCCGTGAGCGGTGGAACCTCCTCGGTTCGCTGCAGCTGCTCTCGGACACCGTCTGAGAAAGGGGCCCTGAACGATGATCGCAGTCGACGTGGGCGGCACGTTCACCGATGTCGTCTCCCTGGAGAACGGCCGCATCCGCACCGCCAAGGTCTCCACCGACGTCACCACCGCGTACAAGCCCGTGCTGGCCGGCGCCGAGGAGCTCGACGTGGCCCGCGCGGCGGTGTTCAACCACGCGAGCACGCACGGCCTCAACGCCGTCATCACCCGCAACCTGCCCAAGATCGGTTTCCTGACCACCGAGGGGCACCGCGACATCCTCGATCAGGGCCGCACCTGGCGCCCGGCCGAGGCCATCCTCGACCCGCGGTGGCGGCGGAGCTTCGGCGACGCCGCGCGCCCGCTGGTGCCGCGCCACCTGCGCCGCGGCATCCGAGAGCGGATCCTCGCCTCCGGTGAGGTGCTCTTCGAGCTCGACGAGGTCCAGGCCCGCGCCCAGCTGGCGGTGCTGCGCCGCTGCGGGGTGACCGGGGTGGCGATCTGCCTGCTCAATGCCTATGTCAACCGCGCCCACGAGGAGCGGCTGCGCGAACTGGTGCTCGAGGAGCTCGGCGAGGTCGCCTGCTCGATCTCCAGCGAGGTCTCCCCGCTGGCCAAGGAGTACGCCCGGGCGTCAACCACCGTGGTCGACACCTTCATGAAGATCATCTACTCGGACTACTCCGAGCACCTCGACAAGGGCCTGGCCGACCTCGGGTTCACCGGGCAGCTCAACTACGCCGACTGCGCCGCAACCCTCGTCCCGGCCGAACGCGCGATGGAACAGCCCTTCCGGATCGTCTTCTCCGGCCCCGCCGCCGGCACGGTGGCGAGTGCGCACTTCGGCGAGCTCATCGGCGAACGCAACCTGCTCTGCGCCGACGTCGGCGGCACCTCCTGCGACATCAGCGTCGTGACCGAGGGCGAGCCGTTCGTCAACACGACCTTCGAACTCGAGAACGACCTGATCGTCAACTCGTTGGCGATCGACATCTCCAGCATCGGCGCCGGCGGCGGCAGCCTCGTCACCATCGGCAAGGCCGGCGAGGTGCAGGTCGGCCCCGGCAGCGCCGGGGCCGACCCCGGCCCGGCCTGCTACGGCCGCGGCGGCACCCGGCCGACCACCACCGACACGTGTCTGATGGCCGGAATCCTCGACGGCGACCACTTCGCAGGCGGCCGGTTCACCCTCGACGTCGAGAAGTCCCGAGCCGCGTTCGAGGCGCTCGACTGCGACTTCACCCTCGCCCAGCGCGTCCGTTACGCCTACGAGATGGGCGTGAACAACATCGCCGAGGGCGTGTTCAACATCGCCATCAGGAACGGCGTCGATCCGCGCGACTACAGCCTGGTCGCCTACGGCGCCGCCGGACCGATGCTGCTGCCGGCGGTCCTCGACCTGATCAAGTGCAAGCAGGTGGTCGTCCCGCCCTACCCCGGCCTGTTCTCCGCGCTCGGGCTGCTGTCCACCGACCAGGTGTTCACCGCCAACCGCAGCGCCTACACCGTGCTGTCCGACGAGGTCGCCGCGGACGTCGACGCGCTGTTCACCGACATGGAGAACCAGCTGCGGGCACGCATCACCCCCGGCCGCGAGGTCACCTTCGCCCGCAGCTTCGACGGACGGCTCGTCGGCCAGAGCTGGGAGACCCCCTTCGTCGCCGTGCCCGAGGGCACCCTGGACGCCGCTGCGCTCACCACGATGATCGGCAACTTCCACGACACCTACGAGCAGCGCACCGGCAACCGGTTCGACGCCTTCCCGGTCGAGGGCGTGACCTTCCGCGTGCGAGCGATCCTCGACACCGAGAAGGTCGAGTACCCGGTCGTGCCGACCCGCACCGACACCGACGGACCGCTCTCCCCGGTGCGCACCACCGTGCTGCGCTACCTGACCGACGACGAGCAGCAGGCCCCGGTCTTCGACCGCACCCGGCTACGCGCCGGGGACACCATCGACGGCCCCGCGATCGTCGACGAGAGCCTGTCCACCACCCACATCGGCGCCGGCCAGACCGCCACCGTCGGTGGCTACGGCGAGCTCGTCATCACGAGGAAGTGAGCAACGACCGATGACCACGACCGAGCTTCCCACCGTGTCGCTGCGCGACATGGACGACGACGAGTTCACCGCGCGCTACGGCACCGACCGCTTCACCGCCTCGGTGATCACCAACCGGCTGCACTACGTCGTCGAACACATGTCGACCGGCTTCCTGCGCGAGGCCTTCTCCCCCATCATCCGCGACTGGTACGACTTCGCCTGCACCATCAGCGGACCGCCCGAGCAGGACTACCCGATGTCGGTGGTCAGCAACAGCCTCGTGGTGTTCCTGGGGACCATGGGCGACGCCGTGCGCAACACCGTCATCGAGTACGGGCCCGAGAACCTGCGGCCCGGCGACGTCCTGATCGGCAACGACCCCTACCGCACCGGCACCCACGTCAACGACGTGCTGTTCATCCACCCGGTGTTCCGCGACGACAAGATCGTCTCGTTCGTCAACATCCGCGCGCACCAGCTCGACATGGGCGGCACCGTCCCCGGCGGCTTCTCCGGCACCAAGGCCAACATCTACGAGAACGGCCTGGTCATCCCACCGGTGCTGCTCTACCGCCAGGGCGAGCCCGTCCGGTCGACGTTCAGCCTGATCTTCGACAACTCCCGCTTCGGCGACATCCTGCTGCCCGACTTCAAGTCGATCTACCAGCAGCTGCACCTCGGCGCCCGGCTCATCGGCGAGAACATCGACCGCTACGGCACCGACGCCTACCTCGGCACCCTGCAGTACGCCGTCGACACCTCCGCCGAGCGGATGCGCGAGGCCATCGCACGCATCCCCGACGGCGACTACGTCGGCACCGGCCTCGTCGACGCCGACGGCATGGACGAGACCGAGGAGTTCCGGATCAAGGTCACCTTGATCAAGCGGGGCGAGCACATCGAGGCCGAGCTCTCCGGCACCTCGCGCCAGGCCCGCACCTCGATCAACGCCAGCATGCTCGACTCCAAGACCGCCGTCGGGGTCGCCATCACCATGCTGCTCGACCCGGAAACCCCGTTCACCACCGGGACCTGGCGCAACATCGACATGGCCTGCCCGCCGGGCTCGCTGCTGAACTCCCTGCCGCCCGAGGGCGCCAGCATGATGTTCTGGGAGATCACCACGACACTGGTCACCGCGGTGTTCGACGCGCTCAACCCCGTGCTCGGCGAGCGCGCCGTCGCCGGCGACTACGGCTCGCTGAACCTGCACAACGCCACGGGCGTCCTGCCGGACGGCACCCCCTGGGCCACCGCGGCCCAGTGCGGCGGCGAACACGGGCCCTGGGGAGCCACCAGCGACGGCGACGGCGACAGCTACACCGTGCTGTTCATGCTCAACAACCTCGACCCCGCCACCGAGGCCATCGAGCACGACGTCCCGGTGGTCCTGCTGCGCAAGGAAGCCGCCACCGACACCGCCGGCGCCGGGTTCCACCGCGGTGGCGCCGCCACCATCCGCGACAGCCTCTGGCTCACCGACGCCTCCGCCTACAGCTCACCGTTCCGCACGAAGATCCCCAGTGGGCTCGGCGCCAACGGCGGCGACACCGGCAAGCTCGGAGCCGTCTGGATCTTCCCTCCCGAGGTGGCGAAGATCCGTGAGCGGGGGCAGGTGATCCCGCACTCGCCCGAGGTCTACGCCGACACCATCCCCGTCGGCGGCGTGCTCGACCCGACCACCAAGGCACTCGACCCGGCCGGGAAGTACTTCTACTTCGCATCCCGGCCGTCCTGGGACACGAAGGCCGGGGCGATGTTCCGCTACCTCACCAACGGCGGCGGAGGATGGGGAAAGGCCTTCGAGCGGGACCCCGAACGCGTTCTGCGCGACGTCCGGGACGGCTACGTCACCGTCGAAGGCGCCGCCCGCGACTACGGCGTCGTCGTCCTCGGTGACCCCGACAACGATCCCGAAGGCATCTCGATCGACGAGGACGCCACGAGAACCCTCCGGAAGGGCTGACCCCGATCCACGGCCGGCCGGCGCACCACCACGACAGCCCCGGCGGCGGGGCGCACCACCCGCCGCCGGGGTCGTCCTGCGGCTGTCACGTGGAGACCGCCCCTGTCACCCGCACCGTCGGGAGCGCGGGCGCTCGCGGACCGGACGGTCGTGCACCCTGGGCCCTTGAGCAGACGGCCGAGACCGATCAGGGCGGGGCGCTGCCCTCGAACCGGAACTCGCGAGTCCGTCGGCGGTGACCAGCCGCCCGAAGGACAGGCCGGGGAGGTGCGCGGGAGCGAAGGGATCACCGGTGGCCGCGAGCTCGTCCGCGATCCGGGCACGGATGGCGTTGGCGGCCTCGCGATCCACGTCGAACATCCCCTCCCACTCGGGGTCGGTGAGCTCGTTGACCGTGTGCACGACGTCCCCGAGCAGCAGTGCCCGCTCCCCCGCGTCGCTCAGCACGAAGACGGTCGATCCCGGGGTGTGTCCCGGCGCGGGCCGGGCACGCAGGCCCGGGAACAGCTCGACCTCCTCGTCGAAGGTCTCGAGCTGCGTCTCGACGGGCGCCAGGGCCTCGGACATCGACTCCTCCGCACCCGGCCCGTGCAGGAAGTACGCCCAGTCCGCGGCTGCACCCGGTACGTCGCGCGGGGAAAGGTCAAGTGGCCCTGCGTGGTCGCCCAGCCGACGTGGTCCACGTGCATGTGGGTGAGCACGACGTCGGTGACGTCCTCCGGTGCGACGCCCGCCCGGATCAGGTTCGCGGGCAGGTCACCGGTGGTGAAGGCCTCGTGGATGACGCCGTTCCCGGCGCCGAGGTCGACCAGCACCCTGCGGTCCCGGACCCGCACGAGGAAGGCGCCGATGTCCATCCGGAGCCGCCCCCCGGTGTCGAGCGGCTGGTGGGCACAGTCCCAGGCCGAGCCCTGCGTGTTCCGCACGGCCATGTCGAGCGGCAGCCGCGCGCTGCCGTCCAGGACGGGTAGGACCTCGATCGCTCCGATCTTCACCGCTCCCACCCACCCCGCGGGCTCCGCCCGCTGCCGTCCCCCAGCCGCACCACGACCTTCCCGACGGTTCCCTGTTCCACGGCGTCCTGTGCCTCGGCCACCCGCTCCAGGGGGAATGACGTGACCGGGAGCGCTGTGAGCCCGCCGGCCGCGAGGACCTCCGAGGTCCACCGGATCGCGGCGGCCAGTTGCTCCGCGGGCACGGTGTAGAGCAACGCGAACACCAGCGTGGCGTTCGCACTCATCAACGGCCCGCCGGGCAGGGTCAGCGTCTCGTCGGCGGCGTAGGTCGCGATCGTGCCGCCGCGGGCGAGCACCCGCAGGTCCAGGTCGAGGTTCGCCATCGGGGCGACCTCGACGATCCGGTCTACCGGCCCGACGAGGTCGAGGACGCGGTTCGCGGCGTCCTCGGCCCTGTACCGCACGACGTGCTCCGCGCCCGCCTCCTCGGCGAGGGCCTGTTTCTCGGGCGAGCTCACCGTGGCCACGACCCGCGCCCCGGCATGCGCGGCCAGCTGGATCGCGTAGTGCCCCACCGCCCCGGCACCCCCGGCGACGAGCACGGTCCGCCCCTTCAGCGCCTCGGGCGCTCCCCCGAGGCAGTGCGCGGCGGTCAGCGCGGGCACGCCGAGGCAGGCCCCGAGGTCGTAGGAAGCGCTGTCCGGCAACGGAACCGCCTGCGCGGCGGGCACCACGGCGTACTCGGCCGCGGTCCCGTACCGGTTGCGGTACGCCGCGAGGTAGAGCCACACCCGCTGCCCGACCGCGAGCCCGACGACCCCCTCCCCCAGGGCGTCGACCACCCCGGCGCCGTCGTGGTGCGGGACCTGGAAGCCGTCCGGTCGGCGGGCGGTGAGCCCGGCGCGCCCCTTCCAGTCCGTCGGGTTGATCCCCGAGGTGACCATCCGGACCCGCACCTGGCCCTCGCCCGGGCCCGGCACCTCGAGGTCGACGACCTCGAGCACCTCGGCCGCGGGGCCGGGCCGGCGGTAGACCGCCGCCCTCACCGCTGTGCCCGGACGTGGTCGGCGTAGTGCCGGACCGCGCGCTGTGGGTCGAAGCGGGGGCTCCACCCGAGGTCCTCGGCGATCCGCGTGTTGTCCAGGACCATGTAGGCGCTCTCCTTCGCGTCCATGGGGTTCAGCCCCGGCCCGACGTCCAGCTGCGCGTCCGGCAGGACCGACCGGATCACCTCCGCGAACTCGGCCACCGACAGCGCCCGGCCGCTGGACACGTTGTAGACGTGGTGGTGCAACGGTTCCGGGGCCGCCACCACGGTGGCGATCGCCTCGGCGACGTCGAGGACGTAGACGAGGTCGTCCCGCTCCTCCCCGCCGTGGTCCAGGGCGAACGGCAGGCCGGAGGCGGGCAGCTCGATCATCGAGCTGTACGCCGAGACCAGGCCGATGCCCACGTTCCCGCCGTGGCGCTGGAGCTTCCCCGGCCCGTAGATCGTGGAGAACCGCAGGCTGACGCACTCCAGGTCGGTGGTGCGGCCGTACCAGCCCAGGACGTCCTCGGCGGCCGACTTGGTGATGTCGTACATCCCGCGGGGCAGCCGCTCCCCGTCCTCGGGGATCGGCTCGTAGGTCGGGAAGCCGCGCTTGCCCGTGGTCGGCCCGTAGACCGCCTTCGAGCTGGTGTTCACGACCCGCCGGACACCCGCGGCGGCGGCCGACGCGCAGACCTGCGCGGTGCCCCCGACGTTGACCGCGATCGCCGTCTGCGGATCCTGCTCGGCGGCGACGAAGGCCGCGAGGTGCACGACGCACTCGGATCCCCGCATCGCCGCGGCCAGCCGCTCGGCGTCCCGGATGTCGCCCACGACCAGCTCGATCCGGTCGGCGACGTCCCGCACCAGGGTCAGGTCCTCGCGGTTCTCGACGACCACGACCTCGTGCCCGCGGCCGAGGAGCTCGCGGACGACCCAGGCCCCGTTCACCCCGAGCCCGCCCGTCACCGTCACCCGCACCGGGTCACCCCTCTCCCGCGAGTCGCCGGAACGACGGCACCATCGGCGCGTACGCCGACATCCCACCGTCCACGACGAGCACGTGGCCGTTGATGAACGCGGCCTCCGGGGAGGCGAGGAACAACGCGGCCAACGCGACGTCGTCGGGGCGCCCGAGGCGCGGGGCCGCCATGTGCTCGGCGAGCACCTCGGTCTGCTCCGCGGTGTACATGCCCTCCGTGCCCGGCGAGACGATCGGGCCCGGCGCCACGACGTTGCACCGGATCCCCTGCCTGCCGTACTCGACGGCGATCGACTTCGACAGCCCGATCACGCCCGCCTTCGCCGTGGCGTAGGCGGGCCGCGACTCCAGCGGCAGCCATCCGACCAGCGAGGACGCGTTCGTGATGCTGCCGCCACCTCGCCGCAGCATGTGCGGCAGGGCGTGCTTTGCGGTGAACACGCACCCCATCAGGTCCACGCTCAGCTGCCGCGTCCACACCGCGGCGTCGGCGCCCGCGACGGCGACGTCCTCGGGCACCACGGTCCGGTTCGACGCGTAGTTCTGCAGGACGTCCAGGCCGCCGAAGGTCCGCACGGCGAACTCCACGAGCCCCTCGACCTCGGCCTCGTCGGAGACGTCCGCGGCGTAGGGCTCCGCGACACCCCCTTCGTCGCGGATCCGCTCGACCGTCGCCGCCGCGCCCGCCTTGTCCAGGTCCGCGACGACGACCCGGGCCCCCTCCCGGGCGAAGATGTCGGCCGTGGCCGCGCCGATCCCCGAGCCCGCGCCCGTGATCAGCGCGGACCTGCCCGTCAGTCGTCCCGAGCTCACGAGACCGAGCTCCGGCGCACCGACACCGAGGTGAGCACGACGACCAGCGTGACCAGTCCGGCCGCGGTCATGTACCAGGCCGGCGAGAGCGTGTCGCCGGTCAGCTCGATCAGCAGGGTCGCGACGAACGGCGCGGTGCCCGCGAAGATCGCCGAGCCGAAGCCGTACCCGATCCCGAAGCCCGAGGCCCGCACCTTGGTGGGGAAGAGCTCGGCGAACAGCGCCGGGATCGCCCCGCCGAAGGCCGCCACCGGTACCCACAGGATCAGCTGGCCGAGCAGCGCCGACCCGAAGCCCGCCGAGCCCATGACGAGCATGCTGGGGTAGGGCAGGACCACGGTCAGGACGCAGGCGAAGAGCAGCACCGCCCGCCGCCCGTACCGGTCCGACAGGTGGCCGAACACGAGCACCATGAACACCCCGAACGTCGTGGCGAGCACCACGCTGGTCAACGCCTGCACGGCCGGCAGCCCGACGACGCTCCGGATGTACGTGAGCACGAACGCCTGTGCCGTGGCCGAGGCGACGCTGAACCCGATGCAGATCCCGATGAGGGTCAGGAACGCCTGCCAGTGCTCTCGGAAGAGTGTCCGGAGGGGACTCCTCGCCCGTGCGTTCTCCGCCTTGACCGCCTCGAACTCCGGCGACTCCGCGATCCGGTAGCGGAGGTACAGCCCGATCGCCAACAGCGGGAAGCCGAGCAGGAACGGGATCCGCCAGCCCCAGCCGTTGAGCGCCTCCGCGGGCATCCAGATCGTGAGGACCAGGACCACCAGGGCGCCGAGCACGCTGCCCGCGGTCGAGGAGAAGAAGGCGAAGGACCCGTAGAGCCCGCGGCGCTGCCGCGGCGCGTGCTCCACCAGGAAGCTCGCGGAGGTCCCGAACTCGCCGCCGACCGACAGCCCCTGCAGGAGCCGCGCGACGCAGAGCAGCAGCGGCGCCAGCACCCCGGCCTGGGCGTACGTGGGCATGACGCCGATCAGCACCGTGGTCACACCCATGATCAGGACGGAGATCGCGAGCGGGATCCGCCGGCCGTGCCGGTCCGCGAGCCTGCCGAACACGATGGCGCCCACCGGCCGCATCACGAACCCGACGGCGTAGAGCGCCAGGGTGGACAGGATCGCCGCGAGCGGGTCGCCGGAGGGGAAGAACAGCTGGGAGATGACCGGGGTCAGCGAGGCGAAGATCGCGAAGTCGTAGAACTCGAGGGCATTGCCGGTGCCCGCGGCGACGACGGACCGGCGCGAGAGTCCGACGTGGGCCGCCGCGGGAGGTGAGCTCACGGCGTCGAGCGGGGATGACTGAGACATCGTTGTCCTTACCATCATCGGGGGTGGGTCAGACGGTCACGGGATCGGTCACGCGGTCGAGTCGGGGAACGACGTCCTCGGCGAAGACCCGGAGACCGCGGACGGTCTCCTCGTGGGTCATGTGCCCGGCCTGCCCCATGAGCAGCAGGTTGCCGAAGCCTCCGACGTGCTCGTAGAAGCGCTCGAGCTGTCCGGCGACCGTCGCCGGGCTGCCCGCGAACACGATGCCCTTCTCGATGAGCTCCTCGAGGGACATCGTGGACAGGTCCTTCGACACCCGGCCGCCCTGACCGGGCAGCAGGGCGGGGTCGCCGATCGCGCTGCGTGCCCGCAGGCCCGCTGCCCTGGCCTGGTACGGGATGTACCCCGGCGGGTAGAGGAACTCGGTCGCGACCTTGTTGGAGTGGATGTACCAGAGGAGCTTGCGGGCCCCCTCGAGCCCCTCCTCGTCGGTCCGTCCCGTGTAGACGAGCGCCGCGTAGCCGAACTTCTCGTCTCCCGCGGCGGGCCTGCCGGTCTCGGCGAGGCGGTCCCGGTACTCCTGGAAGACGCGGCGGGTGCCGGCGAGCCCGGTCAGGAAGGTGCCGATCGTGAAGCCGTTGTCCGCCACCCGCGCGGCGCTGCCGGGGCTCACGGCCGTGACCCACACCGGCGGCGCGGGCTGCTGGTAGGGCCGCGGCCAGATGTTGACCTGGCGGTGGTGGAAGAACTCGCCCTCCCAGTTGAACGGGCCGTCGTGGGTGGACCAGGCACGGGTGATGAGGTCGATCGCCTCCCACATGCGCTCGGTCATCCCGATGGGCTTGGTGTTGGTCGCGGCGATCTCGTAGGGCACGCCCTTCACGAAGCCGACTTCGAGTCGACCGTGACTGAGCAGGTCGACGAGCGCCATCTCCTCCGCGATGCGGACCGGGTCCTTCCGGTTCGCGACCGGGTTGCCCAGCAGCAGGATGCGTGCCTTCGAGGTGACCCGGGCCAGCACCCCGGCGACGACGGGGGCGACCGAGTTCATGCAGGTCGCGGTGGAGTGGTGCTCGTTGACCATCACGTTGAGGCCGCACTCGTCCGCGACCTGCCACTCCCGGATGTAGCGGTCCCACAGTCCCGCGGCGTGCGCGGGATCGATGAGGCCGTTGGGCAGGGTGACCCGGATCGAGGAGAAGTCGTCCGGATCGGGGAGATCGGGGTAGGCCGTCTCGCTGAAGTGCCAGTGCTGCACGGGGTGCCCTCCTCGGGTCGGGTCAGACGGCGGACTTGGCGACGAGCCGGGCGAGGTCCTCCGGACGCTCCACCTGCGGGCGGTGCCCGGCGTCGTCGACGAGCTCGAACCGGGCGCCGGGGATCCGCCCGGCCAGGCCGCGGCCGTGGTCCGGCGCGACGATGCCGTCCAGGCCGCCCCAGACGACGGTGGTCGGCACGGAGATGCGCCAGGTCCAGTCGGGCAGCCGCGGGTTGTGCAGGAAGGGCTCCCAGCCGTAGGTCACGAGCGCCTCCTCGTTGCGCGCCAGCTCGAGCACCGCCTCCATCGGCGCCGCGCCGAGATCGCCGAGCGCGTGCCGCAGGTCCGCGTAGGTCAGCCGGTCCAGCTCGGCGTGCGGCGTGGCGAAGAGGTCGACGACGTCCCGGTCCAGCCGACCGCCGAGCTTCACCCCGAGCGCGTCGACCAGCACGAGCCGCCCGATGCGGGCGCAGCTGCGCACCGCCATCTCCAGCGCGACCCAGCCGCCGAACTGCAGGCCGACGACGGTGACGTCGGTCAGGCCGGACCGGTCGAGCCACTCCAGGTAGAGGTAGGCGAGGTCGTCGACCGACCGGCACCAGCCCGGCCGCGGCGACCGGCCGAAGCCGGGGTGCGAGGGGGCGACGACGGTGAACTCCTCGGCCAGCGCGTCGAGGAATGCCGCGTCCTCGGCGGCGCGCTCGGCGCCCGGGAGCACGAGGGCCACCCGCTCGCTCGTCCCGCCGCGGCGGGTGTCGAGGGGGACGCCGGGGATGAACTCGATGCCGCGGTCGGCGTCGACGAGGTCGAGTGTATGCACGAGTGCCTCCAAACCGGACCGGGGCCCGGTGGGTGTCGGTGTCCTGAAGTCTGGCCGCCGCGGGCGTCCCTGACTGTGACCTGGATCCGGCCGTCTATCCCCTGGTCGGGGTGGCGGTGCCGGTCGCGCTGCGGCCGCCGTCGACGACGTACTGGGCGCCGGTGGTGTTGGACGCCAGGTCCGAGCAGAGGAACAGGACGACGTTGGCGACCTCCTCCGGCGTGCTGTAGCGGCCGGTGGGCTGTGCGGCCCGGTTCCGGGCGGTGAGCCCGGCGGGGTCGTCCGGCGCGATCTGCTCCTCGAGGCGGCGCATCGCGTCCGTGTCGACCGGTCCGGGGCACACGGCGTTGATCCGGACGCCCTGCCGGGCGACCT
The DNA here is from genome assembly GCF_039542425.1 of Pseudonocardia yuanmonensis. Taxonomy (NCBI): domain Bacteria; kingdom Bacillati; phylum Actinomycetota; class Actinomycetes; order Pseudonocardiales; family Pseudonocardiaceae; genus Pseudonocardia; species Pseudonocardia yuanmonensis. Next base: position 324,866 of record NZ_BAABIC010000005.1, read on the forward strand.
CGCCCGCCGCCGTCTTCGTCAGCCCGATGACGGCGTGCTTGGAGGCGACGTAGGCGGACGCGCCGGGCGTGGCGATGAGGCCCGCCACCGAGGCCGTGTTCACCACGGCGCCGCCGCCCTGCTCGATCATCACGGGCAGGACGTACCGCAGCCCCAGGAACGCGCCGGTGACGTTGACGGCGAGCACCGCGGCGAAGTCCGCCTCGTCGTACTCCGCGACCGGAGCGACCGTGCCTCCGATGCCGGCGTTGTTGACGAAGCAGTCGATCCGGCCGAACTCCTCGACCGTCGTGCGGACGTACGCCTGCACGTCGGCGGAGCTGGTGACGTCCGCACGCACCGCGAGCGCCTTCGCGCCCGCCTCGCGGACGAGCTCTGCCGTCTGCTCGGCGGCCGTGGCGTCCCGGTCGACCGTCACCACGGCGGCGCCGTGCCGGGCGAACGCCGCGCAGGCCGCCCGCCCGATGCCGCTGCCACCCCCCGTGACCAGTGCGACCTTGCCGGTGAAGTCCATCGTTGCTCCTTCAGTAGTGGACGGTGCCGCGGTTCCCGCCCGCGACGGCGACGGCGTCACCGGTCACCCCGGCCGCTCGGGGGGAGCAGAGGAACACGACGACCGCCGCGACCTCCCCCGGGGTGACGAGCCGACGCAGGCTGGTCGTGGCAGCGAGCTCGGCCCGCACCTCGTCCTCGGCGCGCCCGGTGGCCGCCGCACCGGCCGCGACCAGCGCGTGGACCCGCTCGGTCTCGATCAGACCGGGGTGCACCACCGTCACCCCGACGCCCGCGGGGCCGAGCTCGTCGGCCAGGTTGGCGGTCAGGGCGGCCACGGCGACATTGCGGACGGTGCCAGGGATCGAGCCGGTGCGGCGGGCGTTGACGCCGGAGACGTTGACGATCCGCCCACGGCCCTGCGCGGTCATGTGGGGCGCCACCGCTCGCGCGCAGCGCAGGTAGCCCAGGACCTTGGTGTCGAGGTCGCGGTGGACCTCGTCGTCGGTCAGATCGGCGAGGGCGGGCGGCGCGGTGGTCGAGGGCTCGGCGGCGGCGTTCACCAGGACGTCGACGCCTCCCCACTTGGCCACGACGGCGTTCACCATGGACCGCACGGCGGCGTCGTCGGTGGTGTCGGTGGGGATCGTGAGCACGGTGCCTGCGAGGCCCTCGGCCGCGGTGCGGAGCCGACGGGGGTCGCGAGCGGCGAGGGCCACCCGCGCTCCCTCCTCGACGAGCCCGCGCGCGATCGCGAGGCCGAGCCCGCTCGATCCGCCGGTCACGATCGCCCGGGCGCCGGTCAGCTGCAGGTCCATCGATCGACCTAGCCCCCGCCCCGCAGTGCCGCCGCCGTCGCGACGACGGCCGGGCGGGGTGCGCCCCGCAGCCCGGCGAGGACCTGCTCGACGGCTCCCGGAACGTCGCCGGTGACCCGGTCGACCAGTCCGTGGCGGGCCGCCTCGTCCCCGGCCCACGTCTCGCCGCCGTAGAGCAGGAGCGCCGCCGCCCCGGATCCCACGACCTGCACGAGCCGCTGCACGTGCACGGGTTCGTAGACGATGCCGTGGCGCAGCGACGGGATGCCGAACCGCGAGCGCGGTGAGCAGATCCGCACGTCGCACGCCAGGGCGAGGCTGCAGCCCGCCCCGAAACACGGCCCGTCGATCTCGGCGACCGTGGGCGGGGCCAGGTCCCGCAGCCGCAGCACCGTGGCCTCGGCGAACTCCTGGACGCCGCCGACGTACTCGGGGTCCGGGGTCCGCAGCTCGGTCAGGTCCGCACCTGCCGAGAAACTGCCCCCGGCCCCCCGCAGCACCACGGCGACGACGTCCCGGGAGTCCAGCGCGTCGAGGTGCCCGCGCAGCGTCGCCCACATCTCCGCGGTCACGGCGTTCCGCTTGGCGGGCCGGTTGATCGTCAGCCGGGCCACGCGATCGGTGACCTCGAACCCGATCACCCGCGCACCACGTGGTCCCGGCGCAGCGCGTCGATGTCCCCGGAGTCGTACCCGATCTCCTGCAGGAGGGCGGCGGTGTCCTCCCCGACAGCGGGGGCTCGTCGGTGGGCGCGGGGAGCGCCGTCGGCGACGAGCGGGATGTTCACGATGCGCCGCTGGCCGAACCGGGCGACGTCGCTCGGGAACATGTCCCGCGCGGCGTACTGGGCGTCCTCGAGCATCCCCGGGACGTCGTTGACCGGCCCACAGGGGACCCCAACCTCGCGCAGCCGGTCGATCCAGAGGTCCCGGGGCGCGCTGCCGAACCGCTCCTGCAGGAGGTCGGCGAGCTCGGCCCGATGCGTGAACCGGGCGTACTCCCCCTCGAACCGCGGGTCGCCGGAGAGCTCGATGCCGAGCACGCCGCACAGGTCCTTCCAGGACCGCTCGGTCGCGCCGATCACCAGCGTCTCGCCGTCCTCGCAGGTGAAGGCCTCGTAGGGTGCGGTGAGGCGGTGCGCCGTGCCCAGCGGGCCGGGGGCGGCACCGCTGCCGACGAAGTCGGCGACCTCCCACACGGACCACCCGGCGATGGTGTCGGCGAGCGAGACGTCGATGTGCGCGCCGCCATGCCCCGCGCGGGCTCGCAGCAGGGCGGCGAGCACCCCGATCGCGCCCCACATCCCGGTGCCGAGGTCGCCGATCGGGTAGCCGGCCTTGGCGAGCTCGCCGCTCGTGCTCCCGGTGACGCTCAGCAGACCCCCGTAGGCCTGCGCGACGAGGTCGATGCCCTTCGCGTCCCGCATGGGCCCGAACTGCCCGAACCCGGAGATCGAGCAATAGACGAGGTCCGGGCAGTCCCCCTTGAGGTCCTCGTAGGACAGACCCTGGCGGCCGAGGGCGCCGACCCGGAAGTTCTCGACCAGGACGTCCGAGCGTGCGGCGAGGGCCTTGACCGCCTCCCGCCCGCGCTCGGACTTGATGTCGACGGCGAGGCTGCGCTTGTTGCGGTGGACCAGGTCGAACGGCAGTGAGGTCTGCTCCTCCCCGACGAGCCGTCGGCGGAGCGAATCCCCCTCCACCGGCTCGACCTTGATCACCTCGGCACCGAGGTCCGAGAGGATCGTCGTGCAGTAGGGGCCCGCGAGAGCACCCGTGACGTCCAGGACCCGGACGCCGCTCAGGAAGTCCCCCATCTACCGATCTCCCAGCATGGTGCGCAGCACGGTGGTCTCCTCCGTGCGTTGACGGTCGCTCACCGCGGCACCCCGGACCGCGAGCGAGCCGTGGTACGTGCCGGGGAACAGGTGCAGCTCGACGGGGACCCCGGCCATCAGGAGGCCCCGCGCGAAGTCGATCGCCTCATCCCGCAGCGGGTCGAACTCCGCCACTGAGACGTAGGTGCGGGGCAGCCCCGTGAGGTCGGTCGCGCGCGCCGGTGCGGCGTACGGCGACACCGCCGCGCTGCCCGGCACCACCGACCCGAGGTATGCGGACCAGCAGACCTCCAGGTCGCGGCGGGTCAGCGCGGGGGTGTCGGTGAAGCAGCGGCTGCTGGCCGTCGCGAGCCGGTCGTCCGTCACCGGCGAGACGAGGAGCTGGCCGTGGACCGGCGGCCCGCCGCGGTCGCGGGCCAGCAGCGCGGCCCCGGCCGCCAGCGCGCCGCCGGCGCTCACCCCGTGCAGGACGGCCCCGCCGCCGATCCAGACGAGCCCCGCGTAGACGTCCTCGACGGGTGTGGGGAAGGGCCACTCCGGCGCCAGTCGGTAGTCGACCGCGACCACGTCCGCCCCGACCTCCCGCGCGATCTCCGCGTTGCGGAGGTGGCTCGATCCGAGGTCGCCGAGGATGAACCCGCCCCCGTGCACGTGGTAGACCACGCCGTCACTCGTCCGGCGGTCCGGCCGGTACACCCGCAGCCGGACGCCGTGCCCGTCCGCGCTCGGAACCTTCTGCTCGGAGACGGACACGCCCTCGGGCGTCCCGGTGTCGGGGCTCGCGGTGATCCTTCGGGCCTCCATCACGTCCGTCCGGTCCACGCGAGGCAGCGCGGCGGCGGCCGCCCGCAGCTCCTCGTCCAGCGCGTACGGGCTCACGACGGCCCCGCATCACGCGTCCAGCCACCCAGCGGGCTCGAGGCCAGGGAGCGCAGCAGCCCCGGGTCCTCGATCCAGATCTGGCGCCGGGAGCGGCGGATCGCCCCGGTGTCGCTCAGCTTCTTCAGCGCCCGGGCGACGACCTCCCGCACCGAGCCGATCGCGTTGGCCAGCTCGGTCTGGTCCGTCTGCACGAGCAGGCCCTTGACGGTGGGGGTCGCCATCTCGAGGAGGTGGCGGCTCACCCGCTGCTGGACGGAGCCGAAGAGGTTGTCCTCGTAGTAGGCCACGGTCTCGTAGGTGGACTCCGCCAGGTATACGGCCACCTGGTAGCTCAGCTCGGGGTGGCGGCGCATGAGACGCCGGAACGTGTCCGGGTTCAGGACAGACACCTCGGTGGCCGTGACGGCGTGCAGGGAAGCTGGTGCCCCGTGCGTGAGCATCGCCGGCACGGCCGTGACCTGCCCGCTCGTCATGTACCGGGTGGTGACCTCACGGCCGTCCCAGGACGTGATGGCAGCCCGGATACGACCACTGTGGATCAGCGCGACGCGGTAGTCCTCGTTCGCGCGGCAGACGACCGCACCGGCGGGGTAGCGCACGACACGGCTGTCGCCGAGCAGCGCGTCCCGGACACCGGGATCCTGGCCTGCCAGGAAGCTCTTCGACCACGCCTCCAGCGCACGCGGGTTCATCCTCGACCTCGCCTCGTCCCTGGGGTTCCTCCCGACGAGGACGCCGCTACCCGGCAACAGACTCGGTCCGATCGAGGTCGAACTGCAAGGTGGCCAGGGACCTGGGGTCCCGTTCGGGCCACGCGCCCGCCTGCACGCGGGAGAGGAACCAGCGGACGAGGTCGGTGAAGCGCCGCGGGTCCTCCAGGTTCGGGACGTGCCCACTGTTCGGGAGCACCACCAGCCCGCAGGCGGGGACGGTCCGCTTGAGCAGCAGTCCCGTCGACAGGCAGGCCTCGTCCTCGTCCCCGACCACGACGAGCAGCGGCACCCGGAGCCCCGCGAGGTGGTCGACCAGGTCGTGCAGGGAGGGCCGTCGGCCCTGGACCTCGACGATCGTGTGCGCCAGGCCCTCCACGGAGTGCTCGGCGAACTGCGCAACCATCTCGTCCCAGGCCGCCGGGTCCGCCGCCTTGAGCTGCACCCGGCTGGGTCCCTCGGCCATCCGCCGCCCGACGAAGTCCGCCCCGCGGCCGCGCAGCTCGGCGGCGACGACCTCGGTCTCGGCCAGGTACGCCGGGCGCGTCGCCGGATCGGAGCCGGACCCGACGCTCGCGGCCAGGATCGAGCGCACCCGGTCCGGGTGCCGCAGGCCCAGCTGCAGCGCGGTGTAGCCGCCCATCGACAGCCCCACGACGTGGGCACTCTCGAGGTCGAGCGCGTCGAGCACCGCGACGGCGTCGGCCACGGCGCGTTCCCAGGAGTACGCGGCGGGATCGTCCGGCACGTCCGACGGCAGGTAGCCGCGCGCCGCGCACGTGACGCAGCGGTGGTCGGCCGCGAGCCCGGCGACCTGACCGGCCCAGCTGCGCTGGTCACCCGCGTACTCGTGGAGGAAGAGGACCGGGACGCCGCGCCCGGTCTCGGTCACCGCCAGTCGCACGCCGTCCGACGTCGCCACCCTGCACCGCTGCTCTGCTGCATCCACGTCGATGCCCCTTCCTGCTCTGCACCCATGCTCGCCAGGGGCGGCCGCCGGGTCTGTGACCCCGGTCCGCTCAGAACGCCGCGGCGATCGGGATGATCCGCTCCCCGAACAGCTCCAGCGGGGCGATCCCGGCTGCCCCGGGCACGCGGGAGTGCGCGTGCGCGATCCCCAGGCCCGCCAGCCGTTCCAGCTCGCCGAGGACCGCGTCCACGTGTTCGCCGCGGGGGCCGGGGTCCATCGGCAGGACGACCGTCTTCTCGATGTCGTCGTAGTTCCGCCCGACGGCCGCGCAGTGCTCGCGGAGGACGTCCAGCTTCCGCTCGAGCTCCGGCGAGGCGAAGAGGTTGCAGGCGTCGGCGTACTGTGCGACGAGGCGCAGCGTCCGCCGCTCGCCCCCGCCCGCCACGAGGATCGGCGGTCGCCGAAGCGGTTGCGGCGCGTTGAGCGTCCGCTCGAGGGTGTAGTGCCTGCCCGAGTAGGGCTTGTCCTCGTCCGACCACATCTGCCGGCAGATCTGCAGCGTCTCCTCCAGCCGGTCGAAGCGCTCGGCCGTCGACGGGAAGGGCAGGCCGAGCCCGCGCGCCTCCTCGGCGTACCACCCCGCTCCGACACCCAGCCAGGCCCGGCCGCCGCTCAGCACGTCCAGCGTCGTCACGCACTTGGCGAGCAGCGCGGGCTCGCGGAACATCACCGCGCTGACCCAGGTCAGCAGCTCCACCCGGGACGTGCACGCCGCGAGGTAGCCCAGCGTCGTGTACGCCTCGAGCATCTCGCCCTCCGCGGATCCGTTCGCCGGGATCTGCCAGAGGTGGTCCGCGACCGCGAGCCGCGCGAACCCGGCGTCCTCGGCCGCCACCGCCGTCCGCCGCAGTTCCGCCGCGAGCGCGGGCGGACCTCCGGGGACGGTGAAGTCCGAGACCTGCAGACCGATCTTCATGGGCGACACTGCCTCCCCTTCGGCGACTGGCCGAAGGGATCCTCCCCGCCCGAGGCCGCAGAGGATGTGACCTGGATCCGCTGACTCACGCGCCGAGCGGCTGGGCGCGCACCCTGGTCGAGGCAGCGCGCTCCGACGCTTCTGCTGCGAGCACGACTAGAACATGCCGTTGTCGTTGGCCGAGGTGGCGGGAACGACCTGCAGGACGTCCCAGTGCTCGACGACCTTGCCGTCGTCATCCACGCGGAAGATGTCGATGCCGGCGTAGTCGTCGCCACCCGGCCAGGTCTGGTGGCAGTGCAGCACGACCAGGTCGCCCTCGGCGATCACGCGCACGAAGCGCACGTGCTTACCCGGGTGGTCGGCGGCCATCCGCTCGAAATAGTCGATGAAGGCCTGCTTGCCGTCGGCGACGTGCACGTTGTGCTGTGTGTAGGTCGCCCCGGCGTAGAGCTCGAGAGCTTCGGCCGGTCGGCACTTGTTGAACATCAGGTCGTAGAAGGCGACGACAGTGTCCTTGTTGCGTCGCAGGTCGGTGTCGGTCACGCCGGCTGCCTCCGCTGTCACGTGGTTCGACGAGGAGCTCGATTCGGATCCTCGCCACGAGCATGGCCTCGACGAGACAGATCCCGGAGCTCACCCGCGCGGGACCTCGTAGGGGCCGTGGCGCCGGCGTCGATGGGCAACGCGACGCCGGTGATGTAAGCGGGCCTCGTCGGAGGCGAGCCACACAGCTAAGTTGCTGACGTCGACCGCGTAGACCCAGGGCACCGGATGGGCCTTCAGGCCCTTCATCGGCTCCGCGGCCGTCTCGCGGTCGGGTCCGGTACGCCGGGGACGAACAGCTCGCGCGTCTCGACGTTGTCGAGCCAAGCTCCCGATCCCGGTGTTCGCGACGACGACGTCGATCCGGCCGGACCGGTCCAGCGGCGCGTCGCGCACCGACCCAGGTGTGGTGGTGGGCGTGCCACCCGCGCCCCAGCGGACGCCCCGTCCGCCACGGACCCGTCCTCCACACCATTGACGAGCTCCTCGAGGTGGTGGCGCGCGGCGAGGCGATCGCCATCACCGGCGAGTCCGTCGTGGACAGCCATCGCCATTCCCACGTCGCCTTCGTCCGATCACGGACGTCGATCCGTGCCCCATCTCGCTGTGCACGCGCGAGGACGAACAGTCGCCGCTGATCGCTGCGCTGCGCCGGGCCACGCAGCTCGTCCGAGCTGAGCTCGAGAGCAGGTCCGGCACGTGGGAGCGGCCGTCCGAGCGCGCTCTGTGAGGTGCGACCGGTAGGAGACCTGGTACTCACCGACCAGGCTCGACACCGGTGTTGAGCTCAGGGCCGCTCGAGAAGGAGATCCCTGAGGTTCTCGTACCGGTCGGTCGCCAGTCGCCCGGCGCTCCACGCGAGGTCGGCACCTGCTCGAGACATGGCGCAGTACGCGGGCAGAGCTGCGGGCGCGGCGTCCCTGAGCGCTCTCAGATGGATGCCGACTGTTCCCAGGTCCCCGCGCACCACAGGACCAGTGGCGCCCTCGGCGCCCCGGGTGAGGGCGTTCGCGAGTGCCGCCTGGAGGGGTGGCCCGAGCACGTCGGCCGGAGAGGCGACGCCCGCCGCTTCAAGCATCTGCGCCGCCTGCACGACGAGAGTCACGATGTGGTTGCTGCCATGCGCGAGCGCTGCGTGATAGAGCCCGCGATCGGCCTCCGCGATCTCGATCGGCTCACCTCCCATCCGTCGCACGAGTTCTCGGACCCGCCCGACGCACTCGGGGCCGGCGGTCACGGCGAAGCGGGCACCCTGCAGACGTTCGATCTCGGTCGCCACGTCCCCCGTGAATGCCATCGCCGGGTGCATCGCCCCGGTGGCTGCTCCCAGTTCTGCGAGAGGCTGGAGCACCCGAGACCCATGTCGACCACTGACATGGAGGACGACGATGTCGCGCCATGGCTCGGACCCGGAGGCGAGAGCCTCGACCACGTCCGGGAGCACGTCGTCAGGCACTGCGACGATGATCAGACCGGCATGTACGGCCAGGTCCGAGGCGGTGGTCAGCCGCAGGATCGGAGTGAAGAGCTGCTCCGCCCTGCCCTGGGCAGCCTCGTCGGGGTCCCAGAACGCCGAGACCCGATGGCCGGCCTGCTGCAACGCGCCTGCCAGCACGAGCCCGACCTTGCCGGCCCCTACCAGGCCCACAGCGGGAAGGTCCGCAGCAGCACCGGAGCCCATGTCAGCCCTCGGCGCCTTGCGTGACGGGTTGGTCCGACGGGGCGGGCGTCGCATCGCGACGGGCGATGCGGCGTCCCACTCCGAACATCGAGAGTGTGGCCAATGCGAGGAACACCGCTGCGGCGATGACCGCCGTCGCACTGTTGCCGAGGCCCACTCCCTCGCCCTTGATCAGTGCCACCATGTAGGGAGACACGAAGCCGGCGATGTTGCCGATCGCCGCGATCAGGGCGATGCCGCCTGCGGCTGCAGCCCCGCGGAGGAGGTAGGGCGCCTGTGCCCAGAACACGGCCAGGGGTGAGAGGCAGCCGGTCGCGCCGAGGGTGAAGCCGACCAGGGCGAGGACGGGCGACGTGCTCAGACTCAGGGCCGCGACCACCAGCCCGACGACGCCGACGAGGGTCGTGATGATGTAGTGCCAGGTCCGCTCGCCGGTTCGATCGGAGTTGCGCGAGAGCAACCACATCAGCAGGGCGGCGAACAGATAGGGAACCGCGGTCAGGAGGCCGATCTGACCGGTCGTGAAGGTGCCGAGCTGCTTCACGATCGTCGGCAGGAAGAACGCCAGCGCATAGATCGGAATGATCATGCAGAAGAACGCGGCCGACATCCCGAGAACCCCGGGATCCTTCGCCGCCGCCGCGAGTGTGCCCGGTCGGTGGCCGGCGGCGTCATGAGCTGTCTCCTCGCGCTCCAGCTCGCCGAGCAGCCATTCACGCTGCTGATCGGTCAACCAGGTCGCCTGCGACGGGCGATCGGTGAGGAAGCGGAGGACGACGAAGGCCATGACCAGGCACGGCGCACCCTCCACCAGGAACATGAACTGCCAGCCGGTCAGACCCCACGGGGTGAAGCCCATGAGCCAGCTCGAGAGCGGGGCGCCGATGACAGTGGAGATGGGAACGGCGAGGTAGAAGATGCCGATCAGCCGGGCGCGACGCGTGGCAGGAACCCACTGCGAGAGGTACAGGACGACCCCGGGAACGAGACCCGCCTCGGCGACGCCGAGCAGGAAGCGCAGGATGTAGAAGCTCCACTCCCCCTGCACCAGGAACATCGCCATGGACACCAGTCCCCAGGTGAACATGATGCGCGCGATCCAGAGTCGTGCACCGACCCTGTGCAGGATCATGTTGCTGGGTACCTCGAACAGCACGTAGCCGACGAAGAAGAGTCCGGCGCCGAGACCGAACGCCGCCTCACTGAGACCGAGGTCCGGCTGCATCTGCAGCTTGGCGATCGAGATGTTGGTGCGGTCGAGGTAGTTGAGGATGTAGACGAAGAACAAGAGGACCGCGAGGCGCAGGGTCACCGCGCGCATGGTGCTGCGTTCGAGTTGGGCGGCAACAGCGGTGTTGTCCGACATGACGTCTCCCGTAGTGGATCCGATGAGTGGAGAGAGCTGCGGAGCGCATCAGGGATCGCCGCCGCCCCGGTTCACGGGGCCGCGACGACCACTGCTCGAGGACGGGACGAGGGCCTCCCGACCCGGTCAGGTGGGAGGGGTGAAACGCCCGTCGACCGCGGTCCAGCCACCGTCGACCATCAACGTCGAGCCGGTGACGAAGCTGGCCGCATCGGAGGCGAGGTAGACGACCGCGCCGGCCAGCTCCGACGGCTGGGACCACCGGCCGAGGGCCCCCTTGGTCGCGTAGGCGTCGTACCAGCCCTTGTCGGCCTTGATCTGATCGGTCAACGGGGTCTCGACGACACCGGGAGCGACGGCGTTGACGCGGACGCCCGCCTCGCCGAACTCGACCGCGGCGGTCTTCACCAACTGGATGGCGCCGGCCTTCGTGGCCGCGTAGACGGACTGTCCGGGCTCGACCACGAACCCGCGTACCGAGGAGAAGACCACGATGCTTCCCGAGCCGCGCCGGACCATCTCCCGCCCGAAGGCCTGCAGCACGGTGAAGGTGGCCCTGAGGTTGAGCCCGCTGACTCGGTCGAACTCCTCCGTGCTGTAGTCCAGGATCCGCTTGCGCACGTTCATCGCGGCGGTGAGCACCAGCACGTCGACGTCGCCGAGATCGACCGCCGCGCGCTGCACGGCCTCAGGGTCGGTGATGTCCAGGGTGACGGCGTCTCCGCCCACGGCGGCTGCGGTGTCCTTCGCGGTGAGGGGGTCCTTGTCGACCGCGGCGACGTGGGCGCCGTGAGCGGCCAGGGCGAGGGCGACCTCGCGGCCGATGCCGCCGGCGCCGATGAGGACGGCCCGGCGCCCGTCGAGGCGGAACATGGTCGTGTACGGGTTCTGAGTCATCGCCTGCTCATTCCGGCCGGATGACGGCCATACGGGTCACGGTCAGCTCTTCGATCGCGAACCGCGGGCCCTCGCGGCCGATCCCGGAGTCCTTCACCCCGCCGTAGGGCATGATGTCCGACCGGAAACCGGGCACCTCGTTGATCACGACGCCGCCCACCTCGAGCTCCTCGATCGCGGCGAACGCGGTGGTCAACGAGCGGGTGAACACGCTGGCGTGCAGGCCGTACCGCGAGCGGTTCACCGCCTCCAGCGCGCTGGGGAGGTCCGGCACGGAGCGGAGGGCCACGACCGGCGCGAAGAGCTCCTCGCACCAGGCGTTCGCGCTCTCCGGGACGTCGAGGAGGATGGTCGGCTCGATCGTCCGGTCCACGACCCGCCCGCCGTGCAGTACCTTCGCCCCGGCCTGCTCGGCCTCGTCGATCCACATCAGGACCCGCTGGGTGGAGTCGTCGTTGATCAGCGGAGCGACCCTCGTCGCGGGATCGCGTGGGTCGCCCACCGTCAGCTCGGCGATCCGCGCACTCAGCCGGGAGACGAAGTCGTCGACGACGGGGGCGCAGACGATCACGCGCTGCACGGCGATGCAGGCCTGCCCGTTGAAGTAGAAGCCACCCCTCAGCACCGCGTCCGCAGCCTTGTCCAGGTCGGCGTCGACGTCGACGACGAGCGCCGCGTTGGACCCGAGCTCCAGCAGGGTCTTGCGGGGCGCCGCGTCCTTCGCGATCTGGTGACCGACGGCGGCCGAACCGGTGAACGACACGGCACCGACCCGCGGATCGGTGACGAGCGTGCGCCCGACCTCGGCGTCTCCTGTGACGATCTGGACGATCTCGGCCGGTGCACCGTGCGCGGCCGCTGCCCGCCGCACGATGTCGGCGAGCCACAGGGTGGCCAGAGGGGTTGCGGGCGCCGGCTTGCAGATGACCGGACAGCCTGCCGCGATCGCCGGGGCGATCTTGTGGCTGGCCAGGAGCAGCGGTGCGTTGAAGCCCGCGACCCCGATGACCAGCCCGATCGGTTTGCGCTGCCAGAAGCCGACCATCCCGACCCCGGCGGCCTGCAGGTCGAGGGGAACCGTCTCGCCGTGGAGGTGGGACACCTCCTCGGCGGTCGCGGCCCAGGTGAAGAGGGTGCGGGAGAACTCCACCGCGCAGTCCGAACGGGTCTTGCCCGTCTCGGCGACGAGCAACTCGATGAACTGCTCGTCGTTCGCCGCGAGCTCTCGCTCGACGTCGAGCAGGATGGCGCGCCGCACGGCCGAGCTCAGCTTGCCGACCGGGCGCACCGCTGCCACCCCCGCTTCGAGCGCGGCCTGCGCGTGAGCGACGGACCCGACGGGCGCCCGGGCGACCACCGATCCGTCGTAGGGGAACACGATCGGCGCGGACTCGACGTCCGTCGCCCATCCGGAGCCGATCGGCAGTCCGGGTGGTACTTCGGGAAGAACGAAGCTCGACGGCGAGCTCATCAGCGGAATCTCCTCTGGACGACGTCGTCCCCAGTCTGGACGCGGCCGGGATTGCGGGCGACCCTGGTCCGAGCTGGTCGGACCAGCTGCCCGCGAAAAGAATGCACGGTCGATCGGGGATTGGTCAAGCCACGGGGGCAGAAAGGAGCTTGAGCAGGAGTTCTCCCAGCACCGGGCCAGAGGGGTTGCGAGATCCTCTTGCCGACGGTTGCCGCGCGCAGGATTCTTCGACACTGTATCCACGGTCTGAGCGGTGCTCGCTCGGCGAAGGGCACCATCCGGAACCAGGCGCCGAGCGCTTCTGGTCGCAGAAGACGACGAGGATGTCGACGACGACCACTCCCATGCCGGTCACCACGGCGTCGACCATGGTCCCCGCTCGACAGCCGGTCCGGAGGCGGTTCCCGCGCTGGTCCGAGGTCAGACCGTTGCTCGGGTTCGAACCGTTGCAGCTGAGTGCGCGACGGCGTCGACTGGCGAGAGCGGTGACCGTCGAGGACCTGCGGGCTGCCGCGCGGCACCGGGTCCCCCGGTCGGTCTTCGAGTTCGTCGACGGTGGCGCGGAGGCCGAGCTCACGATGCACCGCACGCGTGACGCGTTCGCGCGCGTCGAGTTCCGTCCTTGCGTCCTCGCGCCGCCGAGACCGTCGACACCTCGACGACCCTGTTCGGACGGAGGATCACCCGTGGACACGCCGTCACCGGACAGCGCCTGCGCGACGTGCGCATCGGCTTCTCCGTGCCGCCGAAGCCGACTCCCCGCACGCTGCTCGACCCTGTCTCGACGGCCGGCCTGGTGGATGAACCTGCTCACCACTGAGCGACTGGCCTTCGCCACCGTCCCGGCGGGTGAGCCGGAGGCACACGCCGCGTTCATCGACGGGGTCTTCGACCCCGCGGTCTCCTTCGAGGGTCTCGAACTGGTGCGGGAGGCATGGGGCGGCCCCCTGCTGCTCAAGGGCATCCAGACGGTCGAGGACGCCAGGAGGGCCGCTGACCACGGTGCCGACGTGGCCGCCGCCGTCGGGCTCGGCGCCAAGGCCTGCCTGGTGGGGCGGCCGTACCTCGACGGGTTGATAGCGGGTGGCGAGGAGGGCGTCGACACGATGATCGAGATCTTCGCCTCCGAGCTGCGGCGGACGATGAAGCTGCTGGGCGCCTCGAGCGTCGACGACATCACGCCCTCGATGGTGCGGCTCCGAACGCGCTGAGATCCGGCGACGGTGCGGCTCCGAACGCGCTGAGATCCGGCGACGGTGCGGCTCCGAACGCGCTGACATCCGGCGACGGACCCTCTGTCCTCCTCGGCCTCAGCTGGTCGACACGCGCCCGCCGCACTCGCGGACCAGGTCGGCCATCACGGCACGCTCCGCGTCGTCCACGTAGCCGGCGTAGTAGGCGTAGAGGGTCTCCCGTGCCAGCCGGGAGGCGAGCAGCCCGTTGCGGTCGGCGATGGCGTCGAAGACCGCCCGATGGTGCCGGATCGACTGCAGCATGTGCGCGGTCTGGTCGTCCGCGTTGAGGATCGTCTGCGAGATCAAGCTCTGGATCGCCTCGCGGGTGACGTCGCCGTACACCTGCACGAGCTGGTTCCCTCCGGCCTCGGCCACGAGCTCGTGGAACTCGGTGTCCGCCCGGCTGAACTCGTGGTAGCCCTTCGGCATCGACTGCCGCATCCGGGCCATGTTCCGTTCGAGGGCGACGAGCTGCGCCTCGGTGCGGCGGTTCGCCGCGAGCAGGTTGGCCGAGGCGTCCGCGATCATGCGGAACTGGACGAGCTCACCCAGGGTGAAGACCTTCGCCGACGTGAGCATGGCGACCGAGCGCCGGACCGGACCGACGGAGACGGGCAGGACCAGCGGGCCACGGGGGTCCCGCGGCTGGGACCGCACGAGCTCCATGCTCTCGAGCACCCGCAGCGCCTCCCGGACCGAGGCCCGCCCGATGGAGAACTTCTCGACGAGCTCCCGTTCGCTGGGAAGGCGGTCGCCGGGTTTGAGGTCACCGGCGGCGAGCGCGTTCTGCACGTAGTCGACGACGCGCTGGAAAACCCGTCCGTCTGCCTCGGTCGTCACCCGCACACCTTCCGGGATGCTCGTGGTCAGTGCCGACGATTCGGCGTGCCCTCGAGGATACCGGGAGTGCCGCACCACCCCGGCCGACCCGGAGTGTCCCGGGCCGGCTCGGGGCGGCCCGGCGGTCAGGCGGTGAGGACGAAGTCCTTCCAGGTCTTGCCGTCCGCCGGCTCCGTGTCGACCCACAGGGTGGTGACGCACCCGGGGCAGACGTAGGCGACCGCGGCGAGGTCGGCGTGCACGTTCACCCGGGACCCCAGGTCGTCCGGCCCGAGGACGACGCGGCCGGCGATGGCCTCCCAGCCCTCGTCGAGCGGTCCGAGCACGGTGGAGCAGTGCCGGCAGGAGGCGATCCCCCCGTCGTGGGTGCGCAGCGAGGCGCCCCAGATCCCCGTCGGCTCCCCGGCCTCGGAGCCGGTGCTGCGCTGCGGCGCGGTCATCCGCGCACGCCGGGCGTCCCGGATCGACGCGCGCCGGGACTCGGTGGCGGCCTCGTCCACGCCGCCGTCGGTGAGCACGACCCCGTACAGCCGCGCCGCGGCGTCCAGGGAGACCGCGCGCGCCTCCACGTCCGCGGCGACGCGGGCCGGGTCGCGCAGGAGCGGGTCGCCGTAGCCGCCGCCGTTCTGCACCGTGCACTCGAAGACGTCCCCGTGCGCGATCCGGGCGGCGGGAGACACGCCCGGCAGCACCTGGTGCTCGCCCGCCAGGTCGGTCAACGCCCCCACCGGGCGCCCGGAGCCGAGGTGGTCGAGCACCCCGGATCCGGTGATCCGCTCGAACCGCGCACACGAGCCCGGCAGCCCGCCGAACAGCCCGGTCCGGTTGGGCACCGCCACACCGTGCGTGCCCAGCACGCCCGTCACCTCGGCGGTGTCGATCGGGGTGAGTGCGAACTGGATGCCGTTGCCGCCGCGGAAGGTGCCGGCGCCGCCGGAGTCGGGGACCTGGCGTCGCCACAGGTAGAGCAGCGGGTGCCGCATCTCCTGCTGCTCGACGTCGCCGGCTCCTCCGCCCAGGATGACCATGGAACCGCCGGTGTCGACGCCGTCCCGGAACGAGAACGCGGGCCCGCCCCAGAGCAGCGAGTCCATGTACATCGACGCGAACGGCTCGCCGTGCTGGTCGATCCCGCCGAACTGGTTGAGCTGCCACGACCCGTCCGACGGGCCGAACGCGTGGTTCTCGTACTTCTCGCTGAACGACAGCATCTTCGCGATCGCGCCGCCCGCCGAGCAGGTGGCGGTCCAGTTCGCCCCGGCCGCGCCGCCGGACACCGGCATCGGCTCGATGGCGGTCACGCACAGCCCGTCCGGCGCCACGACCTCGACCGGTCGCATCAGCCCGTGATTCCACGCGATGTCGGAGCCGAAGGTGCACAACATGAGCGTGGCGACGGCGCCGAGCAGGCCGCCGCGCGTGGTCATGCCGTAGGCGGGGGACTGGGGGCTGGAGTCGGAGAAGTCGAAGGCGATCCGGTCGTCGGTCTTCGTCATCCGGCACGGGACCTGCAGCAGCTCGATGTCCCCGTCCGAGAAACCCCCCGGGCGGTCCAGGTAGGACGTGTGCTCGTACACCCCGTCCGGCAGCTCGCGCAGCATCGCCCGCAGCTCGGCCTCGGAGTTGTCCAGCGTGCGCTCCATGGTGGCCTCGACCTGCGGGGCGCCGTAGCGGTCGCACAGCTCGTGGAAGCGCTGCTCGGCCACGCGCAGGCCGGCGAGGAAGGCGCGGAAGTCGTTGGCGACCGTGTCGTGCATGCGGGAGTTGAGGACGATCGTGTCCCACAGCTCCTGGTTGAGCACGTCCCGGCGCACGATCCGGCCCGGCGGGATCCGGATGCCCTCCTGGAACACGTCCGTCGCCGTGGTGCACCAGCTGCCCGGGTCCATGCCGCCCAGGTCCACCTGGTGGGCCATGCAGCCCAGCCAGGCCACGATCTCCCCGTCGCGGAAGACCGGCTTGCAGAACTGGACGTCGTTCTGGTGCATGGCGGCGAGGTACGGGTCGTTGATGATGAAGACGTCGCCCGGCTCGATGTCGTCGTACCGGTCGAGGAAGACCTCGATCGCCATGGCGCCCGTGTAGATGGGCGTGAGCAGGTACGTCCCGATGATCGCCATCTCGCCGGCGGCTGTGTAGATGCCGAAGTTGTAGTCCGTGGCGTGCACGACCGGTGAGCCGGAGACGTGCTCGACCGTCGTGGCGCCCTCGGAGTTGATGGACCAGAGCTTGTGCCGGATGACCTCGAAGGTGACCGGGTCCACGGCGGTCGGGATGTCGGTGGAGGAGGTGGGGTGCGTCATCGCCGGTCCTCTCCGGTCAGCGGTTCTGGATGATGATGTCGCCGAAGTTGTCGACCTCGGCGTCCTGGCCCGGGCCGATCACGACCGTGGTGTCGCGCAGTTCCACGATCGCCAGCCCTTCGATGTGCAGCCCGTCGTGCAGGTGCTCGGCGCGGTAGACCTTCGCCTCCTGCCATTCGCCGCCGGAGAAGACCCGGCGCAGGCCGGGCTCGCCCGAGCCCGCCGCTTGGGCACCGGTGTCGAACTCGGCGCGGGGGACCGGACTCGTGGCCACGACGCGGAAGGTCGTGATCTCCACGCCACCCTCCAGGAACGCGGCGCCCTTGCCGAAGCGGCCCTCGTAGATCTCGACGAACCGCTCGACCATCCCGTTGACGTCCGCCGCGGTGAGCACGTCGGACTCGAACGGCACCGTGAGCACGTGGATCTGCGCGCGGAAGCGGATCTCCACCGACCGCACGTAGCGGATGGAGTCCTCGGCGGCGCCCGCCGCGATCAGGTCGCGGCGGGCGCGGGCGGCGAGCGCGTCGAACGTCGCGTCGAGCTCCGCCGGGGGCAGCGCGGAGGCGTGGTCGGTGGTGCCGGGCGGGGTCTGCATCGGCTTGGACAGCTCCTCGACCATGGTCAGGTCGGAGCAGCCGATCCCGAACGCCGAGTGCACGGACGCGGTGATCGGCACGACGATCTGCGGGCAGCCCAGCTCGGCGCCGTAGGAGAAGGCGTGCAGCGGCCCGGCACCGCCGTAGGCGAACACCGCGAAGTCCGTGGGGTCGTACCCCTGCTCGACGGTCACCTGCCGCACCAGGTCCGCCATGCGGGCGTCGACGACGGTCTTGATGCCCTCCGCGGCCTGCTCGACCGTGAGGCCGGTGGGCTTCGCCACGTGCTCGTCGATCGCGACACGGGCCTTCTCGACGTCGAGGGTGAGCCTGCCGCCCAGGAAGTTGTCCGGGTTGAGGTAGCCGAGCACGAGGTCGGCGTCCGCGACCGTGGGCAGCGTGCCGCCGCGGCCGTAGCAGGCGGGGCCGGGGCGCGCGCCCGCCGACTCGGGGCCGACCTGCAGCACACCGTTGCGCACCGAGGCGATCGAGCCGGCGCCCGCACCGATGGCCCGCACCGCCACCGACGGCAGGGCGAGCTCGTCGCGGCCGATCAGGGTGGTGTTGGACATGACCGGGCGGCCGTCGAGCACCAGGCCGACGTCGAAGCTGGTGCCGCCCATGTCCGTGGTCACCACGTTGCGGTGCCCGGACCGCGCTCCGAGGAACTGCGAGGCGACGACGCCGCCGACCGGGCCGGACATCACCGTCGCAGCCGCGCGCTTCTCCACCTCGGCGAAGGTCGCCAGGCCGCCGTTGGACTGCATGAGCAGCGGATCGACGCGCAGCCCGGCCTTGGTGAGCGTGGCTTCGAAGGAGTCCAGCGAGGTCTGGAGGACGGGGCGCAGGCTGGCGTTCACCGCCGTCGTCAGTGTGCGCTCGTACTCGCCGATGCGCGGCAGGAACTCCGAGGACAGCGTGACGCTCGCGCCCGGCACCTCCTCGACGATGATCTCCGCGACCCGGCGCTCGTGCACGTCGTTGGCGAAGGACCAGAGCAGCGACACGGCGAAGACCTCCGCGCCGGCCGCGCGCAGCTCGGCCACCGCGCGGCGGACGTCCGCCTCGTCCAGCGGGCAGACCACGCGGCCCGCGTAGTCGATCCGCTCGGTGACCTCGGCGGTCAGCCGCCGCGGCACCGCAGCCGGCTGCTTGACCAGCGTGCGGAACCGCTTGACCTCCTCTTCGTCGAGGCCGATGCTCTTGAACCCGCGCATCACGCTCAGGGTGTCGCCGAAGCCGCGGGTCTGGATCAGGCCCACCTTCTTCGTGCGGCCCTCCAGCATCGCGTTCGTGGCGACCGTCGTGCCGTGTGCGAACACCTCGACGTCCGCCAGGAGGTCGCCGAGCGCGACACCGCGCTCCTCGGCCGCGAGGACCAGCGTGTCCAGGACGCCCCGGGCGGGATTGTCCGGGACGGTGGACGACTTGTGCCGACCGACCCTGCCGGTCTCGTCGATCACCACCGTGTCGGTGAAGGTGCCACCGATGTCGGAGGCGACGTAGTAGGTGGGCATCCGGCTGTCACTCCTCTGTGGCGCTGGCTACGGCTGATGACGTACGGGGAGCTCAGCAGACGTCCCCGGCGTGGTGCGGATTGCTGTCCCGGTTCGCTCGGAGCTGGACGATCGTCGCCTCGATGTGGTCGCGCGCGAGGGTCTCGGCCCGAGTGCCGTCACCGGCCTCGATCGCGTCCGCGATCGCCCTGTGCTCACCGATCGCGCGGGTGGCGGTCTCCGGGCGGACGAGTGCCACCGGGGCGAAGACCTGGGCCGTCATCCGGATGATGGAACTCTGGCCGACGACGAACTCGTTCCCGGACAGGTACAGGATCTGCTCGTGGAAATCGACGTTGGACTGTGTGTAGTCCCGTGGCTCCCACGGCTCGATGGTCGCCTCCTGGAGCCGGATCGCCTGCCGGAGGAGTCGGATCCCGGCGGGATCCGACCGCTCGGCGGCCAGTCGGGCGGCGAGCCCGTCGACGACCGCCCGTAGCTGATAGGCGTCGAGCAGCGTGTCCAGGTCCCCGGTCACGACACGAGTACCCTGGCCGGCCTTGACCTGGACCAGGCCTTCCTGCTCGAGGATGCGCAGGGCCTCGCGCAGCGGCGTCCGGCTGACCCCGAGCTCGGCGGAGAGGTGCTCCTGGCGGAGCCAGGACCCGGTCGGGTAGCGGTGGGTGTAGATGCGCTCCCGGATGACCGAGGCGATCTCGTCGACGAGAGGGATGACCGATGACGAGGAAGCTCGCTTCCGACTGCTCGGCACCTCTGCCGTCCTCTCCGTTGAGCCACGCGCTGTCCGCAATTCCTGGATACAGCGATCCGGAGAGTGGACCATCCGACGACGGCCGTCAAGGCAGAGACCGCCGAGGTGGCCTCTTGTCGTACTGTTTGCGCTGATGAGGAGCGCAGCCGCAGGAGCAAGATCGTCCCCGCCTCCCCTGCTGCACTGTGGAGCCCTCGCACTTGACGCGAGGCGGCGAGGGGAGGCATCCTCCCGTCAGGGTTAGCTGGTCCGACCAGCTTGGCCCATCGGGCCTGTCCCCACGCGCGGCCGACGCGGATCGGCCGGCCGCCCCGTGGTTGCGCTCTCGCCCGGTCACCCCATCCGACACACTGGACGCCAAGGAAGGAACCGACCACGTGAGCAAGATCGCCATAGTCGGTACGGGAGCGATGGGTTCGGTGTACGCCGGCCTCCTCGCATCGGCAGGTAACGAGGTCTGGGCCGTCGACACCTGGGCCGACCACATCGACGCCATTCGTCGCAACGGTCTGCGTGTCGAGGGAGCGAGCGGCGACCGCGTCGCCCATCCCCACGCCACCACGGACGCGACGGAGGTCGGTCGGTGCGATCTCGTCGTCGTCGCCACGAAGGCGCGTGACGTCGTCGACGCCGCGACGGCGGCCAAGTCGCTCGTCGGCGAGGGCACCGTCGTGCTGACGATCCAGAACGGGCTGGGCAGTGCCGAGCGGATCGCCGGCGTCCTGGGCGGCGGCGAAGGTGTGGCGGTCGGCATCGTCGGCGGCTTCGGAGCCTCCATCCCCGAGCCGGGCCACGTCCGACACGAGGGCTGGGAGATGCTCCACATGGGGGAGCTCAGCGGCCCGGTGACGCCGCGACTCACGAAGGTCGCCTCGGTCTGGTCGGCAGCAGGGTTCCGCGTGTCCACCTACGACGACATCGAGCTCATGGTGTGGGAGAAGTTCCTCTGCAACGTGTGCTTCTCCGGGACGTGCGCGGTCACCGGGCTGACGATCGGCGAGGTGATCGAGGATCCCGACGCCTGGCGGATCGCGTCCGGCTGCGCCACCGAGGCGTGGGAGGTCGGTCGAGCGCTGGGCGTCCCCCTCGCCATCGAGGACCCGGTGGAGTACGTGCGGAACTTCGGTTCCAGCATTCCGCACGCTCGCCCGTCGATGTTGCTCGACGCCCTCGCCGGTCGGCTCAGCGAGATCGACGTCATCAACGGAGCGGTTCCCGAGCAGGCGGCGCGCGCCGGCTTGCGGGCGCCCTACAACGAGGTCGTGACCGCGCTGGTGCGTCAGCGCGAGTCCCGGCTGCAGCCTGCCTGAGCGAACAGGAGAACGGACATGAGCACTCCTCCGACCGCCCGGTCGCTGGCCGGCCTCCGGGTCATCGACGCCGCCTCGCTGGCCGCGGGCCCCCTCGTGGCCACCTGGCTCGGCGAGCTCGGCGCCGAGGTCATCAAGATCGAGCAGCCCGAGGGCGGGGACGCGGTCCGCCAGTGGGGCGCCCAGAAGGACGGCGTCGGGCTGATGTGGAAGAGCCTGGGCCGCAACAAGAAGTCGGTGACGCTCAACCTCCGTGAGGAGCGCGGCCGCGACGTCCTCCGCGGGCTGGCCCGCGGGGCCGACGTCCTGATCATGAACCTGCGCCCCTCCACCATGACACGGTGGGGCATCGACTACGAGTCGATGGCCGCGGAGAACCGGAACCTGGTCATGGTCCACATCACCGGCTACGGGTCGGGCGGCCCCAAGTCGGACTACCCGGGCTTCGGGACGTTGGGCGAGGCGATGAGCGGGTTCGCCCACATGACCGGACACCCCGACGGCCCGCCGACACTCCCGTCCTTCATGCTCGGCGACGGCGTCGCCGCCCTGAACGCCACCTACGCCGTGCTCGCCGCGCTGTACCACCGGGACGTCCACGGCGGCGCCGGACAGCTGATCGACGTCAACCTCATCGAGCCCCTCGCCCGGCTCCTCGAACAGCCGGTGCTGACCTACGACCAGCTCGGCGTCGTCCCCACGCGCAGCGGCAACCGGTGGGACATCTCGGCCCCCCGCAACACCTACCGCACCAAGGACGACCGCTGGCTCGCGATGTCGGGCAGCGCCCCGTCGATCGCGATGCGGGCCCTGCGCGCCGTCGGACGGGCCGACCTCACCACGGACCCGCGCTTCGCCGAGGCACAGCAACGACTCAGGAACGCGGCCGAGATCGACACGGTGATCGCCGACTGGGTCGCCGAACACACCCTCGACGAGGCGATGGCCGTCTTCGAGGAGGCGCAGGTCGCCGCCGCTCCCGTCTACGACGCCGAACAGCTGCTCGACGACCCACAGCTCAAGGCCCGCAACGTGTACCGCCGCATTCCCGATGCCGAGCTCGGCCACATGACCGTGCAAGGGCCGGTGCCGCTGCTCACCGCGACCCCCGGGCGGGTCGACCACCTCGGCCCCTCGCTCGGCGAGCACACCGACGAGGTCCTGGCCGACCTCCTCGAGCTCTCCGACACCGACCTGAAGTCCCTGCGCGAAGACGGAGTGATCTGACGTGTCACGACCTTCCCGCCCCCGCCGTTCCGAGCTGGCGACACCCGCCAGCAACGAGTGGATGTTCGCCAAGGCCGCCGCCTCCGACGCCGACCTCGTCTTTCTCGATCTCGAGGACGCCTGTGCCCCGGCGGAGCGGGAAGCCGCCCGCGGCAAGGCGGCCAAGGCTCTCCGTGAGCTCGACTGGGGCCGCACCCTGCGCGCGATCCGCATGAACGCGATCGACACCCGCTGGGCCTACGGCGACGTCATCGAGACCGTGACCGAGGCCCGCGAGGCCCTCGACGTGATCATCGTGCCGAAAGTGCGCCACGCACGGGACGTCTGGTGGGTGGACACCCTGCTCACCCAGCTGGAGGAGACCCTCGGCCTGACCGAGCGCATCGCCCTCGAGGTGCTGATCGAGGAGACGGAGGGGTTGGAGAACGTCGGCGAGATCGTCCGCGCGAGCGACCGGCTCCAGGCGGTCATCTTCGGGGCGGGTGACTTCTCCGCCTCGCAGGGCGCTCGCGTGGACACGAACTTCGACCCGGTCGTCGACTACCCAGGGGACATGTGGCACTACGCCCGCGCCCGCGTCGTCGTCGCGGCCAGGTCGGCCGGGATCGACGCCATCGACGCACCCTTCCCGAACTTCCGCGATCCCGAGGCCTACCGGATCGCCTCGGAGCGTGCGGCGGCGATGGGCTACGTCGGGAAGTGGGCGATCCATCCCAGCCAGGTCGAGATCGCGAACAGCGCCTTCGCCCCCACGAAGTACGAGATCGAGCACGCCCGCCGCGTCGTGGCCGCCTACCGCGAGGCGGAGGCGACGGGCCGGGGCGCGACGAGTGTCGACGGCATGCTCGTCGACGCCGCGCACCTGCGGCACGCCGAGACCGTCACCCGGACCGCCGAACTCGTGAACCGGACCGCCGAACTGGTCAAAGGCAAAGCCGTCGCCGGCTGACCGACCACCCGAGAGGAGACGACTCATGCACGACGTCGGAGTAGTCGGCTGCGGCCTCATGGGGGCGGGCATCGCCGAGGTCGCCGCCCGCGCCGAGTGCCCGGTCACCGTCGTGGAGTCCGACGACGACCGCGCCCGCGCAGGGCTGGGGCGCATCGAGTCCTCGCTCCGCCGGGCCGAGAAGCGGGGAAGGATCGGCTCCGCGGACGAGGTGCTGGACCGGATCACCGTCAGCACCGACCTCGAGGCCCTCACCGACCGCACCCTGGTCGTCGAGGCCATCGCGGAGTCGGAGGAGGCCAAGGTCCGCCTGTTCGGCGATCTGGACAGGATCGTGGAGAGCGACACGGCGGTGCTGGCGTCCAACACGTCGTCGATCCCGATCATGAAGCTCGCGGTGGCGACCGAACGGCCGGAGCAGGTCCTCGGGGTCCACTTCTTCAACCCCGTTCCGGTCCTCTCCCTCGTCGAGCTGGTGCCGAGCCTGCTGACCTCGACCGGCACGGTGGCCGTCGCGCGGGCCTTCGTCGAGGGCACGCTGGGGAAGAAGGCGATCGACTGCCAGGACCGCGCGGGATTCGTGGTCAACGCCTTGATCGTCCCGTTCATCCTCTCGGCGATCCGCATGGTGGAGTCCGGGTTCGCCAGCGCGGAGGACATCGACGAGGGCCTCGTGCGCGGGTGCGCGCATCCGCAGGGCCCGCTCCGGCTCGCCGATCTGATCGGGCTCGACACCACCGAGGCCATCGCCGACTCCCTCTACGCGGAGTTCAAGGAGCCGCTGTACGCCCCGCCGCCGCTGCTCGTCCGGATGGTGGAAGCCGGCCTTCTCGGACGAAAGAGCGGACGAGGCTTCCACACCTACGAGCCGGTCGCCTCGTAGGTGGTCACACCGCCGCCGGACGCGTGTGGAACCGGCGGCGACTCCGTAGGCCGGAGAAATCGGTGGACGGTCCGGACACCCGCGCACGCAACCGCAGAGAACCCGAGGAAGGACGCCCCATGCGCGCTCACGATCTCGCCGTCGGCTCCAGGCGTTCTCGAGCACGGCCTCGTCGTGGCCCTGCGTCTCGCCTTCCGCCAGTCGATGAACATTCGTCCGGTTCGGCTGTACCCCGGGGTGGAGAGTCCGGTGACCGGCGTGCGACCCGAGAACTGCGACATGGTGATCGTCAGGGAGAACACCGAGGGCCCGTACACCGGCGGGGGCATGACGGTGCACGCGGGCACCGCCGACGCCGTCGCGACCCAGAACTCGGTCACGACCGCGGCCGCGACGACAGAGGCCGTGGAGTTCGCGTTCCGCCTCGCGGCGACCCGCCGAGGGCGGCTCACCCTCTGCCACAAGAAGAACGTCCTCACTCACGCCGGCCGGCTCTGGAACGACATCGTGGATGAAGTCGGCCTTCGCCACCCCCACGTGGCCCATGACTACGTCCATGCCGACGCCATGTGCCAGCACCTTCTCCTGGACCCCGGACGTTTCGACGTCATCGTCACCGACAACCTCTTCGGCGACATCATCAGTGACCTCGGAGCCACGGTGCAGGGCGGGCTCGGCGTCGCCGCGAGTGCCAACCACAACCCCACCGGCAGCGCCCCGAGCATGTTCGAGCCCGTCCACGGCTCCGCGCCGGACATCGCCGGCACCGGGTGGGCGAACCCGGCGGCGGCCGCTCTCTCGGCGGCGATGTGCCTGGCCACCCTCGGAGAGGCGGAGGCCGCACTCGCGCTCGAGGCTGCGGTCGCTTCCGTCATGGCCGAGCTTCCGAGCCTCGCGGGCCCCGGAATGGGCGCCGACACCGCCGAGATCGGCAGACGGATCGCCGAACGCGTCAAGACTGTCGAAGTGGTCGAGAACGGCGATCCGAACACCTCCGTGATGAGCGCTCTCGCCGCTCTGACATCCGACGCCGCTACAACGCTTTGATCGGGGCGGCAGCCCGACCCCATCTGATCTCGATGCTTGCGCGGAGCGGGTGGCATGGCGCGGGATTGAGGCGACTCGCGCCACGACACGGCGGGCGGAGAGTCGGAAGACACCCGGCCCGGTCAGAAGGGTGGAGCTGAGGGGATTCGAACCCCTGACCCCTTGACTGCCACGATTCCGCGAACCCCCTCCCAAGCCTCCTAGCAGCGACAACACCGGCCGTAAGTCCCTCACCAGCCTCCGCAACTCGCACCACGCGCGTGATTTCGCACCACGAGTGGCTCCACGGAACCGGCGAACCGGCATCCGTTCTTCGGGGCGAATGGGCTGCAGCCCCGGTTGTGTGGGGACACGAGCACCGACAGGCCGAGCCGTGGCCGATCGGACAGCAGCAGGCACGTCATGGACGTGTGCTGCAGGGCGGGTGATGATCACGTTCAGCCTCCAGTCACGACTGTCCGGCTGCAAGGGTGGCAGCGGCCCGTCGTCTTTGTGTCGAGGGCTCACCGGCAGCCGAGCTCGATCGAGCCGAGTCGGTCGATCGTGACGGTGACGACGTCGCCAGGACCGACAGGGACGGCGGCGGTGAGACCGCCGGAGAGCACGACCTGGCCTGCGGCGAGGCCTTCGTCCTCGGGGGCCAGGCGGCGCACGAGCCAGGCGACGGCGGCGGCGGGGTGGCCGAGGGAGGCCGCCCCTGACGCGGTGGCGACCACCTGGCCATTGTGCTCCATCACCATGCCGACGAGCCGCAGGTCGATGCCCGCGGGCGACACCGGGGTGCCGACGACGAAACGGCTCGCCGAGGTGTTGTCGGCGACAACGTCCACGGTGGTGAACTGGTAGTCGAGATGTCGGGAGTCGAGGACCTCGATGCCGACGGCGACCCCGGACGAGCGGCGACGACATCAGCTGCGGCGACAGGGGCCCGCGAGGTCACGGCCGAGCCGAGGATGAACACGATCTCCGGCTCACAGCGCGGTTGGGTGTGCGCGGCGGTGTCGGGCGGCGCGCCGATGTCGAGCGCTGCTCTTCTCGCCGAGGTTGACCTCCATGCCCGGCCTCGGGTTGAGGACCGTCCTCACGACTATCCCCGTCTCCGGAGACGGCACGGCGTCCTCGAGCGCCGCTCATCTCGCCACTCACACGGGCCTCCCACCCGTGACCCACGCTCTGCACCAATCAGGCGGGGGAATTCGCGAAAGCTGGCGGGGCTACCCACCGTCGCAGAACGCTACAACCTCAACGACCTCCGAGATGCGATGCTCCGCTGCAATGATCGACCAGCCAGAACTTGCGGTACGGACAGAACGCTGCGCCATGGATCTTTACGTTGACCGCCAATTGGACGCACATGCCGATACTGAGGTCCAATGCACGACTGAACGCATCTGAACAGCCACGGGCTTACATTCAGATGACTGTCACACACCCGTCCGGCACTGCGTCCGCGTCACACAGCCCATCGCTAAGAGCCGACGATCGCCCCAACTCTTCTACACGTAAGACCTTCCGAGCAGATGCCACGCCCTTCGCGGGCGAGTTCATTCATCGAGTGATGCAAGAGGAGAAAGATCATGGTTGGACGAGTTGAAGGCAAAGTCGCCTTCATCACTGGCGCTGCACGCGGTCAGGGGCGCTCGCACGCGCTCCGACTGGCGCAGGAGGGTGCCGACATCATTGCGGTTGACATCTGCGAGGGCGTGCCCTACGAGGTGAGCCCGCCTGCAACCGAGGCCGACCTCGCCGAGACAGTGCGCCAGGTCGAGGCCCTCGACCGACGAATCGTGGCCAAGAAGGCGGACGTGCGGGACTTCGACGCGGTCGAGACCGCGGTCGAGGAAGGCGTCAGCCAGCTCGGGCGGCTCGACATCGTCAGCGCGAACGCAGGTGTCGTCGGCACCCCCACGCCCGCGGAGTCGCTTCCCGAGGACGAGTGGCGCACGATGATCGACATCAACCTGAGCGGTGTGTGGCACACGGCCAAAGCAGCGATTCCCCATATCAAGGCTGCCGGCAACGGTGGCTCGATCGTCCTCACCAGCTCGGTGGCAGGCGTCCGCGGATACGCCAACATGGCGCACTACGTGTCGGCCAAGCACGGCGTCGTCGGACTGACCCGCACCCTGGCAATGGAGCTGGCGCCCGCCAGCATCCGGGTGAACAGTGTTCACCCCACCCAGGTCAACACCGACATGATCCACAACCAGCCGATCTACGACCTGTTCGCAGGTAAGTCGGGTGCCACCAGGGATGAGTTCGCTGAGGCGTCGAGCGGGCTGCAGTTGCTGCCGATCCCTTGGGTCGAACCGATCGACATCTCCAACGCCGTGCTGTTCCTCGCCAGCGACGAGGCGCGATACATCACCGGTGCGGCGCTGTCCGTCGACGCCGGCAGCTACCTGCTCTGATCGACCGCTAGGTCTTCCCCAGCGCCGAAACGGCGACGGGGTCAAGGAGTCTCCCGAGACCCCTCGGTGGGCGAATATCCTTACACCCCGTCGCCGGGGCGGCGCGTCGCCGGTCTGCAGCCACCAGCATCGAGCTGGTGAGCCACGAATAGGCGACCAGACGCGTGCAAAGCTCGGAGAACGGCGACACACTCGACCCTGTCACGCGGTGCTCAGACGAGCCCGGCTGCCGCCGGGATGTACGGCGGCACCATCCGGTTGTGCATGTGGCCCGGTCCTCCCGCACCTCGGCCGAGTGTGGGCGATCCGGTCAGTAGACGGTGGACGAGAGGTCCAGACCAAGAGCTCGGACCTTCCGATAGAGCGTCGACCTGGCTATCCCGAGCGACAGCGCGGCTTGGTTTTTGTTGCCGCCCGCAGCCTGCAGGGCATTCATGATCGCCTGGGCTTCGGTCTGCTCCAGACTCGCGAGCGGGCGCCGGGCCCCTCGAGCGAGATACTCGGGAGGTAGGTGCTCCACACCGATTCGGCGTCCGCTCGACCGCCCCACGACGAGCCTACGGACGAGTGCGTTGAGCGAGTTCAGGTTCCCCGGCCAGTCCAGACGGCTGAGGGTCTGAATCGCCTCGGGTGTCCACTGCACCTGTGCAGCACCATCGGTAACCCGCTCCGTCAGGTGAGCAACCAGGTCGGAGAAGTCCTCGAGTCGATCTCGCAAAGGCGGTACCTCGAGCACAGCAGTGAACGAGTCGAGCAACGCGTTGTGGCTCGTCGAGTCGAACGCCAGCTTCTCCGCGGTGGCCAGAAGCCTGTGCGGGAACGCTCGGCGGAGCGTCGCCAGGGCTGCCAATGCGGAGGTGGGACTGAGCAGCTCGACATGTCTGATCACCAGAGACACATCTGGGACGTCGAGGAGAGCCTCGAGATCACGACACCACCTCTTGGCTCCACGCGAGGACGCGTCGGCGGCATCGATGACGCGGACGTCCCTCCAACCCTGAAGCGCTTGCGCGACGGCGAGCCGCCCCGAGCCAGCTTCCCCAGTCACCAGGACCGGGGACAGGCTTCCTCTGTGGTCTGCGGCTTGACGGCAGAGGGCCCGCCAGCTCGCGCTCCGGCCGACCAGACGCGGCAGCTGGTTGAATCCGCTCCCTGCCGCCGTGCCGTCGATGTCACGACGAGGCTGGGCCTGCTTCTTGATCACCAGAACTGCACCGGCGTCGTCACCGTCATTGGAGACTGCTCGGCAGTCGACGGTCAAAATCTGCCCGTCCGGCAGCGTCAGGGTACTCGGGCCGTGCGGACGGTCGACGAGACTGCGGCGGGCGTGTTCCCAGAGGAGGCTCTGGTCGACTCCGCCGAGGAGCCGAGCAGCCGCGGCATTGGTGATGATCGTCTTCGAGTCGAGTGCGACGACGGGATGACGAGCGTCCCGATTATGGGCGGTGTACGCATCGAGAAGCTGTTGCTCCCGGTGCGAGGCCCTGACCCGCAACGACTCTGTCACCGCGGCGACGAACTCGATGATCCACGGCAGCATGATCGGTGCGGTGTCCCACAGCCGACAGATGAGGGAGACACTCCCGAGGAGCCGGCGATTGATGGGGTGGATGATCGGAGCACTCGAACAGCTGAAATCCCGAAACTTCTCGGAGAAGTGTTCCGGACCTTTGATCATCTCGGGGCGACCCGTCAGCATGGCGATGAGGCTCGTCGTCCCGACTGTCGACTCGTCCATGTTCGTCCCGGGAGCGACGCCGAGATTGTCCATCACCGTGGCCAACGCCGGGTCCTTCACCCATCGGCTGAGCAGCCGACCATCTCGATCGGTGAGCACCAGCGCATAGGCCCCATGCTCCAGCGCTACCTCATACTTGTCCACGATCGGAGCAACCGTGCGTGCCAGGTAACCGTCGGCTTCCGTCTCCAGCAAGTAGCGAGGCTCGACCTGCTCTGGGTGGAGCCCTTGCAGTCGGGACCGCCGCCACGAGTCGTAGACCGTCGGACGGATCAGACTCGGAGGGGACGGGACCTGAGGTACGGAGGACGAGAGAACGTCATCTCGAGCCTGCGAGAACTCGCGGAGCCAACTCATGAGTTCAGCCCGCGGCAAGGACGCCGGGGACCCGTGGGGAGAGCCCCGGCTCCCCACGACAGTGCCTTCCACGGCCGCAACAGCATGAGCTAGAGCCTCCGTCCGCCTCCGTTGGCAGCGCGAGGCGGGTCGCCTCCGCGTCGGTGGAGGCTACCCGCGTTCACAGGCGACGGGTTGTAGCGTAATGGGACGGTGTCCGCTCGCTCGATCAATGAGAGAGACTCGCCTTCCGTCTGCCCGAGCGCACCGATGCCGGTGACGGGTCCGGCGGAGGAGCCGGCGAACGATGAAGCGGGCCCGCCCTGCTTACCGAGCCGGCGAAGGTGGGCCGGCCGACCATCCGGCCCACCTTCGAGAGCGGCACGATCGGCGTCGGCCGACCGGCCACCCCGATCGCATTGCCGCTCTACTACAGCGCCTTGAGCTCCGGCAGCACCTTCTCGCTGAAGAGGCGCATGCTGGCCTCGGCCTTCTCGACGGGCATACCCGCGTAGTAGAAGGCGCAGTTCAGGTCGTAGTCACCGATGACCGCGCGGCGCGCCTTGATCTTCTCGATGATCTGGTCCGGCGTGCCCCAGGTCTGGGCCTGGACGTAGCCCTCCGCGGCCGCTTCCTGGCCGGCCTCGCGGATCATGGCTGCGACGGCGTCGTAGGACTTGTACCCCTTCGTGTCGCCGAAGTGCACACCGGCGAACTCGTAGTGGCGCATGACCGTGGTGAAGTACCGGGAGATGTACTCCGTGGCCAGCTGCTTGGCCTCCTCCTCGTCCTCGGTGCACACCACGAACTCGGTCAGCGTGGGCGGCGGCGCGTCGACGCCCTGCTCCTTGCGGTACTCCTCCTGGTAGGTGGAGATCAGCGGCGCGTGCTGCTCGATCGGGAACTGGACGAACGTCGCCATGGCCGCGCCCAGCTTGGCCGCGACGCTCAGCGAGTCGGGAGACATCGCGATGCACACCATCCGGTCCCGGAAGCCCCTGGGCGGGGCCGGGGCGAGGGTGGCCTCGGGCTGCTTGAAGAAGCGGCCGTCGCCGACCGCGACACCCGTGTCGAGCGCGTTCAGCACCAGCTCGGCAGCCTCGTCGAACCGCTCGCGCGACTCGCTCATGTCGATGCCCATGGTCGCGTACTCGCTGCGGGCCAGACCGCGGCCCAGGCCGAGACGGACGCGACCGTTGGCGAGGATGTCGAGAAGGGCGACCTTCTCGGCCACCCGCAGCGGCTGGGTCCACCACGGCAGGATGATCGCACCGGGCACCAGCTCGATGCTCTTGGTCCGGGCGGCCAGGTACGAGAGCAGCTGGGTGTTGTCCGGGCACATCGAGTAGTCACCGTCGAAGTGGTGCTCGATGCACCAGATCGCGGAGTAGCCGAGCGACTCGGCCAGCTCGGCGAGGCGCAGCTCCGCGGCGTAGAGCTCCGCGTCCGACATGCCGGTGTCGTGGTTCTGGAAGAGAAGCTGAAGGCTCGCCTTCACGGCAGATCTCCGTTCTAGTGATGGGTTGGTTCGGTCGCGAGATCACGCTGCTCCGCGAGGTCCTCACGGCCTGCCACGAGGTCGTCGAGGTCGATGTGACGACGGTTCCGCGGGGAGCACGTCATCCGCTCACGGTCGTGGCGGTTCCCGCAGCGCAGAGCAACGAAGGGCAGAGGATCGGGCGCGATGGTCGGCGGCCACCGCAGGACCGGCGGCCTCGATGTCGATCGCGTCGTTGACATCGATCCGGGGGCGCACCTGCCGGTGATCGCCGTCGGAGACTCGACTGCGCCTCACGATCACGTCGACGAGGCGCGGGTGTGGGTGTCGAGATCGCACCGTCAGTCCGACTGACGGACGGGACCACTAGTCCCCGGGACCGCCCATCAGGAGTCCGACTCGTGATATGGCCGGGGAGCGGACAGATAAAGTCCACCAACGAGAGACCTCACGGTGTCAACTCCTTTGTCCTATCGCCTTCGAGAAAGGCGACCACCATCCGTCCAACTGCCTCGACCGACGAGGCTACGGACAGCTCTCGCAGCGGCGGTGTAGCGATGCGCTACACCTTCTCCGCGCGTCCAGGCGACCGTCGCAGGATGCTACAACCCGTTCTGTCCGTTGAGTGAGACAGTGCGAGGAGTCGTGACCCGATCCATCGGACCTGAGGGTTCGTCGGTCTCACGACACGGAGGAATGCCGCAGCGACGCCGCACCCCTAGCGCCGTTGTCGGTGGTACGTAGCAGGTCGGTGACCCCCGTCCGTGCGTGCAGGCGCGACAGAGAGACGACCGATGCGGCATGTCGGAACTGCGATTCTACATTCACGCGCCACTCCGATGTCGGTACCTGCGGGCCGTTCCCGACGGCGGTGGATCGCCTTCTCCGAGAGATGCTTCCCGCGGCGGGCCGCTTGCACTCATCCCGGTGGAATAGCGGCCTACGCACAGAACAGACGGACTCATCGATCGTGCGACCCGTTGGGCGGCGCCGACGGACCGGACGCCCTGCATTTGCAACCCTGAGAGAGGACCTCGCACATGAGTGAACTGACCACCATCGTCAGCGGCATGTCCTTCGTGGAGTGCCCTCGGTGGCACGAAGGCCGGATCTGGTTTTCTGACTTCTACACGAACAGGGTCCTTTCCGCGGCCGCCGACGGGTCGGAGCTGCGGACCGAGCTCGACGTCCCGAACCAGCCGGGCGGTCTGGGCTGGCTGCCCGACGGACGGCTGCTCGTCGTCTCGGCGCGCGACCACACGCTTCTTCGACGCGAACACGACGGTCGGGTCGTGGTGCACGCGGACCTGAAGGACCACGTCGGCGGAAACCTCAACGACATGGTCGTCGACTCCGCCGGGCGGGCCTACGTGGGGAACTTCGGCTTCGACCTGGGCGCAGGGGCGGATCCGGCGCCGACGACCCTCACCAGGGTGGACCCCGACGGGACGGTCAGCAACGCCGCGGAGGGGCTGCACTTCCCGAACGGCAGCGTGGTCACCGACGACAACGTGCTCGTGGTCGGCGAGACCTTCGCCAACCGGGTGACGGCTTTCGACATCGACGACAGTGGCCGCTTGCAGAACCGGCGAGTCTGGGCCCAGTTCGGTGAGGTGCCGGTCGGGCCGGACTTCGGCACCGTGCTGAGCCAGGTCAAGGTGGCGCCGGACGGGTGCTGCCTCGACGCCGAGGGAGCGCTGTGGATCGCCGATGCCCTCAGCGGCAAGGTGATCCGGGTCAAGGAGGGCGGAAACGTCGTCGACGAGATCCAGGTCGACAGCGGCGTCTTCGCCTGCATGCTCGGCGGCGACGACGGTCGAACCCTGTTCATCTGCGCCGCCCCTGACTTCGATCCCGCTGCCCGTGCGGCGACGCATGAGTCCCGGCTGCTGACCGTGCGGGTGGACGTGCCGCACGGCGGCCGTCCGTAGCCCCTTCCCCGACGCTCGGCACGAGATCTCCATCGACGTCGAGCGTGGCTCCACCGACCTGAGAGGCGCGCGACCGATGTTCACGAGCCGCCCGGCCGACGCCACACCTACGGCGCAGGAACGTCTCCCCGGGACCAGTGGGCTCCTCGTCGACGGGAACTTCGCCGAGCCGGCTGAGAACGCGGCCGTGAACGGCGTTCGGCCGGGCGGCTCGTGTGACCCACCCCGGGTCACCGTTCCGACTGCCTCGACCCCGGAGGGTGCAGGTCGCTCCGGGTCTGGCCCGGACGGCCTGGGCAGCCCGCCCGATCGGCCGGCACAACACATTCTCAGCGATGGTCAAGCCGCCTCGTTCCACGCGAGCCACACACGAATGGACTTCCCCTTGTTCGATCCGGTAGTCGACGAGACACAGCTGAGGCGCGCCTTCAGTTCCTTCCCCTCCGGAGTCGCCGCGGTCTGCACCCGGGTCGACGACCTCCCCGTGGGTGTGGCGGCCAGTTCCTTCACGACCGTGTCCGTCGAACCCCCGCTCGTCTCGGTCAACATGCGGCACGAGTCGACGACCTGGCCACTTCTGCGTGCGGGTAGGCGCCTCGGCCTCAGTGTCCTGGCCCTCGGTCAGGAGGACATCTGCCGACGGCTTGCCGGCGACGCGGCTCATCGTTTCGATGGGACCGACTGGATGGGGCACGCCGACGGCGGCGTCTTCATCGAGGGAGCGACGATGTGGCTCGACTGCAGTCTTCACGCCGAGATCCCAGCCGGTGACCACGACGTGGTACTCCTCCGGATCCACGGAATCCGCGTGAGCCCGGAGACGGAGCCGCTCGTCTTCCACGGAAGTCGATTCCGTCGGCTCGCCACGATCTGAGAACACGGCCTCTCCGCTGCAGGAACAGAGATCTCCGGTGACCAGACGCCCTCCGACCACCTCGGCACAACGCATTCGCGCCGCCCTGGCAGCCCTGAACGCGGGCGAACCCGTCGTCGTGACCGACGACGAACAGCGTGAGAACGAGGGAGACCTCATCTTCGCCGCCGAGCTCGCGACCGCAGAGCTGGTCGCGTTCACGGTCAGACACACCTCCGGCTTCCTGTGCGTCGCCCTCCCCGGCGAGGCGTGCGACAGACTCGGCCTCACCCCGATGACGCACGACAACCGGGACCACTACCGCACCGCCTACCAGGTGACGGTCGACCTGCACGGGACCGGCACGGGCATCTCCGCCGCGTCGCGCGCCGCGACGATCGCCGCTCTGGGTTCTGCCGACGCAGGACCCCAGGACTTCGCCCGCCCCGGTCACGTCGTACCGCTGCGCGCACGTCCGAACGGGGTGCTCGAACGACCCGGCCACACGGAGGCGGCGGTGGACCTGGCCCGCCTGGCCGGGCTGACACCCGCCGGGGCGTTGTGCGAGATCGTCTCCCGGGAACGACCGGGTGAGATGGCCCGAGGCGACGAACTCGTGCGCTTCGCGGACGAGCACGGCCTCGTCCTTCTCTCCGTCGCCGACATCGTCGAGTACCGGACACAGCACGAAGCCCGTTTCGTCCGGGTCGCGGAGACCGTCATGCCGACGTCGTCCGGCACGTTCCGCGCCCTCGGCTACCGAGAGCCGCTGACCGGAACCGAGCACATGGTGCTCACGGCGGGTCGGGTCGATCCCGACGTCCCGGTCCACATTCACCGCGAATGCCTGCTCGGCGATGTCTTCGGAGCCGCCACGTGCGCCTGCCACGGCGAGCTGAGCGAGGCCCTGCGTACGTTCGGAGATGCTGGACGCGGCGTCATCATCTATCTGCGAGGTCTGGGCGGGAGCTCGTCATGTGTGCCCCTGCGTCCGAACCCGGTGCCACCACAGGGACCGGAGATCATCATCGCTTCCGGCATCTTCGACGATCTCTGTCGCCACGACTCGGCGGCGAACCCTCCTCGTGGAGAGGGTGCGGCACATGTCCCCGCCGCGCAGTCGCCGCGAACCGAGGTCCGGCTTTCTTCAGCGATGAACGTCGCGCGGACGATCGCAGCATCGGCGACGCGATCCGTCGCCCTCGCCGGCGACTGACCCGATGGCCCGCATCGAGAGTAGGCGGCATACCGAGCTTGGGGGTTCCCTGATGACCACGAAACTTCAGGACACGAGAACAACAATCGCACGGGCGGTGGTCGGGCGGGAGCGGGAGCTGACGCTGGTGCTGGCGGCTGTGGCCGCGGGCCGGGACGTCCTGTTGGAGGGCCCGCCCGGCACGTCGAAGTCCACCATGCTGCGGGCGATCACCGAGCACTGGGGCGTGCCGTTCGTGCTGGTGGAGGGCAACGCCGAGCTCACCCCGGCCCGGCTGGTCGGGCACCACAACCCCGCCCGGGTCCTGGCCGAGGACTACTCCGCCGAGAACTTCGTACCCGGCCCGCTGGTCGAGGCCATGCGCACCGGCGGGTTCCTCTACATCGAAGAACTCAACCGCGCCCCCGAGGACACCCTCAACGTGCTGCTGGGCGCGATGGCCGAGCGGGCGGTGACCGTGCCGCGGGTCGGGACGATGGCCGCCGAGTCCACGTTCCGGGTGCTGGCCAGTATGAACCCGTTCGACAACGTGGGCACCGCGCGGATCTCCGACTCCGTCTACGACCGCTGGAACCGCCTCGCCGTCGGCTACCAGACCGCGCAGGAGGAGAGCGACATCGTCGCCCGCCGCACCGGCTGCACCGACACCCAGCTGATCACCGACGGCGTCGAGCTCACCCGCGCGACCCGCAGCCACCCCGAGCTGCGGCGCGGCTCGTCGGTGCGCGGGGCGATCGACCTGGTCGCCATCGCCGTGGAGCTGCAGAAGATCACCCCCGACGCCGCGTCGGATCACTCGGGCCACACCCAGGTCGTGCTCGACGCCGCGCTGGTCGCGCTGTCCGCACGCGTCGGGGTCGACGAGGCCTCCGACGCCACGCCGGAGCAGGTGATCACCGAGATCTGGGAGAACCATTTTTTCTCCGCCCCCGGCGGGCGGCGCCGGGCCCGCACCGCCTGACCGTCCCGAACGCCGTCGCGCTGCCCACCGCCGAACCCGGTGAGCGACGAACCCTGGAACCGTTACGCCGCAAACCCAAGAAACTCGACCAAGCCCCCGACCTCTTTCAGAAGGGGAAGGGCACCCCGGTCGTCGCCGAGCTGAACCCCGACCGCGGGGAGGGCGACACCGAGCTGCCCGCAGGCGGGCAGGGGGTGCTGGTCACCGCGCAGCAGGCGACCCAGAAGGAGCTCTCGGAGCTGCTGGAGCAGACCGCGCCCGATCCCGCGGTGGCGTCGATGGCGCAGGCCATCGCGCGTCGGTTGTCGGTGCGCCGCCGCCCGCGGGACGCGCGCGCCGAACGCGGCACCGGCGCCCTGGCCTCGGCGCCCTACGCCTACCGCAGCGACGACATCGACCTCGACAAGACCATTGAGATGCTCGCCGAACACCCCGTCCCCGAGGACACCGACGTCATCGTGCGCGAACGGATGAGCTCCCGACGCGCGGCAGTCCTGATCGTGGACGTGTCCGGCTCGATGCGCGGGGAGAAGGTCCGCATCGCCGCCGCCACCGTGGCCGCACTGTCCGCCGACCTGTCCGGCGCCGGGGACCAGCTCGCCCTGGTCGCCTTCTGGTCCGACGCCGCCGTCGTCAAAGGGCTGACCGAACCTGCCACCCCCACCGCGCTGCTCGACACCCTGCTCCGGATCCCCGCCCGGGGTCTGACAAACGTCGGTTTCGGGCTGTCGGTGGCCCAGGCCGAGCTGGCCCGCTCCGCAGCCCGCAGACGCACCGCGATCCTGCTCACCGACGCCGTGCACAACGCCGGACCCGACCCCCGCGGCCTCGCCCGGCGCTTCCCCGAGCTGCACGTCCTGCTCGAGACCGACGGCGAGCACGACCTCCCCCTCGGCCGCGACCTCGC
The DNA here is from genome assembly GCF_039542425.1 of Pseudonocardia yuanmonensis. NCBI lineage: Bacteria > Bacillati > Actinomycetota > Actinomycetes > Pseudonocardiales > Pseudonocardiaceae > Pseudonocardia > Pseudonocardia yuanmonensis. The sequence goes on from NZ_BAABIC010000005.1 coordinate 361,964, forward strand.
CCGCCTCGGCCACGGGACCCTGACCCCGGCGCACACCCATCGCGACGTCGCACCAGCCCTGAACCGCATCCTCAACCGATAGGACGGCTCTGTCGTGGCCCAGGCGTCGCGCTCAGCGGTCGGAGACGGCTGCGAGGGACCTACGGCGTGTTTCATGGACGACGGCTCGCTCTCGGCGCACCTCGTGGCGAAGCGGCCCCACCTCTCCATCGCGCTCGAGCGCTGGTTGTGCAGAATCTTCACGCTCCATGGGGCCGCGAATCGCGCATGATGACCTGTGTCACGCCGCTGCAGCCGTGGGAGGGCACATGACGTCGGTGATCCGCGCATGGGAGTCCTTTCTCGAAGGCAACCCTGCACCCACCGGGGTGCGTGACGAGGTCCTGCTCTCATGGCGCCGCTCGCGCTGGAGCGGGGTCGATCCCGAACGACCGGATCTGCCGGAGATCCCGGTGGCCTCGGACAGCCGCTTCCAGCGCACGGCGGCACCGGTGTTGGAGAGCATCGCGGAGCCCTTGGTCGGGGACCGGACGGCGATGCACCTCCTCGATCCCGACGGGGTGGTGATGTGGCGGTGGGTGACCGACGCGCAGCTGGCGCGCGAGCTCGACGCCGCCGACGCCCGTGTGGGCGTCCGCTGGGCCGAGGACGCGGTCGGGACCAGCGGCGGCGGCACGGCCGTGGAGACCGACCGTCCCGCGACCGTCGTCGGCGCCGAGCACTTCGCCACCAAGCTGCACGGCTGGGCCTGCTCGGCCGCACCGGTGGTGCACCCGCTGACGCGGCGGGTGTGCGGGATCGTCAACGTCAGCGTCCGGGCCGCCGACGCGAACCAGCACCTGCCACTGGTCGTCCGTTCCATGGTCGCGGCTGTCACCGTGGAGCTGCGCAACCAGGCCGGGGCCCAGCAGCGGAGACTGCTGGAAACCTACCTCGCGTGGCGGCACCGCACTCGCAAGCCGCTCGTCGCGGTGGACGACCGGATCGCGATCTCGGATGAGATCGCGGTCGAGCACGACGACCTGTGGGATCGGCTCGTGGCGGCCGGCCCGCTCGCGACGGTGATCGACATCGACGCGCTCACCCTCGCGCGCATCCACCCGGTCACCCCCGGAACCCTCATCGACGGCGCCGTGCTGGTGGTCGACCCCTCACCCGACGCGACGGCCCCCACCCCGATGGCCGTGCCGACCGACGACCCGTGGACACCACTGGAGAGGGCGGAACGCGACGTCATCGTCGCCGCGCTGGACCGGCACGGCGGGAACAAGTCCCGAGCCGCCGACGAGATCGGCCTGTCCCGCCGCGCCCTCTACGACAAGCTCGCCCGCTACCGCATCCGGCGCTGACCGCCGTATCGACTCGTGACCGGTGACCACCGGTCACGCGATTCCTGCTGCCCACAGCTCACTCGAGGAGACCCATGACCGTCACCGAACCCGTCGTCGACTCCGTTCCCTCGGCCGCGCTCGACCCGGCCGTCCTGGCCGGCCGATGGCTCGACAACCTCACCCAGGCCATCGACAGCGGCGACCGCGACCGACTGATCGGTCTGCTCGGGCCCGAGGTCTGGTGGCGCGACCAGCTGGTCCTCGACCAGGACGTGCACACCACCCGCGGTCCGGGCGCCGTGGCCGACCTCGTCCTCGCCCGCGCCGGAGCAGCCGGGCTCGGCGGCCTCGCCCTGCCCGACGGCGCGAAGCTGGTCGACACCGGCGACGGCTCGCAGCTCGTGGAGGCCATCTTCGAGTTCGACACCGCGCTCGGTCGCGGGCGCGGGGTGGTGCGCCTGACCTCCGGCGAGGACGGGGTCTGGCGCGCCTGGACCGTGCTGACCGCGCTGCACGAGCTGACCGGGTTCGAGGAGCGGGTGGGCAGGCGTCGCCCGGTCGGCAACCCGCACGGCCGCTCTGGCCCCTCGTGGCCCGAGCTGCGCGACCGTGAGCGGGAGTTCGCCGACCGCGATCCCGAGGTGCTCGTCATCGGCGCCGGTCAGAGCGGCCTGGCCATCGGCGCCCGTCTGGTGCAGATGGGTGTCGACGCGCTCGTCATCGACAGCAACCCACGGGTCGGCGACGCGTGGCGCAACCGCTACCGGTCCCTGTCCCTGCACGACCCGGTCTGGTTCGACCACATGCCGTACCTGAACTTCCCGGACACATGGCCGATCTACATGCCCAAGGACAAGATCGCCGGCTGGCTCGAGTACTACGCCGACGCCATGGAGATCAACGTCTGGAACTCCACCACGCTGCTCTCGGCCGACTACGACGAGCAGGAGCGCATCTGGACGGCCGTCGTCCGCCGGGCCGACGGCACCGAGCGGCGGTTCCGCACCCCGCACATCGTCATGGCGACAGGGCTCAACGGGCGGCCACGGCAGCCGCAGTTCCCCGGGCAGGACACCTTCCGGGGGACGGTCGTCCACTCCAGCGGCTACCGGGGCACCGAGGACGTCGAGGGCCGCACGGCCGTCGTCGTGGGCGCGGCGACCTCCGGCCACGACATCTCGCAGGACCTGTACCACCGCGGCGCGCAGGTCACCATGGTCCAGCGTTCCTCGACCTGCGTGATCAGCACCGAGCACGGCATTCCGGGCCTGTTCGACCCGCTCTTCGTGGAGGGCGGCCCGAAGACCGAGGATGCCGACCTCTTGTTCGCGTCCTACCCGTTCCTGCTGCTGGGGCAGTTGCACGTCGGCCTCACCGAGCGGCTCCGTGAGCTGGACGCGGACCTGCTCGGTGGGCTGGAGAAGGCCGGGTTCGCCCTCGACTACGGCCCCAACGGCAGCGGGCTGTTCATGAAGGTGCTGCAGACCGCCAGCGGCTACTACATCGACGTCGGCGGCTCGGAACTGATCGCGGACGGCAAGGTCAAGGTCGCCCAGGGCGCCGGGATCGATCGGTTCGAGCCGGACGGTGTGGTGCTCACCGACGGCCGCAGGCTCGAGGCCGACCTGGTCGTGCTCGCCACCGGCTACGACACGCTGCGCGACCAGGTCACGTCGCTGTTCGGCTCGGAGGTGTCCGGCCGGGTCAAGGACGCCTGGGGGCTCGACGAGGAAGGCGAGCTCAACGGCACCTGGCGGCCCACCGGACACCCTGGGCTGTGGTTCCTGATCGGGAACCTGGCGATGGCCCGCTACTACTCGCGGATCCTCGCGCTCCAGCTGACCGCGCGACTGCGCGGTCTCGTCCCGGCCTGACGGCCGAGGTCGGGGCGCGCGCGACACCCGTCGGCGGGCGCCCCGACCGGCACCTCCCCCTCCGGTCCTCCCATCACAGTCGCTGAGGAACTCACATGACGACAGACACGAACGCCGACAGCCGGGTGGCCCTGGTCACCGGCGCCGCCCGGGGAATCGGCCGGGCCATCGCCCTGCGCCTGGCCCGCGACGGGTTCAGCGTCGGGGTCGCCGATCTCGCCGTCCAGGCCGAGGCGGTCGGCCAGGTGGTCACCGAGATCGCCGAGATCGGTGGCAAGGCGATCGCCCTGGAGACCGACGTCTCCGACCGCAATCAGGTCTTCCGCGCGGTGGAGCAGACCTCGGCCGCCCTGGGCGGGTTCGACGTGATGGTCAGCAACGCCGGCATCGCCCAGGTCCAGCAGATCACCGAGGTCACCGAGGCCGAGCTGGACCAGATCCTGCGCGTCAACGTGAACGGTGTGGTCTGGGGCATCCAGGCCGCCGCGGCGGAGCTGACGCGGCTCGGCAGGCCGGGTCGGATCATCTCCGCGGCCTCCATCGCGGGGATCCGGGGGGCGGGTCTGCTGGGCGTCTACTCGGGCACGAAGTTCGCCGTGCGGGGGATCACGCAGGCGGCAGCGCAGGAGCTCGCACCGCACGGGATCACGGTGAACGCCTACGCCCCCGGCATCGTCGACACCCCGATGTGGGACGAGGTCGACCTGGGCCTACACAAGATCAACGGGAAGCCGATCGGGGCCAACCGGCAGGCCTACGTCGACCAGATCCTGCTCGGGCGCATCGAGACCCCCGACGACGTGGCCAAGGTGGTCTCGTTCCTGGCGGGCCCCGACGCAGACTACGTCACCGGTCAGGTGCTGATCGTCGACGGCGGGATGCAGTTCAACTGACGCGGTGCACGGGTCCACGTCGCCCCGCGCCTCACCCCATCGTCCGGTCGGGCTCCCGGCCGTCGCCCACCCCCTCTCCCAGAACCGAGGCTCTCGTCATGTCCCGACTCCGAGACACCCGGCTGGCCGTGGTGGCCGTCGCGGTCCTCACGACACTCCTGGCCGGCTGTAGCGGCACCACGGCGTCCCAGAACGTCGACCCGGCGGCGCGTGCCGCGGCGGTCCAGAAGGCCCAGGCCGGTGCCACCAGGCTGATAAACGCGGCCACCCAGCCGAACGCCTGGCAGGGCCCGGAGTCCAGCCCGCGGCCGAAGCCCGGCCTACGCCTTGCCATCATCCCGACGACCATGGCCTCGACCGGTGCCAGCAGCCCGGCCAACGCGATGGCCAAGGCGGCACAGGCCATCGGTTGGACCGCGAAGATCTCCGACGGACAGGGCAAGCCCGACGTCGCCCTCAATGCCATCCAGGCCGCCGTCGACGAGAAGGTCGACGCCATCGTGACGATGTTCGTCGACAACGCCCGGGTGCAGGCCGGCATCGACCGAGCGCTGGCGGCGGGCATCCCGGTCTTCACGCTGGGCAACCTCAAGAAGACTCCGAACGTGCCCGACGTGGCGTGGAACGTCTACGGGGAGGGCCAGGTGATGGCCCAGTACATGGTCTGGAAGTCCGGTGGCGACCTGAAGCTGCTCCAGATGAAGAACACCGACATCTACGCGGCGATCGTCGGCCAGTACCAGGGCAGCCAGGACTACCTCTCCGACCCGGCGAACTGCCCGGGCTGCACCACCGAGACCCTCGAGTGGAGCCTCGCCAACTTCGAGGACCCCAACCTCGGGCCCGCGGCGCAGGCCTCGGCCGCGCTGCAGGCGGACCCCTCGCTGAACTGGGTCAGCTGTTTCGACGCGTGCATGTTCCGGGTCTCCCAGGCGGCCGACCGTGCAGGACTGACCAAGCGCGGAGTGCAGGGCGCCGGCTACGACTGCAGCGCCGAGAACGTCGCCGTCATCCAGCGCGGCGGCCTGCAGAAGGCCTGCTTCGCCGACCCCCGCGAATGGCTGAGCCTGGCCGTCCTGGACAACGTCATCCGAGTCACCGACGGCCAGCAACCGTTCGACTACACCGACAAGATCCCGACGGCACTGTTCGACAAGGACAACCTCGCGAAGCTGCCCGCGGACAAGCTCGACGAGCTGGTCACCGTCGGGTGGCGGGGCAACTACGACTTCACCGCGAAGTTCTACCAGCTCTGGGGTGTGGCGGCGTCGTGACCACGGTGGCGAAGCAGGTCGAGACCGGCGCCGCCGGGTCGGTCGTGCCCGCGGTCGAGTTCACCGGCCTGGTCAAGGACTTCGGGGTCAACCGGGTGCTCGACGACGTGTCCGTGGCCTTCCGGTCGGGCTCGATCCACGCACTGCTCGGCGCGAACGGATCGGGCAAGTCAACCCTGATCAAGGTCCTGGCCGGATATCACGATGCGACCGCGGGTGCTCTGCGAGTGCACGGCGAGGACGTGGCGATGCCGCTGTCCCCGCACCAGCTGCACGCGCTGGGAATCCGCTTCGTCCACCAGGACCTCGGGCTCGTCGAGTCGATGTCGGTCGCCGACAACCTCGCGTTGACGGCCGGGTTCGAGGTCCGCGGACCGGCCATCGACTGGCGGGCCCAGCATCGGGCCGCCCGCCGGGACCTGGCGTCAGTAGGGCTCCACGACATCGACACGACGGCGCTGATCCAGGACCTGGGCCCCGTCCAACGCACACTCGTCGCGATGGCGCGGGCCCTTCGCGGACTCGACCCCGACCGCGGGGTGCTGGTCCTCGACGAGCCCACCGCACGGCTGCCCCACGCCCAGGTCGAGCAGCTGCTCGAGCGCTGCCGGCTGCTGCGCGACGGTGGGATCGCCCTGGTCTACGTCTCCCATCGGCTCGACGAGGTGTTCGCGATGGCGGACCGGCTGACGGTGCTGCGCAACGGCCGTGTCGTGTTCGACGACGCGGTCGCCGCGACGGACCCGGACCGCCTCGCCGACCTGATCACCGGCGTCACCGCACACGCCTCGCCCGCCGAGCGGAGGTCGATGGCCGCCCTCACGGCGGCGGCGGGCGACGTGCCCCGGCTGTCGGTCTCCGGGCTGTCCGGCAAGCGCACGTCGGGGGCGAGCTTCGACGTCGCCGACGGTGAGATCCTGGCCGTGACCGGACTCATCGGGTCCGGCCGCAGCGAGCTGGGCCGGCTGATCTTCGGCGAGCAGCGCGCCACGGCGGGCGAGGTCCGACTCGACGGCGAGCTCGTCGAGCGGTCCTCACCGGCGTCCAGTGTGACCCGCGGCATCGGTTACGTGCCGCAGGACCGGGCCCAGGGCGGGGTCGCCTCGATGACCCTGGTGGAGAACCTGACGCAGCCCCGGCTGCGCAGCTTCGTCCGGCGGGGGGCGCTGTCGGGCGCGCTGCGCAGGCGTGCGGCGCAGCAGGCCATCGTGACGATGGACGTGCAGCCCCCGCACCCGACGAAGCTGTTGCGCGAGCTGTCGGGCGGCAACCAGCAGAAGGTCATCCTCGCCAAGTGGCTGGACCTCCCGCTGCGCCTGCTCATCCTCGACGAGCCCACCTACGGCGTGGACATCGGGGCCCGTCGCCGGATCCTGGACTCGGTCCGCGAGCGCGCGCACGGCTCGGGCCTGTCCGTCCTATTGATCGACTCGGACATCGACGTCGTCGCCGAGTACGCCGACCGCGTCCTGGTCATGCGGTCCGGAGCGATCGTGCAGGAGCTCACCGGGGACGCCGTCACCCCCGACCGGATCGCCGCCGCCAGCTATGCCATCGACTGAAAAGGACCGTTCATGACCGCCACCACCCCGGCGGCGGAGCACCGGCCCGGGCGCCGCTCGCTCGGGTCGCTGCTCGCCGGCAACGCACTGATCATCGCCCTGCTCGTGATCATCGCCGTCTTCTCCGTCCTGCGTCCCACGACCTTCCCCACCCTCGGCAACTTCGGGTCGATCCTGCAGGCCAACGCCGCGATCGCCTTCGTCGCGCTGGGGCTGTTGATCCCGCTGATCCTCGGCCGCTTCGACCTCTCGGTGGCGGCGACCGCGGCGTTCAGCGGGATGATGGTCGCGCGGCTGATGTCCGACGGTCTGGTCACCGTGTGGCCCCTCGCGCTGTTGCTGGTCCTGGCGGCGTGCGCGGTGATCGGCCTGATCAACGGGCTGCTGGTCGCCTACGTCCGGCTGCACTCGCTCGTGGTCACCCTCGGCGTGCAGTCGGTGCTCTACGGGGGCGTGCTCTTCTACTCCAAGGGCATGGTGATCTATGACGGCCTGACCCCGGGGTTCCTGGCGCTGGGGCAGTCTCGTCCGCTGCAGATCCCGCTGCCGTTCCTCTTCGTGGTCGTCGTCGCGGTGATCCTCTGGTTCGTCCTCTACTACCGGCCGCTGGGCAGACGCCTCTACGCCATCGGCGGCAGCGAGGACGCCGCCCGGCTGACCGGCATCAAGGTCAACCCCATGATCGTCGGGGCGTTCGTGGCCAGCTCCCTACTCGCGGGCACCGGCGGCTTCCTGCAGGTGGCGCAGGTCGGGTCGGCCTCTCCCGGCAACGGGGGCGAGTTCCTGCTGCCCGCCATCGCGGCCTGCTTCCTGGGCGAGACGTCTATCCGGCGTGGCTTCTACAACGTGTGGGGCACGGTCGTGGCGGTGTACCTGGTCGCCGTCGGCACCACCGGGCTGTTCATGATCGGCGTCGCGGCCTGGGTCCAGCCGGTGTTCAACGGGTTGGTGCTGGTCGGCGCGATCACCGCCGCCCGCTTCACCGGGCAACGTGTCGGCAGGTCGGCCCGCCGGGCGCCCGCCGGGTCCGCGCCCCCGACGACGCCGACGGAACCGGCGGGCAACGCCCGTGCCCACTCACCCGTCTGACCCGCTACGCCGTCACCCCACCACCCTCTCGCCGACGACATCGACGAGGTCGTCGCCCGGGTCAACGGCACCCAGTTCGGCCTCGGCAACTCGGTGTGGGGCACCGACCTGGAGGCCGCGACCGAGGTCGCGCGCCGCCTGGACAGTGGTATGTGCTGGGTCAACCAGCACTTCGCGCTGTCCCCCGACGTCCCGTTCGGCGGCCGCAAGCAGTCCGGGATGGGCTCGGAGTTCGGCCGCGACGGGATCCTCGCGTTCACCGACCCCGGTCGTGAACGTCTCCCGAGTCTGACCCGACCCGGGAGGGGCGCCCCCTCCGGCAGCACGTGCCGGCCGTGCGCCGGCGTCATCGCCACTCATCATCGAGGAAAGGACCGTCATGGGACGTCTGGACGGCAAGGTCGCGCTGATCACCGGAGCGGCGCGGGGGCAGGGCCGCTCGCACGCGATCACCCTGGCCCGGGAGGGCGCCGAGATCATCGCGGTGGACCTCGCGGGACAGGTCGAGTCGGTGCCCTACGAGATGGCCACCCCGGCCGACCTGGCCCAGACCGTCAAGCTGGTCGAGGCGGAGGACCGGCGGATCGTCAGCCTGGAGGCCGACGTCCGCGACCCGGAGGCGATGCAGGCGGCCACCGAACGCGGTCTGGCCGAGTTCGGGCACATCGACATCATCTGTGCCAACGCCGGCATCAGCAGCTGGGACCCGGCCCCGGACATGTCGCCGCAGCGCTGGCGGGACATGATCGATATCAACCTGAGCGGTGTCTGGTACTCCGTGCAACCCGCACTGACGTCGATGATCGAACGTGGCGCGGGAGGGTCCATCATCCTCACCAGCTCGGTGTACGGGCTCGAGGGCGGCGTCGGCCGGGTCCATCACTACGTCGCGGCCAAGCACGGCGTGGTCGGGCTGGCGAAGTCCCTGGCCAACGAGCTCGCCCCGCACCGGATCCGGGTCAACACGGTCAACCCGACGTTCGTCGCGACCGGCATGATCCAGAACGACGCGATCTACAAGCTGTTCGTGCCGGACCTGCCCAACCCGACGCAGGAGGACTTCAAGGAGGTGCTGCTGGGGATGAACAAGCTGCCTATTCCGTGGGTCGAGCCGCAGGACATCAGCAACGCCGTGCTGTTCCTGGCGTCGGACGACGCTCGGTACATCACCGGCACCACACTCGTCGTCGACGCCGGGCACCTGGCCTGAGCGAGACCGAGGCGCCGGCCGGGCTGAGAGGACCGCCGACGCCCGGATCTCGGTAATCACGGCGGCGGAAGACCTCGTGGAGTCGCGCGGGATCCGGCCACGCGCCTCCGTGAGGACTTCCGTTCGCGCCTCCTCGGGCGTGACCGAACAGACCGACCGACGACGTCGCACTCTCAATCAATGAGCCTTTCCCAGTAGCGCGCTGGGGGTGACACGCCGGGGAGCGGCGGGTGCGACAGATGAGCGCAGGACTCGGTATCGAGGTGTTCCGACCAAAGAGCACCGAGAACCGAGGTCCTGCGTGTCTCATGCTGTCACCTACACCGCCGTGCTCCCCGTCCGGGCCGCCACGGTGGACTGGCTCACCGGGCTCCTGGCGGCCGAACGGGCCGCTCGGGGCACCCGCCACGACCGGCGCGCGCTGTCCTGCCGCGAGCAGGCGATCCTGGCGCTGTGCTGGTTCTACGACGCCACCCGCATCCGCCAACTCGTGCGCGATCACCGGATCGGCACCTCGACCTGCTACCGCTACCTCCACGAAGCCATCGACGTGCTCGCCGCGGCCGCGCCCGGACTCGACGAGGCCCTCACCGCCGCCCGCGCGGCCGGGCACACCCACCTCGGCCTGGACGGCACCGTGATCTTCACCGACCGGGTCCGCCGGCCCGGCCCGAACCCCGGCGTGCACCTGTGGTGGTCGGGCAAACACCACCGCCACGGCGCCAACATCCAGGTGCTGACCACCCCGGACGGCTGGCCGCTCCATACCTCCCGGGTCCGCCCCGGCCGGGAGAAGGACGTCACCTGCGCCCGCCGCCAGCACCTGCCCGACCTGCTCGCCCAACGCTGGAACGACCCGACCCACGTGGTGCTCGCCGACCTGGGCTACGAAGGCGAAGCCGCCATTTTCGTTGTCCCGGACAAGAACCACCGCGGCCGCGGCCTCAGTGTTGATCAACGCACCCGAAACCTTCTCCACCGCGCGACCCCGGCGCTGTGCGAACGCGGGAACTCCCTGCTCAAGACCACCTTCGCGGCGCTGCGCCAGGTCAGCCTGTGCCCCTGGCGCATCGGCGACATCACCGCCGCCGCCCTCGCGCTGCTCCACCACGAACACGACCGCGCGGCCTGACCCAGCAGCGACCCAAAAATCGCTACTGGGAAAGGCTCAATGCACGAAATGCGCAGACATCATTCGTGTAGCGGATCGCTACATCTCTGAGAATTTGCCTCGTCCTAATCTGAGGCACCCCAGGAAGTCCCGGAGACGCCGATGACGAGGTCTCCGGCACAACAAAGGAGTTGTCACCGTGGGTCGTCTCGACGGTAAGGTCGCATTCATCACGGGGGCCGCCCGTGGTCAGGGCCGGTCGCACGCCGTACGACTGGCCGAAGAGGGCGCGGACATCGTGGCGCTGGACCTCTGCGCAGAGGTCGAGACCGCGCCCTACATCGGCAGCACACCCGAAGACCTCGCGCAGACCGTGAAGGCGGTCGAACAGCTCGACCGTCGGATCCTGGCCCGGCGGGGCGACGTCCGGGACTCCGACGTCCTGAATCAGCTGGTCGCTGACGCGGTCAGCGAGTTCGGTGGGATCGACATCGTGGTGGCCAACGCCGGCATCGTCGGCTTCGACCCGTTGTGGGAGGTGACCGACGAGCAGTGGCAGGAGATGCTCGACATCAACCTGACGGGCGTCTGGAAGACCGCCAAGGCCGCCATCCCGTCGATGCTCGAACGGGACCGCGGTGGTTCGATCATCCTGATCAGCTCGCTGGCCGGGCTGATCGCGTACCCCCAGCTGGGCCACTACAACGTCGCGAAGCACGGGGTCACCGGTCTCATGCGCAGCTTCTCCGTCGAGCTCGCACCCCACAACATCCGCGTCAACTCGGTCCATCCGACCTCGGTCGACACGCCGATGATGAACAACCCGGCCTTCCACAAGGTCTTCGTCCCGGACGTGGAGACGCCGACCCAGGAGCAGGTCAAGGACACCTTGATCTACCTCAACGGCCTCAAGATCCCCTGGGTCGACCCGATCGACATCTCCAACGCGGTGCTCTACCTAGCGTCCGACGAGTCCCGGTACGTCACCGGTACGACCCAGCTGGTCGACGCCGGGGGGATCGCCCCGTACAAGATCCGGCACAGCTGACATCGCAGGGCGAACCGCACGCGCTAAAGCAGGACCTGATGAACCGCCGGGAGGTGGGCCGCACCAGTTCGCCTCCCGGCGGTTCATCCGCAGTCGCTGCCGAGGCGGCCTGCATTCAGCAGGTCACGTGCATGGGGGCAAGAGCCTCCCGACCCGAGGCCCGAGTGCGATGGCGAGAACGGCGGTCGCGCTAGGATCCCGGACTCGACGACTGCATTATGCGCCCCTCGCGACGGGGGTTTCACTCCGCCTGCGGAACGCGTGCCAACCACCGTCGACTCAGCTCCTCACACACCCGGAGAAGGGACTCGGCACCCGTCCAGCGCACGTGGGTGACGGCGCCTACATCTCAGTAGGCGCCCAGCAAAGATCATCGTCGCATAATGCTACACAGTGGCCCCTGGCAGGCATGTGATACTGCCCCGGACGGGCAATCACAGTATTTGATGGCGCGCCGAAGGAGGTCACATGACATCGACCTCGCCTCGAATGCTCTGGCCAGATCGGACGCCACTCACGGGATCTCGACCTTAAGCTGAGAACGATCTACGCCACGAGCAAAGAGAAGAAGTCGGCCCGATGCTGTCGAGCCCAAGTGATGACGCCCCCCGGCGGCGGGTGCATGCCACCCATCGCCCGCCGTCGGGGGTATCCAATGGACAAGGAGTCGATCTTGCACCAGGCGCAGCGCCCGCCCTGGACCAAGCCTGTGCACGCGGACGTGGCTGAGCAGATCGCCTATCTGCCACGTCTCACCCCTCGGCAAAGGCAGGTACTGTACGGCGTCGCCCGGGGGCTCACCAATCAGCAGATCGCCGACCGTCTCGGGATCGCGCACACCACTGTGAAGTGGCATCTGGGGACACTCATGGCGAAGTTCGCCGTTTCCAACCGGACAGAACTGGCCTACGTCGCCGTGAAGTGCGGCCTGGCGTAGACGCTGCAGAACTCGATGATCTGCCTCGCTTGCGATCCCGTGTCCGCGCCATATCGAACTGGCACTTTTTGATCGCCTGGATATCGAAGCGGCCTGACCGAGAAGTGCATGGCGAGCAACCTTGGGCAGGACCAGGACCGCCATCACTGACTCCCGGTGATCTGCGCGTCGCCCGAACGACGCACCGGCTTTGATGTCCGGACGCATGAATTGACGGGATAGACCCAGGAGGACTGACATGGCTGATCTGACCGGCCGCACCGCGCTCGTCACTGGGGCCGGTAGCGGCATCGGAGCTGCATGCGCTCGGGCGCTCGCCGCTCAGGGGGCGAAAGTCACGGTCGCCGACCTGGACGGGGACCGAGCCCGCGACGTCGCGACGTCGATCGGCGGCGAGGCATGGGAGGTCGACCTCCTCGACGTGACGCCTCTCGAGTCCCTCGACCTCTCGGTCGACATCCTCGTCAACAACGCAGGGATCCAGACCGTCAGCCCGATCGAGCAGTTCCCCCCCGAGCGGTTCCGGGCGATGATCCGCCTGATGCTCGAAGCCCCCTTTCTGCTCGTGCGCGCCGCCCTCCCCCACATGTACGCGCAGCGCTTCGGCCGGGTCATCAACATCTCGTCGGTCCACGGTCTGCGGGCCTCGCCGTTCAAGGTTGCCTACGTCGCCGCCAAGCATGCCCTCGAGGGCATGTCGAAGGTCGTCGCCGCCGAAGGCGGGTCACACAACGTGACCAGCAACTGCGTCAACCCCGGTTACGTCCGGACTCCGCTCGTCGAAGGCCAGATCGCCGATCAAGCCGCCGTGCACAAGATCTCGGCCGATGAAGTGCTGCAGACCGTGCTGCTGGAGCGCAGCGCCATCAAGCGTCTGATCGAGCCGGACGACGTCGCGGAACTCGTGACGTGGCTCGCCTCGGACGGGGCCGGGATGGCCACGGGTTCTTCCTGGGTCATGGACGGCGGCTGGAGCGCGCAATAGGGCGAGGGCGACCCTGGTGCTCAAGAGGTCGCGACGAGGGCGTACCACGCCACATCTACCGTGCCACGCACCGCGCTCCACGCGGTGCCGTCGAGCTCGAGTGGTGCTGACCCGATCACGAGGAAGAAGTCATGCTGACTCACACTGTGCTGTTCCGACTGCCACGCCCCCTCGACGCAGCACAGCGGGCTGATTTCGTCGCCGCGCTGCAGGCATTCGCGGCTGACGCCCCGCTCACCGCCGGGCCGGTCACCGTCACGACCGACCTCGGGCTGCGGGATCCTGCAAACCCTCGCGTGGCCGACGCTTCACTGTCGACGACCTTCGCCGATGTCGACTCCTTCACCGCCTACCTGAACCATCCCCGCCACCAGGCGATGGTGACCAAGGTTCTCGAACCGAGCGGCGTCACCTGGCTCTCCATGCAGGCCGACACCTCGCCGTCCTGAACCGCCGCCCCTGATACCAGGGCGAGCAGAGCAGCGTGCGCGTCGCGGATCCGCCCACGCCAGGACTTCGCGCTCGATGATGCCCGGCACCACTCGCTCGACCAGCGCGTGGTCGGATCCCGCAGCCGCCGACCGACCCTTCCCGGGACGACCGGCGGCTGCTGCAGCGATGGATCTCAGACGCGTGACCCTAGGCAGATGCCGGCATACTGAACGGAGCATCGGTGGCGGCGCGGACCTCGTCCTCGGTGACGCCGGGGGCGGTCTCGACCAGGACCAGCCCATCCTCGGTGACGTCGAGGACGGCGAGATCGGTGATGATCCGGTTCACCACCCGCATGCCGGTGTAGGGCAGCGTGTTCTTGCGCAGGATCTTCGGCGAGCCGTCCTTGGCCGTGTGCTCCATCAGCACGATGACCCGACGGGCACCGTGCACGAGGTCCATCGCCCCACCCATGCCCTTGACCATCTTGCCGGGCACGGCCCAGTTGGACAGGTCACCGCGCTCGGAGACCTGCATGGCGCCCAGCACGGCGACATCGAGATGGCCGCCGCGGATGATCCCGAAGGACAGCGCCGAGTCGAAGAACGAAGCCCCCGGCCGGATCGTGACGGTCTCCTTGCCCGCGTTGATGAGGTCGGGGTCGACGGCGTCGGGCGTGGGGTAGGGCCCGGTGCCGAGGATGCCGTTCTCACTGTGCAGCACCACGTGCACGTCATCGGGCAGGAAGCTCGGGATCAGCGTGGGCAGGCCGATGCCGAGGTTGACGTACTCACCGTCGCGCAGCTCCGCCGCGGCGCGGGCCGCCATCTCGTGACGGGACAGGCTCATGCCGACACCTCCGTGACGGTGATCTTCTCGATCCGCTTCTCGACATCCGGGGCGTGCACCACGTGCTGGACGAACACGCCGGGCAGGTGGATTCCGGCAGGGTCGAGCTCGCCCGGCTCGACCAGCTCGGCCACCTCGGCGATGGTCACCCGCCCGGCCATGGCGCACAACGGGTTGAAGTTCTGCGCGGTCTTGTCGAACACCAGGTTGCCGTGCCGGTCACCGCGGGCCGCGGCGACCAGCGCGAAGTCGGTGCGGATGGCCTCCTCCAGCACGTGTGGCACCCCGCCGAACTCCCGGACCTCCTTGGCCGGGGACGCGACCGCGACAGATCCGTCGGCAGCGTAGCGCCAGGGCAGGCCGCCGTCGGCGATCTGGGAACCGACGCCGGCCGGGGTGAAGAACGCGGGGATGCCGCATCCTCCTGCGCGCAGCCGTTCAGCCAGTGTGCCCTGAGGGCACAGCTCGACCTCGAGCTCGCCGGAGAGGTACTGGCGGGCGAACTCCTTGTTCTCCCCGACATAGGAGCCGGTGACCCGGACGATGCGCCGGTCGGAGAGCAGGATGCCGAGCCCCCAGTCGTCGACGCCGCAGTTGTTGGACACGACCTGCAGGCCGGTCACCCCTGCGGCGTGCAGGGTGGCAATCAGCGTGGACGGGATGCCGCAGAGCCCGAACCCGCCCACCGCAAGGGTCGCGCCGACTCTGATATCGCTGAGCGCCTGTTCGGCGCTGATCACCTTGTCCATGGGACCTCCTGTACTGCGTCGAGTGGGAGCAAGTCAGCTCGTAAGGGCGGTGACGGTGCGAGAGGGACTGGGGCGGCCGAGCCGCTCGGCGAGCCAGGTGCTGGTGTCGACCATCCTTTGCAGGTCGATCCCGGTGTCGATGCCGAGGCCATGGAGCTGCCAGAGCAGGTCTTCGGTGGCGAGGTTGCCGGTCGCCGAGCCCGTGTAGGGACAGCCGCCTACTCCTCCGGCGGAAGCGTCGAAGGTGGTGACGCCGCGCCGCAGTGCGGTCAGGGCGTTGGCCAGTGCCTGACCGTAGGTGTCGTGGAAGTGCACAGCGATCTCGTCGATCCCGATGCCGGCGGCAACCAGGGCGTCGAGGACCGCGGCGACCTGTCCAGGGGTGGCGACGCCGATGGTGTCGCCAAGGCTGAGCTCGGTACAGCCCACTGTCTTCATCGTTGTCGCTGCCGCAACGACCTGAGAGGTCGAGACCCGGCCGTCCCAGGGGTCGCCGAAGCACCCCGAGAGGTGGCCACGGACCCCCAGCCCGGCCTCCCGGGCGCGCGCGACGACCGGGGCGAGCATCTCGAACGGTTCTCTCACAGACCGGTGGGGGTTGCAGCGGGGGAAGGTCGCCGCGACGCAGCCGAGCACTGCGATGTCGGTGACGCCGAGGTCGAGCGCGCGGTCCAGCCCGCGCTCGTCGGGCACCAGGACCGGATAACGCACCCCGGACGCAGGGGTGATCGCTCTCAGCAGGTCGTCGGCATCCGCGAGCTGGGGCACCCACACCGGGTTCTCGAAGCTCGCTGCCTCCACGACCGTGTTCCCTGCGTCCACCAGACGGTGCACGAACTCTGCTTTGACGCCGAACGGCAGGATCGTGGACTCGTTCTGCAACCCGTCCCTGGGACCGACCTCACAGATGGTGACGCGCGGGGGTAGCGGCAGCCCATCGAGGGGCGTGACTCCGAAATCCATCAGACGCCCGCCCGAAGTACGGCCGAGGCGGCGCTCGGTGGCCGTGAAGCCATGTCCTTCATGGCGATCATCGACGGACGCCACCGGCGGCCCTGGAGGTGGCACGGCGAGCACCATCTACGAAGGGCGTCGAACACGCATTGTCCGAGACCATGTTGCAAGAAGACAGGCGGCCGGCCCACAGATCCAGAGAGTGTCCACTCAGCGAACACCTCGACGAAGATGCTTTCATCCAGTGAACGTATGATCGAGGGATGGGCTCCCCTCTCGCACCTGCTTCGAATGGCGGGGTCTCGGTGGTCGCGAAGGTCGGGCTTGTGCTGCGGACCCTCGGGGCAGCGGAGGCGGAGGGGGCGACGACCACTGCCGTTGCCCGTCACTGCGGCTTGCCCCGCCCGACGGCGCACCGCCTGCTCACCGACCTCGCCGAGCAAGGTCTCGTCGACCGCAACCGCGACACGGGTCGGTGGCAGCTCGGTCCTGAGCTGTTCTTGCTCGGAGCCCTGGCAGCTGCCAGGTACAACGTCACCGATCACGCCCGCGATGTCCTCGCCGACCTCGCAGAGCAGACCGGTGAGAGCGCCTACCTGTCCGCGTTGCGGGGCCGGGAGACCGTTTGCCTCGCCGAGTGCGAGGGCAGCTTCCCCCTTCGCTCGCACGTCCTTCACGAAGGCATCCGGTTCCCACTTGGTGTGGCATCCGCAGGCCTGGCCATTCTCGCGCATCTGCCCCCCTCCGAGGCCGAGGACTACCTCGCGACCACCGACCTCACGATCCGTTGGGGCGAGGCACATTCCGAACACGCCGTGCGCTCCCGGCTCGCCGCGGCCCGGGACAGTGGGTACGCCGTGAACCCCGGCCTCGTCGTCGAGGGCAGTTGGGGCGTGGCCGCCGCTGTCTTCGACGGAGCGGGCCGGCCGCGCTCAGCTCTGAGTCTTACCGGCGTGCGATCTCGTTTCACCGACGAGCGAATTCCCATGTTGGGACGTCTACTGCTCGATCGGGCTCACGCCCTCAGCAAGCTGGACCGGTAGGCGCGGACGAAAGCTCGTCCTGACTCGCCTTGCTGCCCCGCGCGCAACCGATCGACGGACCGCCCCGCCGCTAGTTCTTGCGGAGCACCGGCCGCAGGGCGTCGAGGACGTCGGCGCTCTCGATGGTCGAGGGCACCGGCTCGTCGAGGCCGTCGGCGATGCCGCGCATGGTCTTGCGCAGGATCTTCCCGGAGCGGGTCTTGGGCAGCGCCGGGACGATCGCGACCTCCTTGAGCGAGGCCACCGCGCCGACCTGGTCGCGCACCATCTGCACCAGCTCGGCGCGCAGCTTGTCCTCGTAGCCCTCGGCGGAGGCCCCTTCTCGATCCATGACGCCGGCCTTGAGCACCACGAACCCGCGGGGGATCTGGCCCTTCATCTGGTCGGCGACGCCGATGACCGCGCACTCGGCCACGTCCGGGTGCGAGGCGAGGACCTCTTCCATCCCGCCGGTGGACAGCCGGTGCCCGGCGACGTTGATGACGTCGTCGGTGCGGCCCATCACGAACACGTAGCCGTCGGAGTCGATCCGGCCGCCGTCGCCGGTGAGGTAG